>SECS01000347.1 GCA_004211435.1 Novosphingobium sp. | reverse complement strand
CCGGCGAGCCTTAAGGGCTGCGGCTATCGCTGGCGGGACTGGGGCGAGCAGGATTTCGACGCAGCGCTTCGGTTCATGCACGACAGGCGGCCGGATCAACCGCTGCAGGTGGTTGGCCACAGTATCGGCGGCTATCTGCCCGGCCTATCTCCGAACGGGGCACGGATCGACCGGATGCTGACGGTGGGCGCGCAATACGCCTACTGGCGCGATTATGCGCCGGGGCACCGCGCCCGGCTGTTTTTCAAGTGGCATGTAGTGATGCCGGTGCTTACCGCCGCATTCGGCTATTTCCCGGGCAAGCGGCTCGGCTGGCTCGAAGACCTGCCGGCAGGCGTTGCCAACGAGTGGAGCTTTCGCGGGGCCCGGATGGAGATGACCCATCCGGTCGGCGAGCGCGACGAGGTTCTGCGCCGGTTTGCGGCGGTCACGGCACCCATCCTGGCCATTGCCGTTGCGGACGACGACATTGGCAGCATGGCAGCTATTCGCCGCAGCCTTGCCTATTATACCGGCGCCGAACGGACGGAGGTTCTGCTGGAGCCCGCGGTCTACGGGCACTCACGGATCGGGCATTTCGGCCTGTTCCACGCGCGCCACAGGGAGGAGTTCTGGACCGACACACTGCGTTGGCTGAAGGAGGGGATTGATCCCTGGGGCGATCAGCCCAGCAAATTGCCGTAGCGGACGGAATAGATGCGGTCGCGGCCGAGGAGGTGGGCGACCAGGGTTTCGCGGTCGAATATGCCGTGCATCGCCTTGTGATTGAGATCGAGGCCGCCGGCGAGAACGCCGAAGGCGGGCATGAGGAGGCGGTGGCCGTCGCTGGCAAAGCACGGACGGCGGACGGATTTCTCGCGGCGGCGGACGGTGGCGGATGGGTGGAGATGGCCTGCGACCTCGCCCTTGACGCCGTTCGGGCCTGTTGCCAGGCTCGGTTCATGGCGGAAGACGAGGTCGCCATAGACGAGTTCGTCGGTGCAGGTACCCGGCAGGTCGATCGTACCATCAGGATCGTGGTTGCCGTTGATCCAGATCCAGTCGCGACCGCGCGCCATGTCTGCAATCATGGTGCGCAGGTTTGCCGGCAGGTATTCCGAGCCGCGGCGATCATGGAAATTGTCGCCGAGCGACACGACCACTTTCGGATCGTAGCGGGCAATGACGGCGGCGAGGATGTTGAGGGTGGCGATCGTATCGTAGGGCGGCAGCATCATGCCGCGACGCGCGAAGGCAGCGCCCTTTTCCAGATGCAGGTCGGACACGACGAGCATGCCGGTTGCCGGCAGATAGAGGCCGCCGAGCGGATCGCAGACGGC
>SECS01000346.1 GCA_004211435.1 Novosphingobium sp. | reverse complement strand
CGCAGGGCGCATTGTCGGATGTCGACGAGGTCATCGTCCTGGGGTCGCGTATTCCGCGCCAGATCGACACCGAAGGACCCGCGCCGGTCACCACGATCACGGCCGAGGACATCCTGCGCAACGGCTATCAGAGCGTGCCCGACCTTCTGCGCGCCGTGACGCAGAACGGCGGTGAGACCCAGAGCCAGCAGTCCTTCTCCGGCGCATCCTTCACGCCCGGCGCGCAACAGGTCGATCTGCGGGGTCTGGGCCCCAACCATACCCTGGTGCTGGTAAACGGCCGCCGCATCGCCGACTTCCCGCTGCCCTTCCAGGGCCAGAGCAATTTCACTGACGTCTCGAACATCCCGGTCGGCCTGATCGAGCGGGTCGAGGTGCTGAGCGGCAGCGCGTCGGCGGTGTACGGCTCGGACGCCATCGCCGGGGTCGTCAACTTCATCCTGAAGACATCGGCCGACGGCACGCGCGTCGACTTCCGCTCGGGCTTCACCGAGGGCGGCGGCGGCGAATCGCAGCGCCTGACGATCACCTCGGGCTGGGAGCGGGGGGCTTTCCACGGCGTCGTCGGCGTCGAGGTCCTGAACCAGGAGCCGCTCTGGGCCTATGACCGCGGCATCCAGGATTCGACGGCCGACGATCCCACGCGCGACACCCCGCTGGCGCGGCGCGCCTATCTGCGGTTCGACGAGGTCGACGACTATCTGGACCCGGGCCAGGCGACCTGCGACGCCCTGAGCGCGCAGAACGACGGCACCACCTATTACGCCAACCGGCCGCGCTACGGCATGTTCTGCGGCAGCAACGAATCCATCGGCTACGGCACGATCCTGAGCGAACGCCAGAGCGTGAACACCTACGCATCGATGGGCTACACGCTGGACGACCGCACCGAGCTGTTCCTCGACGTGCAGTACAGCCATAGCGACCTGAAGCTGTTCCCTGACGTCCAGAGCTGGTCGTACCAGGACGCCGAGGGCAGCGAGGACGGCCTGTTCTTCAACGCCGACACCGGCCTGCTGGAGGGCTGGCAGCGGCAGTTCTCGCCCGAGGAAATGGGGGGGCTGTCCCGTGGCTTCACCCGCAATCGGTCGGACAGCTTCACCATCACGCCGGGGATCAAAGGCACGTTCGGCGACGCCGATCAGTGGGGCTATGAACTGGCCTACAACCATGCGGAATATCGCTCGAAGGTCCGCTTCCCCCAGATCATCGCCAGCGTCGCGAACGAGTTCTTCCTCGGCCCGCAACTCGGCGTCGACGCGGACACCGGCTATGCGATCTTCTCGGTCGGCGAGGACGCCGCGCGCCTGTACCAGCCGCTGAC
>SECS01000345.1 GCA_004211435.1 Novosphingobium sp. | reverse complement strand
GCCTGCACGCCCGAATAGTCGAACTCGCACGCCTGGCCGATGACGATCGGGCCGGCGCCGATGATCAGGATCGACTGAATGTCCGTACGTTTGGGCATCTCAGCCTCCTCTAGTTCGTCACGACCGCGCACTCCCAGCCGTCGTAGTCGAGCTGGAAGGCCGCGGCCCAGGATTGCATCATGGCGGAGACGGGCGCGAAGCTGGCTTCGTCCACCGGTATGGTCGTTTCAAGGACGGTCACGTCGTCCTGGCCGCGCGTCACGAATCCGGCCCGCCGCGCGACCTCGTTCAGGTCATCGTGGTCGCCCTCGCCGTAGAAGTAGAACAGCGTGTGCCGTGGCGTGACGCCCGAATCCCCCTGCACGGCGAGCGCGGCGCGGACGGCGGCGTCTTTCTCGTCATGCTCGGACAGGGCTTTAGCCTCGCGCGCGAAGGCCCACGGCGCGCCGTGCGGGCCGTCGGCGATCTGGTTGTCGGTTAAGCGGCCCGTCTAATGAGGGGGAGGGGGGCGCACAACCCCTTCATTCACCCATCAGCGGTCCAATGAAGCGATCCATTCCGGCAAGTCCGTCAGCGTCTCCAGCGCGGCGAAACGCGGATGATCCACCGGCGCGTCCGCCATCTCATGC
Organism: Novosphingobium sp.; assembly: GCA_004211435.1. Taxonomy (GTDB): domain Bacteria; phylum Pseudomonadota; class Alphaproteobacteria; order Sphingomonadales; family Sphingomonadaceae; genus Novosphingobium; species Novosphingobium anseongense. The sequence goes on along the minus strand of SECS01000345.1, from coordinate 701 downwards.
GCCCACGTGATCGGATAGGGGATGTGGGCGGCGAAACAGCCGTCTTCCAGCGCCGGCAGAACGTCTGATTTCAGCGAGTTGCCGGCCATTACCGCCTCGGCCGGGCCCGTGCCATGCCGGTCGAAGACGCGGGCGTAGGTGCCCGGCCGTTTCTCCGAAACGATCTCCACCGCCGCGAACAGATCGCCCAGCCCCGACGCCGCCAGCTTGCGCTCCTGGTCGATCAAATCGCCCTTTGTGATCAGCACCAGCCTGTATTGCTCCGACAGGGTCGCCAGCGCCGCTTCCGCGCCCGCTAGCGGCTCCACCGGATGGGCCAGCATCTCGCGCCCCGCGGCAAGGATTTCGCGCACGACCCCCGGCGGCGCCTCGCCCCCCGTCAGCTCCATCGCCGTCTCGATCATCGACAGGGTGAACCCCTTCACGCCATAGCCGTAGAGCCGCAGATTGCGCCCTTCCACCTCGGCCAGGCGGGCCTCCAGCACCGCCCGATCGCCATGCTCGGCCAGAAGACCGACGAACCGGTCGTGGGTCAGACGGAAGATCGTCTCGTTGTGCCAGAGGGTGTCATCGGCATCGAGACCGACGGTGGTGACGGGCATGGGGTATCCTTCGAGATGCCGCGTCGCATACCGGCCTTCGGCGCCGCTGCAAATCCTTCCGCTGCTAACGCGAACGTGGATTGCCGAGCGGAATGGCAG
>SECS01000344.1 GCA_004211435.1 Novosphingobium sp. | reverse complement strand
CAGCCGCTTCTTATCCGCTTCAGAACGGGCATGCGCCGCTGCGACCTTCGCATATTCGCCGCGGATCGTCTCGACATAGCCATCCTTCGCGTCCGGCGATAGAAGCGCCGAGACGACGCCGACGGCGCGCGAGGCATCCGTGACATAGACGGCCTGGCCCCGCTCATACCGCGGATGGATCTTGACGGCCGTGTGCACCCGGCTGGTCGTGGCACCGCCGATCAGCAGCGGAACATTAAAGCCCTGCCGCTCCATTTCGGCTGCCACATGCACCATTTCGTCGAGCGATGGCGTGATCAGGCCCGACAGACCAATGATATCGACCTGCTCGGCAATTGCCGTTTCGAGGATCTTCGTCGCCGGTACCATCACGCCGAGATCGACGATCTCGTAATTGTTGCATGCGAGCACGACGCCGACGATGTTCTTGCCGATATCGTGGACGTCGCCCTTGACGGTCGCCATCAGGATCTTGCCGGCGGTCTTGCGCTGGTCGCCGCCGTTGAGGCGCTTTTCCTCTTCCATGTAAGGCAGCAGCACCGCAACCGCCTGCTTCATCACGCGGGCGGATTTCACCACCTGCGGCAGGAACATCTTGCCCGAACCGAACAGATCGCCGACCACATTCATGCCGGCCATCAGCGGCCCCTCGATGACATGCAGCGGCCGCGCAGCTTGCAGCCGGGCCTCTTCCGTATCGGCATCGATAAATTCGGTGATGCCGTTGACCAGCGCATGCGACAGCCGCTCTTCGACCGAGCGTTCGCGCCAAGCGAGATCCTGGCCCCTTGCTTCCTTGCCGGGGCCGCCGCGATATTTTTCGGCCACTTCCAGAAGCCGCTCGGTCCCGTCGGCGCGGCGGTTCAGCACCACGTCCTCGCAGGCCTCGCGCAGTTCCGGATCGATGTTCTCGTAGATCGCCAGCTGACCGGCATTGACGATGCCCATGTCCATACCCGCCTGAATGGCATGGTACAGGAACACGGCATGCATCGCCTCGCGCACCGGCTCGTTGCCGCGGAACGAGAAGGACAGGTTCGAAACGCCGCCTGAAATATGCACCAGCGGCATGCGCTCGCGGATCGTCCGCGTCGCCTCGATGAAATCGACGCCGTAATTGTTGTGTTCCTCGATCCCGGTCGCCACCGCAAACACGTTCGGATCGAAGATGATGTCCTCGGGCGGAAAGCCTGCCTGCTCGGTCAGGATCTTGTAGGCGCGGCTGCAGATTTCGACCTTGCGGTCATAGGTATCCGCCTGGCCGGTCTCGTCGAACGCCATGACCACGACAGCTGCGCCGTAATTGCGGATCAGCTTCCCCTGCGCCAGG
>SECS01000343.1 GCA_004211435.1 Novosphingobium sp. | reverse complement strand
GCGGCGACCAACCGCAACACCCATGCCGGCGCGAAACTCTATGCCCATGAGGCCATGCGACTGGTGGCAGGTTCGCTCGAGACAGCCGTCAAGGCTCCAGGCAATCTCGATGCCCGCGGAAAGGTGCTGCTCGGCTCCTGCTATGCCGGTATCGCGATCGACAACTGCGGCACGGCTGTCGCCCACAATATCAGCCATGCGCTGGCCGGGCTTGCGCCGGTTCATCACGGGCTTGCAACGGCGCTCGGCTTCGAGGCGACGCTCTCGTGGCTGTGCGATGCCGATACACCGGACCTGAACGAGGCGGCCCATGTGCTGGGTCTTGCCGATGCGCAGGCGCTGCCCGGGTTCGTTACCGATCTCATGGATCGCTGCGGGGTGGAGCGAGCGCTGCCGAAGGCATTCGTCGCCTTTTCAGCGTCAGACCTCGCCGCCGAAATGCGGGCGGCGGAAAACCAGCCGATGCGGCGCTCGACGGTCCGCGAAATTTCCGACGCCGATATCCATGCCTTCGCGAACACGATCATGACGCTGCCGAAGACGCTTTAGGAACAGGGACACTCCGATGACCACGACCTATACCCGCGACTACTGGGAAAGCGCGCTTTCCACGCTCAAGCTTGAAGGCCGCCTCTTCATCGGGGGCGACTATCGCCCGGCACTATCAGGCGAGACGTTTACCCGTCCGCGCCCGATGGACGGCAAGCCGGGGACGCCGCTCGCGCGCGGCGTCGGCGCCGATATCGATACGGCGGTCGGTTCGGCCCGCGCCGCCTTCGAAAGCGGCGTCTGGCGAAAACAGGAGCCGCTCGAGAAAAAGAAGGTCATGCTCCGATGGGCCGAACTCATCCGCGCCCATGCGGAAGAGCTTGCGGTGCTCGAAACGCTCGATGTCGGCAAGCCGGTTCTGGCTTCGCTCAATGTCGATGTCCGCCTCTGCGCCGATGGCATCCAGTATTACGGCGAAATGATCGACAAGCAGTATGACGAGATAGCACCGACCGGCCCGAACGCCCGGGCCCTGGTGCGAAAAGTGCCGCTCGGCGTGATCGGGGTCATCACGCCCTGGAACTACCCGATGATCATCGATGCCTGGAAACTCGGCCCGGCGATCGCGGCCGGCAATAGCGTCGTCCTCAAACCGGCCGAACAGTCGTCTCTCTCGGCGCTCCGGCTTGCGGCACTGGCGGTGGAGGCCGGTCTTCCCCCCGGCGTGTTCAATGTCGTCACCGGCTACGGCGAAGAGGCGGGTAAGCCGCTGGCGCTGCATATGGATGTGGACATGATCGCGTTCACCGGTTCGACCGAAGTCGGCAAGCTGATCATGGGGTATGC
>SECS01000168.1 GCA_004211435.1 Novosphingobium sp. | reverse complement strand
ACCAACACCGTCTTCGTCAAGGAGCCCAAGCCCTTCATCGCCGCGCTGACCAAGGCGAAACACGTGACGATCGGCAAGCCCATGCTCGGCGCGGGCACGCCGCGCTTCGAGTTCGCGGTGGTGGGGTTGGATTGGGATTATTGAGCGACCCGCAGCAACTTTTCGCGCGAAGTTGCGCCGCGCAACAAGGTGACGCGCGAGGGCGCGATACCCAGGGCCTGCGCCACGAGCGCGAGAACGGCCGCCGTGGCCTTGCCGTCCTCCGGCCTGGCGCGGACTTTCGCGAGCAATCGGCCCTCGGCGATCTCCAGCATCTCGATCCGGGCGCCGGGCGTCACGCGCAGGGCCAGCCGGCCCTCGCCGTCTACCAGGGCGCGGATCGCTTCGGCCGTCGGCGCCTCAGGCTTGGCTCGCGCCATCGATCGCAGCGCCGTGGATCCGGCCGTTGATCACGTAGCCCTTCACGCCGGCCTGCATGTCGACCAAGGCCTCGTCGGTGAGGTCGCGGACATGTTTGGCGGGCCGGCCGACCCAGAGCTGGCGCGATTCGATGACCTTGCCCTGAGTCAGCTGCGCGCCCGCGGCGAGCATGCCGTCCGAATGGATCGTGCATCCGTCCATGACGATCGCGCCGAGCCCGACGAAGGCGCGGTCCTCGAGCGTGCAGCCGTGGACCATGGCGAGGTGGCCGATCAGCACGTCGTCGCCGATGATCGTCGGGAAGCCCTGCGGACGCTTGGGCTTGGGGCTGTCGCAATGGACGACGCTGCCGTCCTGGATGTTGGTGCGCGCGCCGATGACGATCCGGTTCACGTCGGCACGGATCACGCAATTGTACCAGACCGAAGCGTCGGGGCCGATCTCGACGTCGCCAATGATCCGGCAGCCCGGGGCGATGAAGGCGCTCGAATGGATGCGCGGCGCCTTGCCGTTGATCGCGATCAGCGAGATGTCGGTACGCTTGCTCAGGTCGGCGATGCTCATGGCTGTCTCATCATGTTGTTCCAGCGGATATAGGGCAGGATCGAGGCGTGGTCGTCGGTCCACACCTGGGCGCCCGGCTTGGCGAGCTTCGTCCACGGCGCATCGGGCCGCAACTGTGACAAAGTCTGGAGCTGCGCCGGATCGCGCGTCAGCAGCACCCAGGCCGAAGGCGTCAGCAGGGTGCGGTCCTGCGGGTTGTCGTCGCGCACCACGGCGGTGAGGCCGCGATGCCGCGCGATCGCCGAAAGCACGGGCTGCAGCCCGATGTAGCGGTTCGAGATGTGGATCAGCAGCACGCCCTTGGGCGAGAGCGCGCGCAGATAGACGCCCACGGCCTCGTCGGTCAGCAGGTGCAGCGGAATCGCATCGGACGAGAAGGCGTCGATCGCCAGCACGTCGAACGAGCTCGGCGGCGCCTTGGCCAGTTCGAGCCGCGCGTCGCCGATCGCCACCTGCGGGTTGTGCGCGCAGTGCGAGAGGTAGGTGAAGGTGCCGTTCTGCGACAGGCGCAGCACGGCCGGGTCGATCTCGTAGAAACGCCAGCGCTCGCCCGGCTGGTAATAGGCGGCGAGCGTGCCCGTGCCGAGCCCGACCACACCGATCCGCGCGCCGGGCCCGTAGAGCTTCGGCGCCTGGCCCATGACGATACCGACGCCAGAACTTGCGCCGTAATAGGTCATCGGCGCGCATTCGAGCGCCTTGTCGGTCGATTGCTGGCCGTGCAGCGTGGTCCCGTGCGCCAGCGACCGCAGCTTGAGCGTGTCGTAGTCGCGCACCGTGTAGATGCCGAAGTAGCTGCGCGTGCGGTTGCCCTGGCCCGAGCCGTAGACCGTCTCCATCCCGCCCTGCGCCAGCATCAGCAGGACGAGCAGCCCGGCGAACAACGGTCGCCAGGGAACCAGCACCAGGCCGATCAGGACGATGCCCGTGGTGAAGTAGAGCCGCGTGACCGGCGGATCGGGCATAATCGCATATTGCGCCAGCTGCCAGCAGAGGAAGGCCGCGACGGCGAAGAGCACGTAGGCGGCAAGCCGTGCCATGCCCGGATCGAGCCCGGGCAGCCGGCGCAGGTCTTCGAGCGGCCGCAGCGGCATCAGCAGCGCCGCGGCGATGACCAGCAGCGGATGCTCCCAGACCCAGTCGAATACCACGGGCGCGATCAGCGCGGTGAACACGCCGCCAAGCGCGCCGCCGGCCGACATGACGAGATAGAACAAGGTCAGCTTCGAGGCTGGCGGGCGCAGCTCGTACATGCGCGCGTGGAGCACGACCGCAACGACGAAGAGCAGCGCGACGGAGCCCATTGCGAGCATCATCGTACCCGAGCTGCGCGAGATCATCGCCGTGCCGCCCGCAAGCAGCATGACCGCAGGCGCCGCCAGGGTGATCGTGCCGGCGAGCGCCCGCCGATCGGAGAAGGCGACGACGAAGCTCAGCAGGTAGAGCCCGAGCGGGATCACCCAGAGCAGCGGCATCGCAAAGACATCGGTCGTGAGGTGCGTCGTCGTCGACAGCATCAGGCCCGAAGGCACGGCCGACAGGCCCAGCCACAGCAGGATGCGCGGCCAGCCAATCGCTTCGGCTTCGTCCTCGACAGACGGCCCGGTTTCGGGTTGAGCCGTCTCGACCCGCCAGCGCGCGCGCGCCGAGAGGGCGACGAGCACGATCAGCGCGGCATAGCCGAGGCTCCAGCCGAGGCTTTGCGCGTGGATCGACAGCAACGGCTCGGCCAGCAGCGGATAGGCGACAAGGCCGACGAAGCTGCCGACGTTCGACGCCGCATAGAGCGCCCAGGGCTCGCCCGCGCGCGGATGGAGCGAGAACCAGCGCTGCATCAGCGGCGCCTGGGCCGAGACGAGGAAGAACACCGGGCCGATCGTCACGGCGAAGAGCGCAGGCACCCAGAGCACTTCCCAGCCCGGCGCGGGTGCGGGCAAGGCCACCAGCGCGACGGGCAGCGTGACCGCCGCGACCACCAGCAGGATCAGGTGCAGCTTGGCCGCACGCCGGATCGGCATCTGCCCGAGCTTGTGCGCATAGGCATAACCCGCGAGCAGCAGCGCCTGGTAGACCAGCATCGCGCTGTTCCAGACGTTGGGCGCGCCGCCCAGCCGCGGCAGCGCCATGCGCGCGACCATCGGCTGGACCAGGAACAGCAGGAAGCTTCCCGTGAGGATCGTCGCGACGAACAGCGCGCGCCTGACCGGCTGCTGCGAGTCCGGCCGTTGCGAATCCGGCGGGCTGCCGGCGAGCTGATCCGCGCTCATTGCGGGCGATCGATCCGGTAGAGCATGTGCCGCTTGAGCGGATCGCCGTCGGGCACCGCGGGATGATCGAAGTCCTCTTCCGGATCGCGTGTCATGCCCAACCGCTCCATAAGCCCCCAGCTCCTCTCGTTGGCCGACACCGTGATCGCCACGATCGATTTCGCACGCAGTTCGCGCCAGGCCCAGGCGAGGCAGGCCTCGGCCGCCTCGCGCGCATAGCCCTGCCCCCAGGCATCCCTCGCCAGGCGCCAGCCGATCTCGGTCTCGCGCAAGGGCGCGCGCGGCGCCATCAGGCCGCAGAAGCCGAGAAAGCGGCCGTCCTCCTTGCGCTCGACGGCCCAGAAGCAATGGCCGTGCTGACCCTGGGCCGCATGCATCCGGTCGATGACGCTGTCGCTTTCGGCGCGGCTGGCGATCGGCAGCAGGAAGCGCATGACCTCCGGATCCTGCGCCATGGCCCAGAACGGCGCGCGATCACTGTCGCGCCAGCGCCGGATGACCAAGCGATCGGTTTCGATCACGCGTTCAGCAGCCGCGCCGCGTGGGCGGCGTGGTAGGTCAGCACGCCCGAGCAGCCGGCGCGCTTGAAGGCGGTCAGGGTCTCGAGCACGAGCGCGTCGCGATCGCCCGAGCCGACCGTCACCGCCGCCTCGATCATCGCGTATTCGCCGGACACCTGATAGGCGAACACCGGCACCTCGAAGCGCTCCTTCACGCGGCGGGCGATGTCGAGATAGGGCAGGCCCGGCTTGACCATGACACTGTCGGCGCCCTCGGCCAGGTCGAGCGCGACTTCGCGCAGCGCTTCCTCGCCGTTGGCCGGGTCCATCTGATAGGTCATCTTGTTGCCCTTGAGCAGCCCGCCCGAACCCACGGCATCGCGGAACGGTCCGTAGAAGGCCGAGGCGTACTTGGCGGCATAGGCCATGATCTGCATGTTGTGGTGGCCGGCCTCTTCGAGCGCGGCGCGGATCACGCCGATGCGACCGTCCATCATGTCCGACGGGGCGATGATGTCCGCGCCGGCCGCGGCCTGGTTCAGCGACTGGCCGACGAGAACCTCCACCGTCGCGTCGTTGAGCACGTAGCCCTCAGCGTCGATCAGCCCGTCCTGACCGTGGCTGGTATAGGGATCGAGCGCGACGTCGGTCAGCACGCCGAGACCGTCACCCACGGTATCGCGGATCGTCTTGATCGCGCGGCACATCAGGTTGTCGGGATTGAGCGCCTCGCGCCCGTCCTCGCTGCGTCGGCCGGGCTGGGTGTTGGGGAACAGCGCCAGGCAGGGAATGCCGAGCGACACCGCCTCCTTGGCGCGCGCGGCGATGCCGTCGAGCGACCAGCGCGAGACGCCGGGCAGCGAGCCGATCGGCTCCTCGACACCCGAGCCGTCGGTGACGAACAAAGGCCAGATCAGATCGGCGGGCGAGAGGAAGTTCTCGCGGTGCATCGCCCGGCTCCAGGCCGTGGCGCGCGTGCGACGGAGGCGCAGGGCGGGATAGTTCGCGGTCATGCGGCGCTTCTAGGCGGAATTCCCCCGCCGCTTCAATCGTTGTCGCTAGGGAACCTTGCCCGAAAGCGCCTTCACCGGCGGGTACTTGGGCGAGAGCTTCTGCAGCGCCGCGCCGGGGGCGACGCCCTTGAGCTGGGCGATCTTGCCCTTGAGCGCGTCGAGCTGGCCCTTCTCCATGCCGGCGGGCGCGCCGCCCACGGTCTTGAAATTGACGCTGACCGACAGCGGATTGACCGTGCGCCCGTGCTGGTAGACCTCGTAGTGGAGGTGCGGGCCGGTCGAGAGCCCGGTCGAGCCGACATAGCCGATCACCTGCCCGGCCGAGACGCGCGCGCCGGGCGAGACGGCGATCCGGCTCATGTGGCCATAGCCCGAGCCGAGCCCGCCGCCATGCTCGATCCGCACGTAGTTGCCGTGGCCGCCGTGACGCCCGGCGAAGGAGACCACGCCCTCGCCCGTGGCGAAGATCGGCGAACCCCAGGCCGCGCCGAAATCGACGCCCGCGTGCATGCGGACATAGCCGAGGATCGGGTGGCGACGTGCGCCGAAGGGTGACGTCATGCGGCCGTTGACCGGCATGATCATGCCGCCGCTCAGGACCTGCGCGGGCGCGGCCATCATACCGCCACCGCTGTTGGCGGCGTCGACGAACTGGCCGTCCTTCCAGCGCACGAGCTCGGCCACCGGCTTGCCCTCGCGTTCGAGCCCGGCATAGACGAGATCGCCGACCTGGTTCTCGCCATTGGCCGAGCGCTTGTAGGCGACGATCATGTCGAACTGGTCGCTGGGCGTGACGCCGCCGTCGAGGCTGACGTGCGCGGCCAGGGTCTGGAGATATTGCTCGATCGCCTTCATCGGCGCGCCGGCGGCGCGGGCCGAGCGGAACAGGCTGGCGCCGACCGTGCCGCGCACGCGCAGCGGCGTCGCATCGACCGCGACGGGCTGGCGGGCGATGCCGAGGCCGCCGTTCTGGCGCGCGATCGCAAGGTCGAGATCGAAGCGCGCGCGGAAGGTGAGCCTGTCGAGCGTGCGCGGCTCGCCCGGCGCCGCGCGACTGCCGAGCGTGATGGCGAACTGGGTGCCCGCCTTGACGTCACTGAGCGGCATGACCGCGGCGACCATCTGCGAGGCTTGGGCGGCGTCGACGATGCCGACGCCGGCGCGCTGGAGCATCTGCCCGAGGCTGTCGCCCTCGCCGAGCGTCGCGACCATCTGCAGGCTCGCGCGCTCTGGCACGCCGGCGAGCGGGATCACCCGCGCATCGGCGCGCGTGCGCAGGCCGCTGCCGGCGCCGAGCGCGAGCGGGGCGATCGCCTGACCGCGCAGCTCGCGGCGCACGGCGTCGTCGGGGTGGGAGCCGGTCGCGGCTTCGACCGCGGAGAAATCGGGCCAGAAGGCGAGCGCCACGGCGCCGAGCGCGAGCATCGTGCCCATGCCGCGATACCAGCGCCGGGTGCCGATCTCCTCGGCGAGATCGTGGACCAGATCGAGCGCATGAAACCGCTGCTCGAGCCGCGCGCGCAAGGTCGCCCGCGATGGAGATTCCACGCGCGCCGGCGGGGCCGCATCGGCCCGGGGGCCGGCAGCGAAACCGTCGAGTTCGTCGTGTGGCCTGTACAAGCGGCGAATCCCCGCGCGCGGTCGATCGGGACCGGCGATCC
>SECS01000167.1 GCA_004211435.1 Novosphingobium sp. | reverse complement strand
GATCTGCGGGCTCTCTTCGCAGTCGTTGAGCTCGGGCCAGACCTCGCGGATGTCCTTGCCATCGTAGCTCGTGTAGTTCCCCAGCACGCCCAGCTTGTGCGAGCCGTTGAGGAACGACATCGTCCCCGCCTCGGGACCATAGGCTTCGAGCGGGATCCAGAAGGTCATCCCACCGGTGCGATCGACCGCGAAGGTGATGTAGTCCTGGTGGAAGCTGGTCGGGCCGTTGCCCTGGTTGCGCGTCTTCTTCGCCGCGGGCAGCTTGGGCGCGAAGAAGTCGTTGAACAGGCGTACGCCGTGATCGGCCTTGCGGTTCATCAGCGCCTTGGCGGCCTGGCCGATGCCGTCGAACACCGGCTTCACGCGCGCGTCGTTGTATCCCGAGGCAGCGAAGGCGTTGAAATAGGGCTGGTCGATGCCATAGGGCGGATTGCTGTCGCCGTCCTCGCCCATCAGCTCCTTGGCCTTGGTCAGCATCGTCGCGATCATCCCGGGCGAAATGAAGCGCTTGAGCTGGACCCAGCCATGCGTCTCGTAATGTGCCACCTCTTCAGGGGTCACCGCGCGGCAGGGGGCGGTCTGTGCGATCGTCGCCATCGTCTTATCCTTGTGCTGAGGCTTGCTCGCGGTCCCATTCCGCGAGGATCTGGGTCACGACGTGATGCTGGTGCCGCAGCGCCAGCTCGTGGTCGTGATAGTGGAACTGCTTGATCTGGCCAGTGTCGAGCGCGCGCTGGATGCGTTCGAGCGTGGAGAAGTCCTCCATCACCACATCGCGGAACTCGACCATGGTGTTCTCCTGGCCGAAGCGCTCGGCCGCGGTCTTGGCCGGCCGTACGAAGACACGCTGCTGGTAGAGCGACTTGTTCGGGCCGAGCGGCCAGACCTGGTGGGCGGTGTACATGCCCGCCGAGAGCGTGAAGCCAATCGTCGGGAAGAACTGGATCAAGTCGACCGTCCACCACGGCGAGCGCGTGGGATTGATCCCCTTCGGCAGTTCGTAGCCCTTGTCGTCCACCGCCACGTTCTGCGCCGCCGCTGCATGGAAATAGGCCAGCTTCTGCACGGGCTTGGGCTCTCCCATCACGCTGTAATGCGAATTGGTGCGGTGGTGCCCCTTGATCTCGGTGCCGAGCAACCGGCCCATGATATTGCCAGAGGCCATCATCGTCGGCGCGGCCGAGTTCGGGTGCAGCACGGGGATGTGATAGACCTCGGCCGGGCTGTCGTTGACCAGCTTCCAGTTGCAGTCGACCTCGACTTCGAACTGATAGGACTGCGTGCATGCGCCCCAGGGATAGCCGGCCGTGTCGCGGCCCTGATCGCCGAGGAACTCCTCGAGGCTCTGGTATGGTTCGTCGCTCGGGCAGACCCAGATGAAGCCCTGCCAGATGCCGACAGGCATGCGCTTCAGACCGTTGCAGGCCTTGTCGACGCCGAAGAAGCCCTCTTCGTCGCGGATGCGCGCGAGGCCGCCCTTGAGATCGAAGGCCCAGCCGTGGAAGCGGCACATGAAGAGGCCCTGGCTGTGCCCTTCCTTGCGATGCTCGACGACGTTGCCGCGGTGGGTGCAGGCGTTGTGGAACACGTTGACCTGTCCGTCGCGGTCGCGGCAGACCAGGATCTCCTGGCGGAAGGTCGGCAGGGTATAGGTGAAGAAGTCCCCCGCCCGCGCGATCTGCTCGGTCCGGCCGACCATGAACCAGGATCGCTTGAAGATGGCTTCCATCTCCTTCGCGTAGACGTCGGGCTCGTGATAGATCGCCGTGTCGACCGGACCGGTGCCGATCTCGGGATAGCGCGCGGTCAGGCCGATGCCGGGGACCGGCGGGGTGGCGAGCTCGTTCATGCCTGGGCTCCCGTGTCGGAGATCAGCCGGGTGTAGCGGATGCGCTCGACGGGGAAGCCGTCGTAGACCGCGGGATCGTTATACCATTCGACCGCCGGCGCGACCTCGGCGAGCATCAACATCAGCCGCAGCAGAGTCTCGGCCTCAGCCGGCATTTCGCCGAGCCGATAGTCGCGCAGGCAGGCGAGCACGGCCTCGCCGCGCGGCAGCATCGCATCGTAGAAAGCCTTGAGTTCGGCGATGGTAGAGCCCTGGCGCTTGGCCATGCGCGCGGGAGCGTCAACGTGAACCCAGTCGGGCACAAAGCGCTCGAGATCGGCAAAGTCGGGCGGCAGCGCGGTCATCGCTCTAGCCCATCGTCCTGATCGGATCGCTGCCGTCCCAGCCCTCCGAGGCGGCCTTGATCTGGCCGAAGACCATCTCGGCGACGGGGTTGGCGGTGATCAGCTCGGTCATGAAGCCCAGGGTCTTCACTGTGTCGACGTAACAGGTCTTCGCGCCCATCATCAGCCCCTCGAAGGCCATTTCGCCGCCGGCCAGCGCGGCGGCGCGCTCGCCCTCGTAATCGGCGCAGTAGAGCCCGGTGTGGTGGAAGCCCGAACCGCCGAGCGGCACGACGTCGGTCCAGATGCCCGGTCCTGCGGTCAGCGGCTGGATCAGCTCGATCTGCATGTCGCCGTGCTGGCCGATCGCGGCGCGGCAAGGCTGCACGTCGGCCGACTGGCCGCGATAGGTGCTCTCGTCGAAGTGCAGTTCCTCGAACACGAAGAACGGCCCCGCTCCGGCGGTGCGCACCCAATGGTCGATCGCCGCCTCGAGACTGGGCACGACGAAGGCGAGCTGCATGTAGGTCTTGTTGCGCTGGGCGGGGATCATTCGGCGGCTACTCCCATAAGCGTGGCGGGCGCGAGGCGCGCCTGCGACAGGCGGTCGATCATGAACTGGCCATCGCGGACGACGGCCTTGAGGTGTTCGTTCGGGCGGGCGAGGATCGACAGGTCCGCCAGCGGATCGCCGTCGACGACGATCAGGTCAGCCAGAGCTCCGGGCTCGATCACCCCGAGCCTGTCGCGTCCGCCGGTCAGCACTTCGCCGGCATTGGCCGTACCCCAGGCCAGCACCTCGGCGGGCGAAAGCCCGTCGATTTCGGCATAGTAGGCGAACTCGCGGCCGTAATTTCCTACCTGGTGGTCAAGCGGATCGTCGGGGATCACGTCACGGAAGACGCCCGAATAGTCGTCGCCGATCAGGATCTTCACCCCGGCCTGCTGCGCCTTGGGCAGCATGGCGCGGACGTGATCGTAGAGTTCCTGCATCCGCGCGTCGCCCCAGCCGAGCTGGAGCAGGCACTTGGGATAGATCAGGCTCGGCACCCAGCAGGTGCCCTTCTGCGCCATCAGCGCGATCAGTTCTTCGTCGATCTCGTCGCCGTGATCGATGATATCGACCCCGAGCGCGACGCATTCGCGGATCATCTCCTTGTCGGCGCAGTGCGCGCGGACCTTGGCGCCGCGGTGGTGCGCGGCCTGGACCGCCGCCTCGATCTCGTCGCGCTCCATGTTGCGCGGCACCGGACCGGGAAAGCCATGGCCGGCGCTGGTGAACAGCTTGATGGTCTCGGCGCCGCGGCGGATGAATTCGCGCACCGTCTTGCGCATCTCGGCGGGCCCATCGACAAAAGTGTCGGTCCCCGGGCTGGTCATCTCGCGCCACCAGTTCTTCGAATGATTGAGATCGCCCGTCGTGCCGATGTGCATCGAACAGGCACGCAGCCGCGGTCCCGGGATGATCCCCTGCTCGATCGCCATCTTGAGCTGCGCGTCGATGTCGTGCCCGGCGGTGGCGCCGACATAGCCGGTGAAGCCAGACTCGAGCAGCACGCGGCAATTGCGCACGCCGATCGCCATGAGCACGCCCGGCGGCAGCTCCTTGCCCAGCGGTTCGCCTGCAAAGCCCTGAGCCAGCGTGAACTTGTAGAAATCGGGGTGGAAATGGCAGGTGATCAACCCCGGCATCAGGGTCATGCCGCCGAGGTCGATCGCGTCTCCGTCGGCCAGACCCGACGAGACCGAGGCGATGCGGTTGCCTTCGAGCACGACCGTGTGCAGCCCGGGCAGAGCCTGGCGGCCGTCGAACACTCGGGCGTTGGTGAACGTTGTGGTCATGGCAGCCTCTCCCTCCGCTCTAGACCCGCGCCGCGCGGGGCGGTTTGGCCAGTATCGCGAGCAGCGCCGCGTCGAAGGCCTCGGGCCTTTCGTACATCGCCCAGTGCCCCGCCCCGTCGATCACGCGGAAGTCGGCCTCGGGATGGGTCCGGCGGATCACCGCCTCCTGCAGTTCAGGCGCCGGATGCGGCCGGTCGAATTCGCCCCAGATCGCGTCGACCGGCACCCGCACCTCGGGCAGTATCCGCGCGAGCTTGTCGGGCAGCACGAGCTCGGACGCGCGATCGAAGCGGGCCTTGCGCGCGTTGACCAGCAGCAGGTGCTGCGCGAGCGCGTCGGCGCTGTCCTCATGATGCAGCATCAGCCCGAGCAGGTTGGCCTTGATCGCCGCCTTCCGCGCTTCGCCTTCGAGCCCCGACACGCGGCCGAGCAGCACTTCACCCAGCGGCGTATCGAGCCCGCCCGTGCCGATCAGCACGAGCCGGCGCACCTGCTCGGGATGCCAGGCAGCGAAGTGTGCGAACGAGACTCCGCCGAAGGAAAAGCCGGCGAGATCCGCGGGTCGATCGCCGAGAATCGCGCGCAGACCCGTTGCGATCGCCTTGGCATTTCCGCGATGATCGGACGTCTCGGGCATGGCGGAATCGCCGTGGCCCGGCAGGTCGACGGCGATCAGCATGCGATCGGCGGACAAAGTCTCGACGTTGCGGATCCAGTGCGACCAGGCGCCCTGGGCGCCGTGGCTGACGACGAGAGGCTCACCCTCGCCCCATATCCGCCAGACGATAGTGCCGTTGCCGCAGGGCGTTTCCACCCGCCGCGCGCGCGCCTCGATATCGGCGACCAGCGCCGCCGGATCGCGGTCAAGGGACGTCACGCCGCTCACCAGTACCGGCCCCCGGCAATCTCGGCCTGCGGGAAGGCCGCGTCGATCGCCGCGAGATCCTCTGCGGAGAGCACGATCTCGGCCGCGGCGATGTTCTCTTCGAGCCGATCGAGCCGGCGCGTGCCAGGGATCGGCACGAAGTCCTCGCCCTGATGCAGCACCCAGGCAATCGCGAGTTGGCCCGAGCTGTGTCCGGTCTTCGCCGCCAGCGCCTGCAGCGCCTCGACCAGCGCATAGTTTCTGGCCCCGTTCTCCCCGCCGAAGCGCTGCATCTTCGCGCGCCAGTCGGTGTCGGGCAAGGAGTCCGGTTTGACCCCGCCGGTCAGGAAGCCGCGGCCGAGCGGGCTGAACGGCACGAAGCCGATGCCCAGCTCGTTGAGCGTCGGCAGGATCTCGTCCTCGACCTCGCGCGACCATAGCGAATATTCGCTCTGCAGCGCAGTCACCGGCTGGACCGCATGGGCGCGGCGGATGCTGTCGGCGTCGGCCTCGGACAGGCCGAAGGCGCGGACCTTGCCCTCGCGGATCAGGTCGCCGACCGTGCCGGCGACGTCCTCCACCGGCACGGCCGGATCGAGCCGATGCTGGTAGAGCAGGTCGATATAGTCGGTGCGCAGTCGCTGCAGCGAAGCCTCGACGAAATCACGGATGCGCTGGGGCCTGCTGTCGAAGCCTTGTCCCTGCTTCCCATCGGCCTCGAACTTGAAGCCGAACTTGGTGGCGATCACCACCTTGTCGCGCAGGCCGGCCAGCCCGGCGCCCAGGTACTGCTCGCTCAGATAGGGGCCATAGATTTCGGCCGTGTCGAAGAAGGTAACACCGCGATCGTAGGCCGCGCGCAGCAGATCGCCAGCCTCGGCTTCGGACAAAGCCGCACCATAGGCGCCGCTCAGGCTCATGCAGCCCAGGCCTATGGCCGAAACCTCTAATGTCCCTCCGAGAAGTCGCTTTTGCATTCCAGTCTCCGCGATTGAGTCGATAGCATCGCTTGATGTAGCAGGCGCGGGCAAGACGGCGGAACTTTAGAACGGCGCCGGGAACTCTCCCAAAGTTGGGACGAGACGGAGGAGAGAGACGACGATGGCGAACGAACTGGCCGGAAAAGTCGCGATCGTGACCGGTGGATCGCGCGGCCTGGGCCGCGGCATGGTCGAACTGTTTCTCGAGGAAGGTGCGCGCGTGGTCATCGCCGATGTCCTGGAGGAGGAAGGCCAGGCGCTGGCGCAGGACCTCGGCGGCGACGTGCGCTTCCAGCACACCGACGTCTCGAACCGCGAGGCGGTTCAGGCGCTGGTCGATTTCGCCGTCGCCGAGTTCGGCGGGCTCCACGCGGTGGTCAACAACGCCGGGCTTTCGGACAATGCCTTCGGCTCATTGCTCGATGCCGATTTCGACGCCTTCGAGCGGGTCATGGCGGTCAACGTCAAAGGCGTGATGCTCGGCACCCAGATCGCCGCGCGGCACATGGCGCAGCACGGCGATCTGGGTGCCGAGCATCACGCCTTTGACGTTGACCGCCATGACCCGCTCGAAGGCGTCAAAATCGGCATCGAGCAAT
>SECS01000342.1 GCA_004211435.1 Novosphingobium sp. | reverse complement strand
CGCCCGGCGAGCGGTGCATCTGCGAGACGATCACGCGCTCCGTGCCGTTGACGATGAACGTGCCCTTGTCCGTCATCAGGGGGATGTCCCCCATGTAGACGTCCTGTTCCTTAATGTCCTTGACCGAGCGAGCGCCGGTTTCCTCATCCGCCTCGAAGACGATCAGGCGCAGCTTGACCTTCAGCGGCGCGGCATAGGTCATGTCGCGCTGGATGCATTCCTCTACGTCGTACTTCGGGTCCTCGAACTCGTAGGTGACGTATTCCAGGATGGCGCGTTCGTTGAAGTCCTTGATCGGGAAGACCGACTTGAAGACCGCCTCGATGCCCTGGTCCTTGCGCGGTCCGCTGCGCACGTCGCGCTGCAGGAACTGCTCGTAAGAGGCGCGCTGAACCTCGATCAGGTTCGGCATCTGCACAGCTTCGGGGATGCGGCCGAAGGACTTGCGGATGCGCTTCTTGCCGGTGAAGGACGTGGCGAAGGCGATCTGACCCAGATCGGCGAGACCGTCGGTGGACTTGGCCATTATTCGTTCCCAATCGGCGGGCATGAAGCCCGCGTTCAATGCGGCGGCCGCGGCGCGCCAACCGGCGTCCGCGGACCGAAAGGTTTCGGCGTCCACCCTCGGTCCCATGGGACCAGGACGCCTGAAATGTGCAGCTCCCTTGGGAAGGAGCGCGTCTTCGCACCGGTCGGAGGGCGACGGACCGGGCCTCGACGCTTTCGCGCGGACTCAATGCAGAGATGTGCGGAACGCGGTGATATACTCGCTTTTCGGACGAAATAAAGGCCTGTGGAGCGATTTCGCCTTCGGTGGTCGGCGCCACGGCTCGTCGTGCTATTTCAGGGCCATGAAGATTGCTCTCGCCCTCCCCGCCGCCCTCATCCTGACCGCATGCGCCACGACAGCGCCGACGCCGCCCGCGCCTGCCGGGCCTGCGACCCAGGCGAACTGGGATGCGGGCAACGCCGCCTATCTGGCCTGGAACAGCGCGCAGCGCGGATGGACGACGACTGAGAGCGGCCTGCAGTATCGGCGCGTCGGCGCGGCGCATCCGGAGGGCGCGCAGCCCAGGGAGACCGATACGGTCAAGGTCCACTATCGTGGGACCTTCATCGACGGACGCGAGTTCGACAGCTCCTACGCCCGCAATGAACCGGCCGAGTTCCCGCTCAACCGCGTCATCAAGGGCTGGACCGAGGGCGTGGCCCTGATGCGCGTCGGCGAGACCTATGAGTTCGTGATCCCGGCCGCCCTGGCCTACGGCGAGCGCTGGGTCGGCGGCGACGAGCTGCCGCCCAACTCGACGCTGAGGTTCACGGTCGAGCTGCTGGACGTCAC
>SECS01000036.1 GCA_004211435.1 Novosphingobium sp. | reverse complement strand
TGGCTTTGCCTTGGTGCATCGCCCATTAGGCTTGCCAGCGGCACATGCGTTCTTTAGGGCGACTGCCGAGATTTCCATCCTCCGCTTTAGAAGGGGCAAATGCATGAGCGACACCGCCGATCGGGTTAAGAAGATCGTCGTAGAACACCTCGGTGTAGAAGCCGACAAGGTGACCGAGGACGCGAGCTTCATCGACGATCTGGGCGCCGACAGCCTCGACATCGTCGAGCTGGTCATGGCTTTCGAAGAAGAATTCGGCGTCGAGATCCCGGACGATGCCGCCGAGAAGATCAGCACCGTCTCTGACGCGATCAAGTTCATCAACGACAACAAGGGCTGACAAGGCCCATCATTCCCGGCTGCCCTGAGCCTGTCTAAGGGTCGTCTGTGGGGAGCCAGGGATGAATTATTCGGCAGGCTCGACCTCTCTGGAGGTTGAGCCTGTTGTTTTTTCGGAGAATTGCATGCGTCGTGTCGTCGTAACGGGTCTTGGTCTGGTCACTCCGCTGGGTGCGGACGTGGAAACGACCTGGAGCAATCTGATCGCCGGCAAGTCCGGCGCGGGCCGCATCACCCACTTCGATACCGAAGGCCAGAAGTGCCACATCGCGGCCGAAGTGAAGCCCAAGGACCACCCCTGGGGCTTCGACGCCGACAAGCGCGTCGATCACAAGGTCCAGCGTCAGGTCGATCCCTTCATCGTTTTCGGCATCGATGCCGCCGGCCAGGCGATCGAAGACGCCGGCCTGACCGAGATGACCGAGGAAGAACGCTACATGGCGGGCTGCTCGATCGGTTCGGGCATCGGCGGCCTGCCGGGCATCGAGAGCGAATCGCTCGTGCTCGCCAACAAGGGCCCCACGCGCGTCTCGCCGCACTTCGTGCACGGACGCCTCATCAATCTCATTTCGGGCCAGGTCTCGATCAAGTACGGCCTGATGGGCCCAAACCATGCGGTCGTGACCGCTTGCTCGACCGGTGCTCACTCGATCGGCGACGCTGCGCGCATGATCAAGGACGGCGACGCCGACGTCATGCTGGCGGGCGGCGCCGAGGCTACCATCTGCCCGATCGGCATCGCCGGGTTCGCCCAGGCGCGCGCCCTGTCGACCGCCTTCAACGACGAGCCCGAGAAGGCCAGTCGCCCCTACGACAAGGACCGTGACGGCTTCCTGATGGGCGAGGGCGCCGGTGTCGTCGTGCTCGAAGAGCTCGAGCATGCCAAGGCGCGCGGCGCCAAGATCTATGCCGAGGTCATCGGCTACGGCCTCTCGGGCGACGCCTATCACGTCACCGCGCCGCATCCCGAAGGTTCGGGCGCGTTCCGGTCGATGAAGATGGCGCTCAAGAAGGCCGGCCTCGAACCGTCGGACATCGACTACATCAACGCCCACGGCACCTCGACCCCGCTCGGCGACGAGCTCGAACTCGGCGCCGTGCGTCGCCTGTTCGGCGATGCCATCGACACGGTCTCGATGAGCTCGACAAAGTCGGCGATCGGCCACCTGCTTGGTGGCGCCGGGGCGGTGGAAACGATCTTCTGTATCCTCGCGATCCGCGACCAGATCGTGCCGCCGACGCTCAACCTCGATAATCCGAGCGAGAGCTGCGAGGGCGTCGATCTGGTGCCGCACACCGCCAAGAAGCGCTCTGTGCGCGCCGCGCTGAACAACAGCTTCGGCTTCGGGGGCACGAACGCGAGCCTCGTGGTCCGCAAGTACGAAGGCTGATGCTTTCGCGTCGCGGCTTCATCCTGGCAGCGCTGCTTGCGCTGGCCGGTTTCGCCGCGACGTGGGGCGTTTTCGGCGCCTGGTACGGTAGTGGACCGCTGAAGGCGGACCAGGCCTTCGTCGTCCCCGACGGCGCCGGCCTGACCGTGGTCGCGGCCAAGCTGGAGAAGGAAGGCGCGATCGGCTCGGCCGAGGCCTTCCGCCTGCGCGCCCGCTTCTTCGCCAGCGCCGCGCCGATCAAGGCCGGCGAATTCATGCTGCCCAAAGGGGCGAGCCCTTCGAAGATCCTGGCGATCCTCCAAGGTGACGAGATCATCCGCCGCTTCGTCACCGTGCCCGAGGGGATGCCCTCGATCATGGTCTACGAGCGGCTGATGGCGCAGCCGCACCTGACGGGGAAGATCGCGGTACCCGCCGAAGGCTCGATCCTGCCCGATTCCTACGACTTCGCCCGCGGCGAGAGCCGCGAAGCCGTGTTGCGCCGCATGCAGGCGGCGATGCAGCGCCGGCTCAAGGAGCTCTGGGCCGAACGTTCGCCCAACACCGTGGTGAAGACGCCGCAAGAGGCGATCACGCTGGCCGCGATCGTCGAGAAGGAGACGGGCAAGCCCTCCGAGCGTCGCCAGGTCGCCGGGCTCTATTCGAACCGTGTGCGCACCGGGATGCTGCTCCAGGCCGATCCGACGATCATCTATCCGATCACCAAGGGCAAGCCGCTCGGCCGCCGCATCCGCCAGTCGGAAATCGCCGCGTTCAACGGCTACAACACCTATACGATGGTCGGCCTGCCTCGGGGCCCGATCACCAATCCGGGCAGCGATTCGATCGCTGCCGTGCTCGATCCGGCGCCGACCAAGGCGCTCTACATGGTCGCCGACGGTACGGGCGGCCACGCTTTCGCCGACACCTTGACGCAGCACAATGCCAATGTCGCCAAATGGTTCGCGATCCGGCGCGCGCGTGGGGAATTGTGATCGCCTGAAGCGATCGAAGGTTTCGCTTTATCCTGTTTAGGCGATGAAACGACCCCGGCTATCTCGGCGTTCGCCAACAGGAGGAGATAGTCCATGATCCAGCGCCCGATTCCCGACGTGACCCTGAAGACGCGCGTGCGCGACGAGAGCCTGGGCGGTCCCAATCCGTTCCGCTGGGAGGATTTCCGCCTGCGCGACGCTTTTGCCGGCAAGAAGGTGGTGGTCTTCTCGTTGCCCGGCGCCTTCACCCCGACCTGCTCGAACGAGCAGTGCCCGAACTACGAACGGCTATACGAGGAATTCAAGCAGTTCGGCGTCGATGAGGTCTACTGCGTCTCGGTCAACGACGCCTTCGTCATGTACCAGTGGGGCAAGAACCTTGGTCTCAAGAACGTCAAGCTGCTGCCCGACGGTAACGGCGAGTTCACGCGGCGCATGGGCATGCTGATCGACAAGAGCCACCTTGGCTTCGGCCTGCGCTCGTGGCGCTACGCCATGGTGATCGACGACAACGTCATCACCCACTGGTACGAGGAGCCGGGCATCAACGACACCGGCGAGGACCAGGATCCCTATGGCGAGACCGCGCCGGAGAAGCTGTTGGAAGAGCTGAGGGAGCCCGCTTGATCGACCGCGGCGCGCCGGGTGCGGATGGGGCTGCTGCGCCCCGGCGTGCGCCTCTGTTGATCACGGCGGAACTGCCGCAAGGCCTCCACGATTGGGCGAATGGCCTGCGCCGCGCGCACTACCCGCCTGAACGCAATCGCCTGCCGGCACACGTCACGCTGTTCCATGCGCTGCCGCCCTCTGCCGAGGGCGAAGTGCGTCGCCTGCTCGGCGACATGGCCCGCCGAAGGGCTCCCGAGGCGCAAGTGATCGGCTTGATGGATCTGGGGCAGGGTACTGCCTTTGCGTTGGATAGCCCCGGCATGGTCGACATCCACGCCGAACTCGCCGAGCGGCTCCACGGCCTGATCCAGCAGCGCGACGACCGCGATCTGCGCCTGCACATCACGATCCAGAACAAGGTGCCCCGCGCACAGGCCCAGGCGCTGCAGCAGGTGCTGGCGGCCAGTTTCGTACCGCGCAGTTTTCGCTTCCACGGGCTTGCGCTGGCGCACTGGCGTGACGAGCTTTGGCAGCAGGCGCAGTTCTACGCTTTCCGCGGCTAGATCGCGACATGGGACAGTATGGCCGATCGACGCCAGGTGTCTGAGAATATCGGGAAATAATGGTAGCGGAGGAGGGACTCGAACCCCCGACACGCGGATTATGATTCCGCTGCTCTAACCAGCTGAGCTACTCCGCCACACGGCCGCCGTTGGCATCCAACGTGCGTGCGAGGGGCGCTCTTACGGCCGAGCGCGCGCGCGGTCAACCGGGGCCGTGGGCAAAAATTTCACTATCGCAAGGCCGACTGTATCTCGACCATCGGGGCGGAGAGCACCGAATAGACCTGGCTGCCGACGAGCCCTGCGCCGGCGATACCGACGATCGCGAGGACGCCCCAGTCGAACACCCGCGCGAAGGTTTGGCTCGACTGTTCGGTCGATACCGCTTTGGGCAGGGGCTTGGCGGCAAGAGCCTCGCGCGCGGCGCTGCGCCGATCGGCATTGGGGGCCTTGCGTTCGCCGCGTTGTTCGGCGAGCAGGCCGCGGATGTCGATCTGGTCCTGGGCGCGGATGCCGAAGCGCACGCCCTGCGACCAGCGGACATGGCCGACGATCGAGCTCGATCCGCAGCGCAGTTCGACGAATTCGCCTTTTTCCGGCGGCGTCAGCGCCTTCGCCATCGCACCGCGCGGCGAGAGGTTGCAGATGGTCACGTCCGACCATCCGTCTCCCTTGCGCATGCGCGCATTGAGCATCACGACCTGACGCTGCTCTCGTTGCTTCTGCGAGCCCATGCGCGCGGGCTTATGGTAAAAAGGCTTAAGAAAGCTCGGGCGACCCCATCCCCAAACCTACGATGACCGACTAAAGTCTAAGGTAGGAAGCGAAAATGCGGCGGTGAGCTCCCGTGCTCACGGTGCTGCGCCGGGGGCCGGACAATCGCCGTCCTTTCCGGCATCGCAGGCCGGCGTCCACAGATCGTCGTTGCCCGAGGCGGTGACGGGTTCGTCCACCTGCGGATCGTAATTGAGCCGGCCGAGATCCTGCACGTCGACCGTCGTCGTGATCATGACCGGACCGTCGGCCGTGGTGTCGGCCGGCGGCTCCACCGTCTTCTCGATCCGCTCCTGCGTCGGCGTGATTTCCTGACTGGTGGCCAGGGGCGGCGGAGGGGGCGGAGTCGGAGTTGGCGTGGGTGTCGGAGTGGGTGTCGGAGTCGGTGTGGGCGTAGGCGTCGGAGTGGGTGTCGGGGTCGGCGTGGGTGTTGGAGTTGGAGTTGGAGTTGGAGTCGGAGTTGGCGTGGGTGTTGGGGTCGGCGTGGGCGTCGGAGTCGGTGTGGGCGTCGGAGTCGGAGTCGGAGTCGGAGTCGGAGTCGGAGTCGGAGTGGGTGTCGGGGTCGGTGTTGGCGTGCAGTTACCGTTGGGGATCGCGCAGCCATTGACCGTCGATCCCGAGCGCCCGCCGCTCGCAGTGGACGAAGGTCCGCCGTTCACCTGGACCAGGGGGAGAACGTCGAGCCCGACGGCTGCTCCGCTGTTGCCAGTGCCGTTGATGATGATCAGCGGATCGGTGGCCGGAGTTGTGATCACGACTCCGCCCGATCCCGCCTGGAACCCGCGGCGCTGTTCATATGTCGTGCCCGCGCCGGTGTTCTGGATCAACAGCGAGGGCGGGAACTCTTCATCGGTAACATCGAACCGCAGCGTGCCCGCGCGAAGCACACCGTTGTTGTTGACCGATCCTCCGTTGCTGGACAGCAACGAATTGGCCGTGGTGGGATCGAGCGGCGTTGGGGTCGGAGTCGGAGTCGGAGTCGGAGTCGGAGTTGGGGTGGGGGTCGGAGTAGGGGTTGGCGTTGGCGTGTTCAGCGCCGCTTCCGTGCTCGACGAAACCGCCCAGATCTTGTCGCCCTTGAAATTCAGAGTGCCGTCCAGCACACCGCCGGCGCCGGTCAGACTCACCGACCCGCTCTGATTGTCGAGAATGATTTCGGGCGCTTCCACGCTGAAGGTATTGCCGGAGTTCACGCCGGTGAAAGCGACGGCACCGATGATACGCGCCTCTTGGGTGGCCGTGATCGTGAACGTTCCGCTGCCCAGTTGATTGGTCGGCGAAGCCAGCGGCCCCGTTACGGTGAAAGCGCGAATCTGCGCGTTGCCGTTGCCGTTGTTCAGAGTGATGTCGTCTGAATAGAGACGGGCAATCTCGGCGGCGCTCAGGCTGTATTCGCTGGCGACGTCCGCGCCGCCATAATAATTGGTCTGAACGCCGTCGTTGGCACTATCGAGCGTCAGCGCTTTGGTCACACCCTGTTTGCCGAGAGCGGCCGTGACGTCGATGGCGTTCGATTGGATTGTGATGTTCTTGGCTTCGGTCGCCGCCGCGATCGTAACACCGCCCAAAGTTCTGATTTCGAGCGTGCCGGCTTTCGAATTGCCGATCGTGACATCGCCGACGCCGTCGATGTCGACGAAGATTTTCCCCGTAGTCTGAATCGCATCCAGCGTGGCATTGTCGGCCTTTACGGTGAGGGATTCGGCGCCGCCGCCGCCAACCGCCGTCAGCCCGCTCAGCTTGACCGTGCCGTTGGTCGAGTTCAGCTCGAGGCCTGCGGTCGCTGCGGCGGTACCGATCGTCAGGTTCGCGCCTGCAGTAAGCTTGCCCGGTGCGCTGTCACGCAAGGTGAGCGTGGTGATGTCGATCTTGCCCGGCACCGACAGATCGGTGCTGACCGCGAAGTCTCTGAGAGTGTTGGCAACGTCGAATGACTTTGCGGCGAGATCGGTTCCCACCTTGATGCCCAAATCGCCAGTCGTTGTGATCGACAGGTTCGCGCCCAAAAGACTGCCGTCCGTCTTCACCAGCACGTCGGCGCCTTCGAGGGTCGACGAAGCTGCCGCCGTGATGTCGGTCACAGCGATCAGCGTGGCATTGCCGGTCGCCTTGATCGCACCGCCGTTCAAGGCGATGCCGGCCTTGGTGGAGGTGACGTCGAGCGTCGTGCCCATGTCGAGCTTGCTGCCGCTGGCGATCGTGAAGGTCGCGGGGCCGGCGCTGTTGATGTTCACGCCATTCGTGACCGTGACCGTACCGTTGGAAATGTCCACGTATGCGCTCTTGGTCGCCGCGGCGGTGTCGCCTTTGGCATAGAGGCTCAGGCTGGAATATTTGCCATGGCCGTTGGTGCCGCTGGCATCGTCGGTAAATTGTCCCTTGCCCGATGCCGCGGCGCCCTTGCCACCGCCGCCGCCGCTGAAGTTGCCCGCCTCGCCGCTCGCGTCGATGGTCAGCGTGCCGACGGTGCGACTGTTCGCCGCGACATTGGCGGCGCCGGTATTGGTGAAGGTTGCGGTGCCGCCGGTGCCGGTGCCCGTCGAAGCCGCCCCCGAATCGCCTGCCTTGCCGCTGGCATCGACTTGCCAGCTCGTCCCGAGATTGAAGCTTTGTGCGTTGCTGCCGGTGAAGGTCGCCGTGCCGCCGACGGCCGTGCCGCCTCCCGTGCTGCCGCTTCCCGCCGTGCCGCGCGCGCGGATGACACCGCTCGTCGCGGTCAGGTTGCCGCCGGTATTGACCTCGACCAGCGCCGTTCCGCCTTGCCCTCCGCCACCGATCGCGGCGAAGTCGTTGCCACCGGCGCCGATCGCCTCGACGGTGAGCACGCCGGTCGTTACCGAGGCGCCCGCGACCTTGAGCTGGGCCGTGCCGCCAGTGCCGCTGCTGCCTGCTCCGCCGGTGCCCGTAGAGCGGATCGTGGTGGTGCCGAGCGAGGCCGTGCCGCCATTGGCCAGGATCTGCGCCGTGCCGCCCTTGCCCGTGTCGCCGAGGCCCGAGCCCGAGCCGTCCGCATAGACCTTGGTCGCTCCGCCGACGCTCAAGCTGGGTGAGACTGACGTGGGAGTTGGCGTCGGCGTGGGTGTCGGAGTGGGAGTTGGCGTGGGAGTGGGAGTGGGAGTGTCCAAGCGGATCGTGGCGACACCGCCCTGCGGCGCTCCGGTTCCCTTATAGCTGGCGTCCAGGGTGAGATCGCCGGTGACGCTGATCGTCGGGTTGGTCGATCCGCCCCCGGCGGTGCGCAACAGCACGTCGACCGCTTGTGGTGCCGTGAGCTTGAGATCGCCCCCGACCGAAATAGTCTCGCCGGGATCGACGGCCACTTCGATCGTCGTGGCCGAGGTGAAATCGGCATTGCCGCGGAAGATGGCGCTTCCCGAAGCGGTCGGGCTGACGGTGATCGCGCCCGTGCTCTTGCCGGTGACATTCGCCTTGAATTCCGACGTTGCAACATTGATTGCCACGAGCCCGGAAGCCGGCGTGGGTGTTGGGGTTGGAGTCGGCGTAGGGGTCGGCGTTTGCGTCTGCGTCTGCGTGGACGAAACCACTCCGTTCGAAACGTTGTACCCGCCCGACAGGACGATCGTGCGGCCGGCGTCCGTCGCTTCAGCCTGGGTCGCGCCGAAGTTTCCGTTCAGCGCCATCGTGATCGCGCTGTTCTGCGGCGCGGCGAGGATGACGACGTTCTTCGCGGCGGCGCCCGCCGCGACCACGCCGGTGCTGCCCGTGTGGACGATCGCGTTGGTGACCGTCGTGCCTTCGTCCACGCTGATGGTGAACATGCCGTTGGCGATCGAGAACGTGGCATCCTGCGCTGCAACCAGCGCCGCCGAGCCAGCGCCGTCGATCGTTCCGCCCTGGGTGATCCCCGGCGCGATCAGCAGCGCATAGCCAGTGGTGGTGATCTTGCCGTTGTTCACCACGCGCGCAGCTTCGCTGCCCGTCTGTGTTGTGAATTTGTATGGCGTGTTGATGCTGCCGGCGCCGCTGACACCGGGCGTGTACCCGACGTCGTTCGCGGTCAGGACGATGCCGTTAGCAGTAAAAGTCGAGTTGGTGCCGGAGACGATGCCGGTGGGGCTGTAGAACCAGACGTTGGCGCTGCCCGACACGACCGAACCGGTCACCGTTCCGTTCAGCCCGACGGGTCGCGTCGTGCTGACGGGCAGGATACGATTGAGCACGGTGAAGCTGCTTGAGCCCGTGAAGTTGGCACTGTTACCATCGGGCAGAAAGTCGATCGTTCCGCCCGTCGTGGCCACATCGGTTGGAACCCAGTTGATCACTGCGGTTGCGCTGTTGACCGTGATCGTCGCGGGCGCTCCACCCGGATTGCTTACAGTCGCATCGCCCGCGTCGACCGTATAGGTACCCGCGATCTGCGCTCTCACCGTCGCTCCACGCGCCGCCGCCACCAGCGCCAGCGCCATCGCGCAACTCGTCAGCAGCGGCCTGACGCGGCGCGTCGAGCGGAGGGCGGTCGTTTCGGGAAGCTGGGTCATCAGCGTGTCCAGGGGAAAAGGTTGACGGTGAGCGAGACGAGCAGGCGGACGTCGCCCTTGACCTGGCGCAGGCCGGTCTGGTTCGCGGGGTCGGCGTAATAGGCGACGCGCTTGAGCGGCGCGGCGGCATAAGCCTCGAGCCGGGCGCGGTCGCCCCAGCGGGCGCGCAGGCCGCCGCCGGCCGAATAGAGCGATTGCGGATCGCGCGGATAGGGTGCGCGCTGATCCTGGTTCCACACGCGGGCGGCGTCGAAGAACGCGAAGGGCTGGAGCGCCCAGCTCTGCGCGCTGCGCGGCGCCAGGCTGCCCAGCCGCAGCTCGGCCTGGACGCCGATGCCGCTGTCGCCGGTCAGCACGCCGGGTTCGTAGCCGCGGCCGATCGTGTAGTTGCCGGTCGAGAATTCCTCGAAGGCGAGCAGCGGGTTCGGCGCATATTGCGCGCGCGGGGCCAGGCTGATCGTCAGCTTGGGTGCCGGACGGAACTCGGCATAGCCGGAGGCGCGCAGGACGAAGGCCGTGGGATCGGCCTCGGCGCGCGAAAGCAGCAGGCCGGGGCAGTTCGCATAGATCGGCGCGGGAACGCGCGGGCAGGGCGCGCTGGCGCCGAGAATGCTCACACCCTGGCGCAGCTCGAGCGATCCGCCGATCCGCCAGCGCGGCTCGTTCGCCGAATAGCCGCGCAGGCTGCCCATCGAGGCGGGATCGATGCGGTCGTAGTCGAGCCGCGCGAAGAGGACGCGGATCTTGTCCTCGCTGATCGGCACGCCGGTGAAGTTCACGCGCTGGTTGGCGAGATCGAGCCCGCCGCCGAGCCAGAGGTTCTCCGAGAGGCTTCGCTGCAACGGATAGGAGGCGCGCAAGGTGGCGATCAGGGTGCGTGTGCGGAACGGATCGGCGCCGGCCCCGGTGCCGCCGACGTCGGGCCGCGTCCAGGCATAGGTGAAGTCGCCGCCCAGGGTCAGGCCTTCCTGGCCCAGCCGGAAGGCGTGCGAGGCCTGGAGCACGTGCTGTTCGCGCCAGTCGAAGGTGTTGAAATAGGCGAGCGTGGTCGTGTCGGCGAGGCCCGTCAGCCCGTTCAGTCGCGCGCGGATCAGCCCGCCGAAGCGGCCGACCTCGCGCGAGCCGAGGTTCTGCACCGCGCCTTCGATCTCGATCGGCGTGTAGCGGACCGAGACTTCGCCGATCACCTCACCAGGGCGGGTGCCGGCCGGGCGCAGGGTCAGCCGCGCGTCGTAGCCGGGCATGTCCTGGACCAGCAGCAGATAGCGCTCGGCATCGAAGGTGTTGAACACCGGCTGATCCTGCAGCTTGCCGAGCTGGCGGGCGATCGTCGCTTCGGCGCGGCCCGTGTCGCCGCGCACCTGGATGCGGACGAGCTTGGCCATCATCACGTCGAAGCGGACCGTGCCGTTCTCCTCGATCCGCTGCGGCGGGACCTGGACCGCGGCGACGTAGCCCTGGCGGCGCAGGATCGTCGCGGCGCGATCGCGGATCTCGCAGACGGTGGCGACGGGCACGCTCTGGCCAACGAATTCGGCCCAGGTCGAGCGCAGCGCCTCGGGCGAGACGACCTGGAGGCCATCGAACTGCGCGCCCGTGATCGTCATGCGGACGCTGGCGAAGCGGGGATCGGCGAGCGGGCAGGGCGCCCGCTCGATGTCGCCCTCGACCGTGACGCGTGAGCCGGTGTCGCGCGGCGGCTGCGTCGCCTGCTCACGCTGGAGTTCTTCGCGCGTCGGCGGCCGCGACGGCAACGACTGCGCCGCCACGGCGAGCGGCGTACCCGTGCCGACCACGGCCATCAAGAAAAGCGCTGAGCGCGAGAATGCCATAGCTTGCCCCATATGCGACCGAACGCAGCCTGCGGGCGCGGTCAGCCGAAATTTCCCCACGGGGTCCAAAGTCCCGCGGCTCCCCGAACCGTCTGATGCCCGCGATTCTCTCATCCAGTCGCGCGGACCGGTTTTTGGGGTGCATCAAGCTGGCGAAATCGTCACGTTTTACAGTACGCTAGGCGGTAGGCCGGGTCACTCCCAAAATCGACGAAACGACCCGGCCGCTGCTTCTATTCGGGACTTATATCGTGGGCTTCAGTTCGGGCTCTTCAGTGCGCCGAGCAGAAGCTGCTTCTGAGCATCGCAGCCCTTGGCGTCGAGCGCCGCATAAGTGCCGGCCGGATCGCCGGGGGCCGCCGGTAGCAAGGCGAAGCGCACGCGCGTGGGCTTGGTCAGGCCGCCGCCGCTGATGACGTAGCTCGCGCCCTCGGCGATCGGCAGGCTGGCCGGCCAGGTCGCGACGTTCTGGCCGACGAGGAACGGCGCGCTGGCGCTGCCGCCCGAAGCCGGCGCGATGGTCAAGGTCTCTGCCTGCTCCATATCCGGGCGCCAGAGGCCGACCGCGGCGGGATCGGTGACGCAGACCGTGCCCTCGCTGGCGACATTCACATACCAGAGGTTCGACGGCTTGGCGCTCTCGCCGGCACCGCGGATCGCTCCGGTGCGGGCGCGGCGGCGGTTCTGCGTGGCGACGAGCGCCGCGAAGCTCGGGTTCGCGGTGGTCGCCGAGGCGGCGGCGCTGGTCGTGACCGGGCCGCGCAGGGTGCGCGTGCCACGGCTGTCGAGCACGGTCAGGGTGTCGCCGGCGGCGAGGACGATGCGGCTGCCCGCGGCGAGCGACTTGCCGGCCGGGTAGCTGCGCGCCGAGGGCCCCGAGGCGCTGACGACGATCGTCTGCGCCGCTGCGGCTCCTGCGAAGCCGAGCGAGCAGGTCAGCGCAGCAAGGGCGACCTTCCAGCGAACGCTATTCGAGAACATAGGAACCTCCAGATTTGATCGACTGCATCCGATAGACAAGATTGGCGAGCGCCGCATCGCCCGGGCTGGCCGCCGCAAGGCCTTCCAGCTCGGCGAGAGCCCCGCCGTCACCTTTGGCTAGACGATCGAGAATCGCCTGTATGTGGCTTAACGCACCATTAGGCATGTCCGGCGTCGGTTCGAACACGTCGACCGGCGTGGCGCGACCGCGCAGGGTGATCCGCCCCATCGGGCGCCACCAGTCGAGCCCCGACCGGCTCACCGCCTCGGCGCTTGCGATAACGCTGGTATGGAGCTTCTTGTTCGCCGCCTCGAGCCGCGAGGCGGTGTTCATGCTGTCGCCCAGCGCGGTGTATTGAATGCGGTCCTCGCCGCCGAAATTGCCGACGATCGCCTCGCCGAAATGGAGGCCGACGCGGGTGCGGCCGATCGGCGGCACGCCGGGCGGGGCGGTGTTGCGGAACTCCTCGCCCGCCTGCCACATGGCATAGGCGGCGCGAGCTGCGCGCTCGCCGTCGTCGGGGCGCGAGATCGGCGCGCCCCAGAAGGCGACCACGGCATCGCCGACGAACTTGTCGATCGTCCCGCCATGCGCGAGGACGACGTCGCTCAGCAGGTCGAGATAGCGGTTGAGCAGCGTCGCGACCATTTGCGGGTCGAGCGCGTGGCTGAGCTCGGTGAATCCCTCGAGATCGCTGAAGATGACGAAAATCTCGCGCCGCTCGCCCTTGAGCGCGAGTTGCTCGGGATCCTGGATGATCTGGTTGGCGATGTCGCGCGGCAGGTACTTGCCCAGCGCGCCTTGCGCAAACTTGCGCTGCTCGGCACCGACCGCGCGCGCCGCCGCGCCGACCGCGATGAAGGCGAGGACCCAGCCGAGCGCCCATCCGAACACGGGAAGGTTCTGCGTGTCGATCATCCGAGCCTGCATCCAGAACGGCAGTAGGGCCACGCCTGCCGCCTGGATCAGCAGCACGGGCCCCACGCGCCACCAGGCGCCCGCGGCCATGCTCGACAGCGCGCCGAGCAAGATCGCGGACAGCGCGATCAGCCAGAGCTGTGCGCCGGTGATCGACGCGAAGGGGGCCTTGTCGAGCAACTGCGACAGGATCGTCGCGTGGACCTCGAGCCCGATCATCGTCCGGCCCTCGGTGGCCAGGCGGAGCGGGGTCTCGAACTGGTCGTAGTCGATCACGTCGCCGCCGATCAGCACGTATTTGCCGCGGATCTGGTCGGCCAGCGCGGGAATCTCCACGCCGACGGCGAAGACGTCTATCGGCAGCTTGTTGTAGACCCCGTAGTCGGCGAACTTGGCCTGGCGGAAGCGGATCGCCCCGGCATAGGTCGCAAAATCGCGATCGTCTGGGACGAGCGCACGCGCCATCAGCGGAGGCAGGCCGGGCACGACCTTGGGCCAGGACCGCACGACGTTGTCGCTGTCGACCTCCAGGCGGATCGAGGTGGCCTTGGTCTTGTCGGTCGCGATCGCCTTCTGGAAATCGTCGAGGAATTGCTGCTGACGCTCGCTGATCTGGTCGCGGTTCGATCCGAACGAGGCATAGGCCAGATAGGTCGGCGTCTGCATGCCGCGAAGCGCCTCGACCAGTTCGGCGTCCTCGTCCTGTTCCTGGTCGATCAGGATATCGATGCCGATGCCCTTGGCGCCCATCGCATCGATCGAACGCAGCGCCCGTGCCAGAGTCCCGCGGTCGAGCGGCGAGCGCTTGCGCGTGTTGATCAACGTATCGTCGTTGAACACGACCATGACCACGCGCGGGTCGGGCTCGACGATCGGGGCCGCCCAAGCTTCGCGCAGGTCGTAGAGCGACCGTTCGGCCACCGGGACGAAGGGCAAGGTCCAGGAATAGCGCGCGACCAGCAGACCCGCGATCAGCAGCAGCGCGGTGAGCACCGCGCGGGCGGGGCCGATCCGGCGCGCCAGCAGCCGCGTCGATTTGAGCCGCGGCATCGGCTCAGCGCTGGACGATGAGCTGCTGGGCGCCGTCGCCGACGATCGCGAAGTCCGACCAGTAATAGGGGTGCGAGGTCGAGGCCTCGTCCATCAGCGGACGTTGGGCATCGCGCAGCGCGACCGCCAGCGGCCGGCCGACGCCCTCGCGGAACAGCCCCGAGATCAGCCGTTGCGTGGCGCTGAAGTCGTCGGGCGCGGGCCAGTGGCTCGCGATCACCGTGCGGCTGCCCGCGCCGATGAAGGCGCGCACCAGGCCGTCGAGCGCCGAGCCGCCGCCCGT
Source organism: Novosphingobium sp. (assembly GCA_004211435.1). GTDB lineage: Bacteria > Pseudomonadota > Alphaproteobacteria > Sphingomonadales > Sphingomonadaceae > Novosphingobium > Novosphingobium anseongense. The sequence goes on along the minus strand of SECS01000036.1, from coordinate 11,551 downwards.
GGTGACACCCGCTTCGCGCGTGGCCGCGCGGCTCGCCTCGCCGGCGGTGTCGCAGGCCGAAAGGATGACCACGTCGGCGTTGAGCTTGAGGTCGTAGATTTCCTTGAAGCTCAGCAGGCCGTCCGAATCGCCGTCGCCGAACGAGGTCAGCAGCGCCGGTCGGGCCGGGCACTCGGGCCGCGGCGCCGTGACCAGGCCGTGGGTGGCGAAGTGGAGGATGCGATAGTCGGCCAGATCGGTGCGGCTGCGCACGGCCGTGTCGGTGAAGGCCGCGCCGGTGACGACCTGCGAGCCGCTCGAGCCGATCGCCGAGGCGGCCTGTCGCAGCTCGCTCGCCGAGATCGGCTTGTTCCACTCGCTGAGCGGCCAGGAGCAATCGGTCGTATTGCCGCCGTTCAGACCACGGGTCGCGCTGGCCTGTATCAGGCCCGGCGTCGCGGGAGCGTTGTCGCCGAAGCCGATATACTGGCGCGCGGCGGTCGAGGCCGGAGTGCGGCGGGTGTCGCGGAAGGCGCGTGCCGAGACCGAGGTGCTGACCGCATGGCTGCGGCCGAGCCATTCGATGCCACGGAAGTCGAATTCGTCGGCATTGGGATCGGCGGTGCGCGCCAGGTAGCGATCGACGCCGGCCTGGTCGGCGATCAGCAGGTTGGGCGGCAGCTGCAGCATCGCGCCATCGGGTTCGAAGATCAGGTGCTGGACCGGCGTTAGGCGGGCGGCGACCGGATCGAACAGGTCGCGATAGAGCGCGCGGGCGAGCTTGACGTCGAACGGATAGGTCACGTTCTGGCCGTTCTCGACCAGCGAGATCGTGCCGCGCAGTTCGCGGACCTTGGCGGTCAGGTCCGCGGCGGCGAGCGGCGTCTTCCAGGCGGTGGCACCCTGGGCGTCGACGTAGATCGCGTAGACGCCGCTGCCGGCCACGGCCAGCTTGTAATAGGCCTCGCCCTCGCGCAGCGATGCCTTCAGTTCGGCGAGCGTCATCGCCTCGGTCGACAGCGCGCGATACTGCGGAAATTCGGATAGCCGGGCGAAGGTCAGCGATTGCTGCTCGGTCAGCAGCTTCATGTCGCGATCGCGCGAGGCGATCTGCTCTGACACCGCGCCGTCCTTCTCCGGCAGTGCGTTCAGCCGCGCCAGTTCGATGCGCGTGCGCTCTATGTCGCGCGAAAGGCTGATCGCCTGGCGGAACAAGGCTGCCGACTCGCCGTCGCCGTCGCGCAGTTCGCGTGCGAGCACGGCCTGGGTATCGGCGACGCCGGGGCGGACGAGCGTCTGGCTGGCGAGGAACAGGTCCTCGACCAGTTCGGGCCGGCTGGGGATCTGGCTGGCGAGCAGCTCGAAATAGGGTGCGAGCTGGTTCGACAGGCCCGTGGTGTTGAGCCGGTTCGCGGTCGTGTTGGCGACGATCGCGCGATAGAGGTCCATCGCCTCGGCTGGCTTGCCGCGGCGGACGAGGAAGGCGGCGAGACGCGCGCGCCCGCCGTTCATCGCGGTCGTTTCGGGGTAGGAGTTGCTCAGCAGGTCGAGCGCGCCGCGCAGCAGGCTCTCGGCCGCACCGAAATTGCCCTGGCTCTCCTGGATCAGCGCGGTCTCGGCCATGATCTGCGCGCGCAGGCGAGTGATCGAGGTGATCCGCCCCTCGCGCACGGCAGTCGCGTCGGACAGGGCGCGATCGAGCAACACGCGGGCCGGTTGCGGCTGGCCTTGCAGGCGCAGGACCGTGCCGCGCAGCTGGAGCGCCTGGGCATCGAGGATCGCGGCCCGTTCCTCTGGCGTGAGCGTCGTGGCCTGGACCGCGCCGAAGCGTCGTCCGTTCGGCAGCGAGGAGTTGATCTCGGCGGCCAGCGGCGCGGTGATATCGACCCCGCCACCCAGGCCGATCACGCCCACGGGCACGACCGAGCGCGTCAGCATGTCCGCGGCCTCGGCCAGTTTGCCCTGGTTGAGCAGGTGCATGCCCTCGAAGTTGCGGCGCAGGCGAAGCTGCACGGGATCGAGCGTCGACACGCGTCCGGCCGCGGCGAACAGCGAGTCGGCCTCGGCGAATTCGCCGAGGTTGGACTTCTGCAGCGCCTGGTTGACGAGGTATTCGTGCAGCCGCTGGTCGCGGCCTACGGTGGTGTCGCGCACCGTGTCCTCGGCATCGAGACGCGCCTGCAGCGTGTCGAAGAACTCGGCGGCCTCGGCATAGGAGCCGGCGTTGTTGCGGCGATAGCCCTCGGCCAGGGTCTGCGCCGGATCGAGCGCGCCGGCCTGGACGCGCGCGAAGGCCACAGGATCGGCGAGGCCCGTCGTCGCGACGCGAATCTCGCCGTCGAGGTTGCGGTCGGTGACGATCGTGCGCAGCGCAAGTTCGAGTGCGCTGTCGTAGCCGCTCAGCCCCTGCGCGGCATAGGTCACCTTGCCGACGCGGACACGGTAGATCTTGTAGCCGATGTTGGCGTCGGTCAGCCGGCAGAGCGTGACCGAGACCGGGCCGACGTCGGCGATCGTCGCGGTGGTCTCGGCGCTTTCGCAGACCACGCCGGGCTCGCGCGCCACGGCGAGGCGGGCCGTCGCGGTGGCATCGTCACGCAGCGCATAGACCTTGCCGACGGCGCGCGCGGCGTCGCGACAGACGATCGCCCAGGCGCGGTCGAACATGCCCTGGACCGCGGGATCGCCGCTCTGGCTCTGCATCTGGCAAAGCGCGCCGCGGGCATTGCCCAGGCGGAAGCTGTCTTGCAGCGATGGACGCGCCTCTTGCGCGCTCGCCGAAGCGGTCGCGGCAAGCGCAGTCATGGCGATCGAAAGCATTGCGGCGCGCACGTGTCCCTCCGTCGGTCCTGCAAGACCGCCCCCCTGGCAGGTCCCCACGCTAACCGATTGATTTGCGACCGTCTGTTATCTTTGCGGTTCGGCGGAGGATAGCCCAGCCCGCGCGAAGAGTCGAAGGGAACTTCAGGCTGCTGCGCCACAGAAGGCGGCGAAGAAGTCGACGATCGCGGTTTCGAGCGGCACGTGGAACTCGACCCCGGCGCTGTCCCGGCCGCGCCACCGCACGGTCGCGGCGAGCGGGCCGATCGGCCCGAGGTTGAGAGCGATGACGTGGCCGATCGCGATGTGCGGCTCGACGTAGTTCAGCCGGCAACCGGTGGCGGAGATCGCGCTGAACACGATCTCGCGCTGGGCCGAGCCCGCGACTTCGTAGGATCCTGGCACTTCGACGAAGAGCCGGCTTTCGCGTCTGCGATCCACAGCGATCTCCTTTGTGATCTTGGCGTGGATCTTAGGGGTTTATACTTAAATCGAACCTGCCGAAGAGGGTTAGCCGCCGTTAACCACCGGCGGGCGGTGGTGCACTTGGCGTCGTGGCTGCATTTTCGAGCCAGCCGCCCGCGGTCGCGACGTAGAGCCGCGCGACGTTGAGATACTGGCGCGAGCGCGCATCGACGAGCGCGAGCTGGCTGCGCTGGTAGGTCCGGCTGGCGTCGAGCACTTGCAGCACGCCGGAATTGCCCACCTCGAAGCTGCGCCGGGACAGACGCAGCGAGCGCTGGGCGATCCGCGCCGATTCCTGGCGCGTCGCCAAGGAACGGCCATCGGTTTCGATCGCCGAGAGCAGGTTGGAAACCTGGCCGAATGCTTCGAGCACGGTCTGTTGATAGGTCTCGGCCGCGGCGCGGGCATCAGCCTCGGCGCCGCGTTTTTGCGCCTTGAGCGTGCCGCCGTGGAAGATCGGCGCGGTGAGGCCCGCGAAGAGGTCAAAGCCGCGATATCTGTTGCTCAGCAGGTCGCCGGGCACCGAACTCGACTGCGCAAGGTTCGCGCCGAGCGTGACGTTCGGATAGAGTTGCGCCGTGGCGACGCCGATCGCCGCGGTGGCGGAATGAAGTCGCGCCTCGGCCTCGAGGATGTCTGGCCGTTTGTGCACGAGGGCCGAGGGCAGGGCGACGGGCACTTGCGCGGGCAGGGCGAAGCGGTCGAGCGCGAAGGGCGTCGGCTCGAGTTCGGCCGGCGACAGGCCGACGAGGATCGCGAGCATTCCGCGCGCCTCGACGAGCTGTTGCTCGAGCGCCGGCAAACCGCCGCGATCGTCCTCGAGCTGCGCCTGGGCGCTGAGCACTTCGACGAGCGTACCTACGCCGCCTTGCTGGCGCTTGCGCGTCAGGTCGACGTTACGCTCGTCCTCGGCGAGAAGCGCGCGTTCGGTGGCGATGCGGTCGTTTAGCGCAGCGATCGCGAGCACCTGCTGGACGACTCGCCCGGCGATGACGAGATGCGCGGCCTCGGTCTGGCGCTGGCTGGCTTCGGTATCGGCCCGGGTCTGTTCGAGCGCGCGGCGGTTGCGGCCGAATAGGTCGAGATCGTAGGTCACGCCGCCACCGATCGTGTAAAGATCGAAGCGCGGATTCTTGATCGACTGGCCGCCGCTCGTCGAAAAGGCATCGAAGCCGAAGGCCGACAGGTTGAGCTGCTGGTATTCGGCGCGCGCATCGGCGTCGACCTGCGGCAGCATGCGGCCGCGCGCGGCATTGATCCGCTCGCGCGCGCGTTCGAGCGTCGCCCGGCTCGCGGCGAGGCTGTGGTTGCTGGCGATCGCGCGCGCCACCAGCGCGTCGAGCTCGGACGAGCCGAAGGCGGTCCACCAGCCCCGGTCGGGGCCTTGTCCCAGCGCGGCGCGGCCCGCGCCCTGGGTGGCATAGCCGGCCTGCGGCGGCGGCGCGGCTGGGGTCTCGAAGTCGGGCCCGACGGTGCAGGCACCGAGCAGGGCGAGCGGGATCAGGGGCAGGTATCGACGCATCGGGTCACTCCATCACCGGCAGCGGCGCCTGGTGGGCGCTGTGCTTGGGCGGGCGCAGAAACAGGATCAGCGGCATCATCGCCAGACTGACGTAGAAGACGAAGGCATAGACGTCGGCATTGCCGACCATGCTGGCCTGACGGCCGATCTCGGCGTTGAGCCGGGCGAGCACGTCGGCCGCGCTGGGATCGAAATCGGGCATGCCGTACTGGACGATCGGATTGTCCGGCCGCACCCCCTCGACCAGATAGGCGCGCGAGGCAGCGGTGTCGTGGACCAGTTCGCGGCTCAGCAGCGAGATGCCGATGGCATTGCCGAGGTTGCCGGTCAGCGCGAACATCGCCGCGCCTTCGTTGCGCAGCTTGTCCGACAGCGTCGCGAAGACCATCACCGACAGCGGCAGGAACACCATGCCGCCCGACAGGCCCTGGACGAAACCGATGTAGAGCAGGGTGTCCTGATCGACGTAGAGATCGATCTTGGCATAGAGCAGCATCGACACGGCCGAGGACAGCAGCCCGAAGAACAGGATGATCCGCGAGTCCACCTTGCCGATGATCCGCGCGACGACGATCGTCGAGACGATCGTGCCCAGCGCGCGCGGCATGCCGACCATGCCCGTGCGGAAGGCCGAATAGCCGAGCAGGCTCTGCGTCATGACCACGACCAGCGGCACCGTTGCGAAAATCACGATACCCAGCAGGGCACGGACCGCGCTGCCCACCGCGAAATTGCGGTCGCGGAACAGCTCGGGGCGCAGAAACGTGTCGCGCGCGGTAAACAGGTGGATGATGCTGAGATAGACCGCCGCGGCCATGATCACGGCGTAGATCTGGATTTCGGGCGACTCGAACCAGTCGAGCTGCTCGCCGCGGTCGAGCATGAGCTGCAGTGCGGTCAGCGCCGTCGATACCGCGAGAAAGCCGAATATGTCGAAGCGCATGGGCCTTTCGGACCGGCTCTCGGGCATGAAGGCCAGCATGCCGAGGAGCGCCAGGAGCCCGACCGGGATATTGATGAAAAACACCCAGCGCCACGACATCGCATCGGTCAGCCAGCCGCCGAGCGAGGGACCGATGATCGGCCCGGCCATCGAGCCGAGCGAGAACAGCGCCATCGCCTTGCCCAGCCGCTCGGGCGGGTTGATGTCGAGCAGGATCGCCTGGCTCAGCGGGATCAGCGCTGCGCCGCTCGCGCCCTGGAGCGCGCGCGCCACGACGATCATCGTCAGGTCCTGCGCTGCGCCGCACAGCGCCGAGGCGATCGTGAACCCGGCGACCGACAGCACCATCACCAGCTTGCGGCCATAGCGGCTGGCCAGCCAGCCACTCAGCGGCGTCGCTATGGCGCCGGCTATCAAGTAGGAGGTCAGCACCCAGACGATCTGGTCGGACGAGGCCGACAGCGCCGACTGCATATGCGGCAGTGCGACGTTGGCGATCGTGATGTCTACGGCCACCAAGGTCGACGCCAGCATCGCCGGCAGCGTGATCAGCAGGCGCCGCGTCGGATCGGGATAGGCGGTAGCCACGCCGCTGGGGCTCAGGGCCGGTCGGCGGCTGGCTTGGCCTTGGGCGCATAGGGCGGCGTGTCGGCGCCGAACAGGTGGCGCTGGTGGCCGGTGTCGACCTCGACCTCGACGCTTAGCCCCGTGTGCAGCGGCAGGTCGGCCGCCGGCGCTTCGTCGAGCGCAATCTCGACCGGCAGGCGCTGGACTACCTTGACCCAATTGCCCGTCGCGTTCTCGGCCGGGAGGATCGAGAACGAGTTGCCGGTGCCGGGGCTGAAGCTGGCGACGTGGGCCTTGAGCTTGTGGTCGGGGAAGGCGTCGATCTTGACGAGCACCGGCTGGCCGACGCGCATGTAGCGCAGCTGGTTTTCCTTGAAGTTGGCCTGGACCCAGAAACGCGTTCCGCTGAGCATGAACACGGTGCGGCCTGCGGTAACATAGTTGCCGACCTGAAGCTGGTGGACGCGCGTGACCACGCCGTCCTGCGGCGCGCGGACGACGGCGTCGCGCAGGGCGATCCGCGCGCTCTCGAGCTGCGAGGCGGCCTGGCGCACCGCCGGCTGGGCGTCGGCGGGACCGCCGATCTGGCCGGCGAGGCTGGCGCGCAGGCTCTCCGCCTTGGCCTGGGCCGCGGCGATGGCGTCACGCGCGGTGCGCGCCTCGGTCGCGGCCTGATCGGCTTGCGCCTTCGACGAAATGCCTTCGCGCAGCAGCGAGGCCTGGCGGGCGGCTTCGTTCCGGGCATAGGCGGCGCGTGCCTGGGCGGCGCTGACCTGCGACATCGCCTCCTGATAGTCGGCCTGCTTCGCGCCGACATCGGTGCGGGCATTGGCAAGCTGCGCTTCCGCCGCGGCGACCGAGGTCTGGAAGCCGTCGGTGTTGATGCGGAACAGCACGTCGCCCTTCTTCACGCGCTGGTTCTCGGTGACCTCGATCGCGACGACCTTCCCCGAGACGCTGGCGCTGACCGCGACGAGGCCGGTCTGCAGCGAGGCGTTCTCGGTCGACTCGTAGCGGCCGCCGGTCAGGTAGAAATAGAGCGCGCCGACCAGCACCACGACGGGCGCGGCCAGCATGAGCACACGCCGCAGGCCGCGGCGCTGCCGGGGCACGTCACCCTGGCTGTCATCATCCACGGATATCGAGCTCTCGGCGTTCATAGGATTTCCTGTTTCCTCAACCGCGCGGCGGATACTAAGCATAGCTAGTATCGGCAATAGGAAGAACTTGATTATGTCGGAAGACCGCGTGCTTGCGTTGGATGGCGTGCACAATTTCCGCGATTACGGCGGCTATTCCGTCGCCGGTGGCGGGCGTCTGCGGCGCGGATTGCTCTGGCGTTCGGGCCAGCACCACGGCGCCAGCGAATCGGATTTGGTGCGGATCGCGGCGCTCGATCTGGCATCGGTGTTCGACCTGCGCTCGTCGAAGGAACGGACGACACACCCGTGTCGCCGGCCCGAGGGATTTGCCGCAGCCGTGGTCTTCGGCGAGGATCCGCCGGTTCGCCAGGCGGGCCATTCGGCCCCGCACGTCGCCGCCGCCCAGGCGCCGCGACAGCGCGACGTCACCTCGACCCGCGAGGGGCTGCGCAAGAACTACGGCATGATCGCCTTCCGCCCCGAACTGGTTGCCGCGATCCGTCAGATGCTGGCGACGCTCGCAGAAGGGCGCGGTGCGAGCCTGGTCAATTGCATGGCCGGCAAGGACCGCACGGGCATAGCCGTCGCCGCGGTGCACCTGGCCGCCGGCGTCCACCGCGACGACATCATCGCCGACTACCTGCTGACCAACACCGCGGGTGACGTCGAGGCGCGCATCGCAGCCGGCGCCGCGACGATCACGGCCTTGACCGGCCAACTCGACGACGAGGTCCTGCGCGTTCTGATGGGGGTGGAGGCCGAATACCTCGAGGGCGCTTTTGCGGCGATGGCCGAGCGACACGGTTCGACAGACGGCTATCTCGCCGAGGTGCTCGGCGTCGATGCGGTGCTGCGCGAGCGGTTGCGCAGCGCTCTGGTGGAGGCGTGACCATGACCGACAGCCGTGTGCTCAGCCTCGAGGGCGTCAACAACTTCCGCGACTACGGCGACTATGCCGTGGCCGGCGGCGGCCGCGTCAAACGCGGTGTGCTCTGGCGCTCTGGGCAGCACGTCGGCGCCAGCGACGCCGATCTCGATGTGATCGCGGGGCTTGGGCTGACCACGGTCACCGATCTGCGCGGCGATAGCGAACGGACGCTCAATCCTTGCAGGCGCCATGCGAGCTTTTCTGCTCAAGTCCTTATATGTGATGGAGAATCGGCGGCATTGGCCTCGCACATCGACGCAGCGAAAGGCGTGCTGACAGAAAGCGATGCGCGCGGGGCGATGCGGCGGCTCTATGCCGAGATGCCGTATCGCGCGAACCTCGTCGCCGTGCTGCGTCGCCATTTCTCGGCACTCGCCGACGACGGGGTGAGTCTGATCCACTGCTTTGCCGGCAAGGACCGCACCGGGCTATCGGTCGCGCTGACGCATCACGTGCTCGGAGTCCAAGCCGATGACGTCATGGCGGACTATCTGCTGACCAACACGGTCATGGCCGGCCGCGATTTCCACGGCAGGAGCGGCAGCGACGTGTCGAAGTACGAACGGATGGACGAGGCGACGGGCCAGGCCCTGCGTGGGGTCAAGGCCGAATATCTCGCCGAAGGCCTCGCTGCGATCCGCGCAAGCCATGGCACAATCGACGCCTATCTCGCAGAGGTGCTGGCAGTGGATTCCGCCAAGCAGGAGCGAATTCGTGCTGCCCTTGTCATATGATTGAACGAGTTAGAGGAATTCTCTTATGTCTGACATGAAGCGGTCGAACTGATCGTGGTGAAGCCAGTGGCCGGCCTTCTCGTAGACCTTGAGGCTGGCGGTCGGGAAATGGGCGAGACGGCCGTCCTTCTCGGGGTTCGAGGCGAAGCTGTCGGTGCCGTAAAACATCAGTACGGGGCAGGTGATCGCCTCCCACAGCTTGATCTGCTCGGCATGAGGCATGTCGTTTGCCGACCAGACGTTCAGGTAGTTGTCGAACTTCCACGACCAGGTGCCATCCTCGTTGCGGCTCGCGCCGTGCACCGTCAGGTGGCGTGCCTGCTCGTCACTGAGGAAGCCGTTCTCCTCCTTCATCCGCGCATAGGCGGCGGCGAGCGTCGGATAGCGGCGCGGTAGCCGGGCCGAGGCCTTGCGCTTGTCCTCGATCCACTTGCGCACGCGGTTGGCCGCGCCCTCTGCCTCGGCCTGGGCGCGTAGTTCGGGCGATGGGCCGAGGCCCTCGATGTTGACGAGCTTGCGCACCTTGTCGGGATAGAGCCCGGTGAAGCGCGTGGCGATGTTGCCGCCGAGCGAGTGCGAGACGATCGTCACCTGCTCGTGCCCGAGCGTGTGCACGAGCTGCGCGAAGTCGTAGACGAAGGCGTCCATGCCGTAGTGCCCCTCGGGCGACCAGGCGCTGTCGCCGTGGCCGCGCAGGTCGGGGGCGATGACGTGCCAGTCCTTGGTCAGTTCCTCGGCGACCCAGTCCCACGACCGGCAATGGTCGCGCCCGCCGTGCTGGAGGATCAATGGCGGCGCCTCGCGATTGCCCCAGTCGACGTAGTGGAGCCGCAGGCGCTGCGAGATGAAGCTGTTCGAGACGGGGCCGGTGGTACGCATGGCATCCGGGATGCGACCGCTGCGTCGCGACGTCAATCCATCCGTCAGATGGGCGGATAGTCGAGCTTGGGATACCAGTCTATGCCACGGCCCTCCGGCGTCAGGTCGAGCAGGTTCCACAAGGCCTGCAATTCCACGGCGCCGCGCGGGTCCTCGCCGGGATCGGCCATTTCCTGGCTGCCTTCGGCCATCCAGTGCAGGCGCACGATATCGCCCTGACGTCGTAGGACCAGCAGGGCCGGCATTTCCCATCCCTTGTCGGGATCGAGCCCGCCGATCTTCAGCGCCCAGTCGTCACCCACGCTCTGGAAAAAGCGCAGGTCCCGCCAGCCGCGCTCCTGCGCGAAGGCGATCTGCCGCTCGACCTTCGAGCGCCCCGTCACCGCCAGCGCCACGCGCTGGGCGATGTCGGCGCCGTTGCCGTTGAGCGAGCCGAGCGTCGCCGTGCACATCGGGCAGGGGCGCTCACGGTCGGGGCCGAACATCCAGTGATAGATCACCAAGGAGTCATGGCCGCCGAACATTTCCTCGAGGCCGATCTCCACGCCGTTGGGGTCGATGAAGCGATAGTTCTCGGTGATCTCGGGCCCCGGAGGGAGGGCGCGAATCTGCGCGGCGAGGCGACCGACATGGCGTCGCACCTCGATCTCCTCGGCGAGCAGCGCCTCGCGCGCCTTGGCATAGTCGGTGCTCTCCTCGGCAAAGCGCGGTTGGCGCTTGGCGGCGAGCTGTGCGGCGGGGGCGAGATTGCTGGGCATAAGGCGGGCTCCTGCGGTTGCATCGGAAACGCGGCTCTGCGCGATAGGCTCCCCAGGATACCCGCCCTATCCGCGAGGAAAGGAATGCTGCGCAGGCCGGCTTGGCAAAGCCGCCCCATGCATCCTATCTCGCCAGCCAGCCGGAGGATTTTCATGACCGTTCATACCACCCGCATGCTCATCATCGGTTCGGGACCCGCCGGGCTTTCGGCCGCGATCTACGGCGCGCGCGCCGGCATGGAACCGATCGTCGTCCAGGGCCTGCAGCCTGGCGGTCAGCTGACGATCACCACCGATGTCGAGAACTATCCGGGCTTCCGCGATGTGATCCAGGGCCCCTGGCTGATGCAGGAAATGCAGGCCCAGGCCGAGCATGTCGGCACGCGGATGATCTGGGACACGATCCTCTCGGTCGATCTCACCTCGGGGCCCCCGTTCCGCGCGGTGGGCGACAGCGGCGACGTCTACGAGGGCGAGACCTTGGTCATCGCAACGGGAGCCCAGGCCAAGTGGCTCGGCGTGCCCGGCGAGCAGGAGCTCGGCGGCAAGGGCGTATCGGCCTGCGCAACCTGCGACGGATTCTTCTACCGCGGCAAGAAGGTCGTGGTCATCGGTGGCGGCAATACGGCGGTCGAAGAAGCGCTGTACCTGACGAACCACAGCCAGGACGTCACTCTGATCCACCGCCGCAACACCTTGCGTGCCGAAAAGATCCTGCAGGATCGCCTCGAAGCAAATCCCCATGTTTCAACGCTCTGGCACAAGAAGGTCGAAAGGTTCTTGCACGACGAGACCACCGGTGCGTTGCGCGGCC
>SECS01000341.1 GCA_004211435.1 Novosphingobium sp. | reverse complement strand
CCGTATCGCGGGCGCAGATAGTCGCCGACGTCGACATTGGCGGTGGGAAAGCCGATCGTGCGGCCGAGCTTGTCGCCGTGCTGGACCGTGCCGCGAATCGCGAAAGGCCGCGTCAGCAGTCGGGCCGCCTCGTCGCAGTCGCCGGCCTGGAGCGCAGCGCGGATACGGCTCGACGAAATCGGGCCCTGTGCGTCGTGGACCGCGCCGACCGTGCGCGCGGTGACGCCGACCGTGGCGCCCAGCGTGCGCAGCAGGTCGGTGTTGCCGCCGCGGCGCTGGCCGAAGGTGAAATCCTCGCCGGTGACGACGCCCGCGGCGCCGATGTGGCGCGCGATCACGTCCTCGATCCAGCGCTCGGCGGGCATTTCGGCCAGGCTTGCGTCGAAGAAGAACACGAGCACGGCATCGACTCCGGCCGCCTCGAACAGCTCCATCCGCTGGTCGAGCCGGGTCAGCCGGAACGGCGGTGTCTCGGGCCGGAAATAGCGCATCGGGTGCGGCGAGAAGGTCGCGACGATCGCCGGCCGGCCCTCGCGCCGCGCCCAGTCGATCGCCGTGCCAATGACGGCCTGGTGGCCCTGATGGAAGCCGTCGAAATTGCCCAGCGCGAGAATGGCGCCGCGCAGGTTTTCGGGCATGGGGTCGCGGTGATCGAGGAGAATCATGTCTGGCGAGGGCTATAGATCGCGCGTCAGCGTCACGAAAGCGAATGCGGGGCGCTCGCCCTCGGCGGCGTGCTCTTCGCGGGAGGTCTCGTGCCAGGACCCATCGAGCGCCGGCATGAAGGTGTCGCCGGCGACGTCGGCATGGACCTCGGTCAGCTCGACGCGGTTGGCGCGGTCGAGGAGCAGCGCGTTGATCTCGGCACCGCCGATCACCGCGACCTCGCCGTCGCCGGCCGTGGTCAGGGCCTCGGTGATCGAATGGACGACTTCGGCACCCTCGGCCTGCCAGGCGGCATCGCGCGTCAGCACGATGTGGCGCCGCCCGGGCAAGGGCTTGGGAAAGCTCGCGAAGGTCTTGCGGCCCATGATCATGGCCTTGCCCATCGTCAGCGCCTTGAAGCGCTTGAGATCGGCTGGGAGGTGCCAGGGCAGCGCGCCGTCCTTGCCGATCGTGCCGTTGGCGGCGCGGGCGTAGATCAGGAACAGCGTCTGGGTCACGGCGTCAGCACAAGGTCAGGCGCGTGACGTGGCCCATCTTGCGGCCCGGCCGCGCCGCGGCCTTGCCGTAGAGGTGCAGGTGGTTGGCCGGGTCCGAAAGGATCTTGGGCCAGTCCTCGGCCGCGTCGCCGATGACGTTGCGCATCTCGACGCGCTGCGCAGCAAGCGCGGTGTCGCCGAGCGGCAG
>SECS01000340.1 GCA_004211435.1 Novosphingobium sp. | reverse complement strand
GCGCATATCGTTGTCGGTACGCCTGGCCGTATCTGCGACCACATTCGCCGCAACGCGCTCGACATGACGGAAATCCGTGTGGCCGTGCTCGACGAGGCCGACGAGATGCTCGATCTCGGTTTCCGCGAAGATCTCGAATACATTCTCGAGGCAGCCCCTGCCGAACGCCGCACGCTGATGTTCTCGGCAACCGTTCCCTCGGCCATTGCCAAGCTTGCCAAGAGCTACCAGCGCAATGCCGTGCGCATCGCCACCGCATCCGAACAGAAGCAGCATGTGGATATCGAATACCGCGCGCTGGTCGTTACCCCGGCGGACCGCGAGCATGCGATCGTCAATGCGCTGCGCTTTTACGAGGCGCCGAACGCCATCGTGTTCTGCTCGACGCGCGCTGCGGTCAACCATCTGCATGCCCGTCTTGCCAATCGCAATTTCTCCGTGGTGGCGCTTTCGGGCGAGCTGACGCAGACCGAGCGCACCCATGCGCTGCAGGCCATGCGTGATGGCCGCGCCCGCGTCTGCATCGCAACCGACGTCGCTGCCCGCGGTATCGACCTGCCGGGTCTCGAACTCGTCATCCATGCGGATCTGCCGACCAATTCGGAAACGCTGCTGCACCGTTCGGGCCGCACCGGTCGTGCCGGCCGCAAGGGCGTCAGCGCCCTGATCGTTCCGGTCAGCCAGCGCCGCAAGGCCGAGCGTCTTCTCGCCGGCGCGCAGGTCGAGCCCACCTGGGCCCGCCCGCCATCGGCCGAAGAGGTGACCGCGCGCGACGAGGAACGTCTGTTTGCCGATCCGATCTTTGAAGAGATCGCCAAGGACGAGGAAGAACAGGGCCTGATCGACAAGCTGGTGGCGCGTTTTGACGCGACGAAGCTGGCGTCCGCCTTCGTCAGCCTCTATCGCGGCAAGAATTCGGCGCCGGAAGACATTACCGAAGTGTCGCTGGAGACCCGCAAGCCCCGCGAAGGCGGCAATGATTCCGCACCGCGGCCGCTGACGCCGCGTGGCGATTTTGGCGCAGCCGTATGGTTCTCGCTGTCGGTCGGTCGCAAGCAGCGCGCCGAACCGCGCTGGCTGATCCCCACCATCTGCCGCGCCGGTGATCTCACCAAGCACGAGATCGGCGCGATCAAGATGCAGGCCGAAGAGACCTTCGTGGAAATTGCCGCAGCACACGCCGACAAGTTCATGGCGAAGCTCGGCAAGGACGGAATGATGGAACGCGGCGTGCGCGTGACGCGTCTCGATGGCGTTCCGGATTTCAGCAAGTTCTCGCGCGGCGATGACGAAGGCTTCGTCAAGCGCGAAGGCCCGCGTCTCGACAAGCCCTACAAGGACAACAAGCCGTTCAGCAAGGA
>SECS01000166.1 GCA_004211435.1 Novosphingobium sp. | reverse complement strand
TCGCCGCGCTGGCTCGGGACGGTCGATTCGAATTCCTACTTCGCGGCAGTGAAGTTCGAGCCGAGCGATAGCTTCAAGCTGGTCTACAAATACGACCGCAACGACGACAAGGGCACGCCCGAAGGCACCGGCTTCATCGGTTATGATGCGGCGGCTGGCGGCGGCCTGCTCGGCGGCGTGCTGACCGCGCTTTATTCGAGCCAGCCGACCTATGCGGCGCCAGATGGCAAGCGCCCCGACGTCGTCACCAACGCCTGGGTGACCGCGCGCGAGCAGCGCGTTCAGGGCCACAGCGCGACCGCGACCTGGCAGGCGACCGACTCGATCGTCGTCAAGAACATCTTCGCCTATCGCAAGGCGACGGTCTTCGCGCCGTCGGCGATCGACGGCGTCGGCACGCTGACATTCACCCCGCAGGTGGTCCAGCCCTTCGCGCTGCTTTCGGCGGTCGGTCAGATCGGCGCGGGCTTCTTCGCCCTGCCGCAGGCGCAGCAGGCGGCGATCCTCGGTCAGTTCGCCGCGGGCCTCACGCCGCTGGTCGGTTCGCGCGTCGCCATCGTCAATTCGCAGGCTTCTTCGATCGCCAAGCAGTGGAGCGACGAACTCCAGGTGAACTATACCTCGGAACGCCTCCAGGCGACGCTGGGCGCGCTGTGGTATCACTCGGATGACGAGGCCGGCGGGCCGATCGGGCAGCAGAACACGCTGACCTTCGGTACCTTCCTGCCGGCCACGGGCGTGATCCCGCTCGGCAACGAAGGGCGCTACTTCAACAAGGCGACCTCGCTCGCCGCCTATGCCCAGCTCGAGTTCAAGGTGACGCCCGAACTGGAGATCGTCGGCGGCGCACGTGTGACCTACGACAAGAAGACGAGTTCGTTCCGTTGGAACGTGCGCAGCGCCACGACCGGGGTGGTCTCGCCGCGACCGCTGATCGTGCCGCCCGAATACAGCAAGACCAAGCCCAACTTCCTGATCGGCGTGAACTGGAAGCCGAGCCAGGAAATGCTGCTCTACGCGAAGTATTCGACCAGCTTCGTGTCTGGCGGCTCGACCGCTGGCATCGTCTACGAACCCGAGACCGCCAGCTCGGTCGAACTCGGCTTCAAGGGCGATTTCCTGAACAACCGCCTGCGCACCAACCTTGCGCTGTTCCATGTCGACTATAACCACTTCCAGTCGCCGCAATCGACCACGGCGGCGAACTCGGTGGCGGCGGTCTTGCCGACCCTGACAACGCTCTACGGCGCGGCTACGGCGGGCGAGCTGATCTCGAGCCTGTCCACCTTCGTGGTGGATCAAGGCAAGATCCGGGCGCGTGGTTTCGAACTCGAAGTCACGGCAGCGCCGACCCGCGGCCTGACCCTCGGGGGCAGCGTCAGCTATACCGACGTCAAGTTCCCCTTCATCAACCCGGCGGTCCTGGCTGGGGCGGGCGGGGTGTTTCGCGTGACGGCGCGACCGAAGTGGACCGCGAGCGCCTATGGCTCCTACGAGACCGAACCGTTGTTCGGCGAAGCGACGCTGAACTTCCGCGCGGACGTGCTCTATCGTTCGAAGATCCTCTACAGCCTCAATCCCGCGATCGACATCTACGCGTCGCGTAGCAATGCCTCGATGGCTGAGGTGAAGGGCTTCGCGCTGGTCAACGGCCGCGTGGCGCTGCGCCATCTGGCGATCGCCGGGGCCGATGCAGAACTCGCGGTTTGGGGCAAGAACCTGACCAACCGCAAGGATGCCACCTTCGCGCTGTTCACCCCGCTCGCGACCTCGGCGAACTACGTCGCGCCGCGCACCTACGGCGTCGAGCTCAGCATCGAATTCTGATAACAGGGGCGCGCCCGGGCCGGATGGTCCGGGCGCCGTCGCGGGCTGCGATCAGCCGGTCCGCAGTTCCTCGGCGAGCAGCCGAAATTCCTCGGCGCGCGGACTGTTCTTGCGCCAGACCAGCGCGATCTCGCGATTGGCGTTCGGCGCGTTCAACGGTCGGGCGACGACGTTGGTGCCGTTGAGGATGCCAGCATCGAGCGCCATCTCGGGCAGCATCGTCAAGCCCAGGCCGTTGTCGACCATCTGCACGAGCGTGTGCAGCGAAGTGCCGATCATCGTCGCGCTGGCGCGCAGCTCGGGCCGGTTACATGCGGCCAGGGCGTGATCCTTGAGGCAATGGCCGTCTTCAAGCAGCAGCAGCCGGTTTTCGTCGATCGCCGCTGGTGAGATCTCGGCGGGAGGATCGCGGGGATCGTCCTTGGGGAATGCGACGAAGAAGGCGTCGAGCTCGATCGTCTCCTTCTCGACCTCGCCCGCGGGATAGGGCAGGGCGAGCAGGACGCAGTCGGCGCGGCCGTGGTGCAGCGACTCGATCGCCGCCGCGCTCGGCTCCTCGCGCAGGAAAAGCTTGAGATTGGGACGCTCGCGCCGCAGCCGCGGCAGCATGCGCGGCAGCAGGAACGGTGCGATCGTCGGGATCACGCTCATCCGCACCTCGCCCGAGAGCGGCTGGCCGCTCGACTGGACGAGCTCCGAAAGCTCCTCGGCCTCGCGCAGGATGCGGTGGGCCTTTGCGACCACGGCATTGCCCAGCGGGGTGAAGCGCACCGCGCGCTTGGTGCGCTCGACCAGGACGACGCCGAGCAGGGCCTCGAGATCGCGCAGACCGGCGGACAGCGTCGACTGCGAAACGAAGGTGGCTTCGGCGGCGCGGCCGAAGTGGCCATGCTCGTGGAGCGCCACGAGATACTGAAGCTGTTTGAGGGTCGGGTGGTAGACCGTCACGCGGCGGTGTCGCCGGCAGAATCGCCTTGGCTATCGTCCGCCACCTGCTCGGGTGCTTCCTCGACCACGTCGTCGACGTGGGTCATCTTGAGCTTACCGTCGACCACCGCAAAGGCCATCTTGCCCTCGACCAGATCGAGCGCGTCGTGACCGAAGACGTCGTAGCGCCAGCCTTCGAGGATCGGCAGTTTCTTGCGCACACCAGCGGCCAGCATCTCGAGCTCGTCGCTGCGTGCGAGCAGGCGGGCGGCGACGTCGATCTCGCGGCTGCGGATCTTGAGCAGCAACTTGA
This sequence comes from Novosphingobium sp., assembly GCA_004211435.1. Taxonomy (GTDB): domain Bacteria; phylum Pseudomonadota; class Alphaproteobacteria; order Sphingomonadales; family Sphingomonadaceae; genus Novosphingobium; species Novosphingobium anseongense. The sequence continues at coordinate 3,857 of SECS01000166.1, read as the reverse complement.
GCAGATCGGCGACGAGCGCGCCTTCCTTGCCCAGCGGTGCTCCGCGCGGTGCGCGCGGGGGCATCTCGGCATCGGTCAGAGGCTGGGCGTCGGCCAGGGTCTGCATCAGGCGACGGCCGATCTCGTTGTCCTTCCAGCCGGCGGAGAGTCCGCGGACCTTCGCGAGGTCGGCCTGGGTCTTGGGCGGATGGCTGGCGATGTCGGCTACGGTCTCGTCGCGAGCGATGCGGCCGCGCGGGATGTTCTTGTCCTGCGCCTCGACCTCGCGCCAGGCGGCGAGCGCGCGCAGGCGGCCGAGCACTGTGGCGTTGCGGCTCGGCGCCTTGATCCGCTCCCAGGCCTCGTTCGGATCGTTGCGGTAGTTCTCGGGATCGGCGAGCTTTTCCATCTCCTGGTCGAGCCAGGCGCCGCGACCGGTCTTCTTCAGGCGTGCGAGGATCTTGGGGAAGATCTTGCACAGGTGGGTGACGTCGCCGATCGCATATTCGATCTGCCGCTCGGTCAACGGCCGGCGCGACCAGTCGGTGAAGCGCGCGCCCTTGTCGACGACGATGCCCAGCCAGGACTCGACCATGTTCGAATAGCCGATCTGCTCGGACTGGCTGATCGCCATCATCGCGATCTGCGTGTCGAAGATGGGGTGCGGGGTGCGGCCGGTGAAATTGTAGACGATCTCGACGTCCTGGCCGCCGGCGTGGAAGACCTTGAGGACCTCCTCGTTGTCGGTCAGCAGGTCCCACAGGGGCTTCATGTCGAGACCGGGCGCCAGCGGATCGACCGCGGCGGCCTCTTCGGTATTGGCGATCTGCACCAGGCACAGCTCGGGCCAGTAGGTGTTCTCGCGCATGAATTCGGTGTCGACGGTGACGAAATCGGATTTCGCAAGGCGGCCGCAGAGGTCGGCCAGCGCGTCGGTAGTGGTAATCAGAGGGTGTATCTTCATGGGTCTTTGTTCTGTTATGGGCCCGTGCGGGCCCTCGGCTTGACAAAATTGCGGCCATCGCCTGTTAGCCGCGCGCTCCCCCTGCCTTATTGGCGGCCGAATGGAAAGACTTTCGATGCATCCCTATCGCTCACACACCTGCGGCGCTCTCAATGCGGAGCATGTCGGCGAGACCGTCCGCCTCTCGGGCTGGGTGCACCGCAAGCGCGATCACGGCGGTGTGCTCTTCGTCGATCTGCGCGATCACTATGGCATGACCCAGATCGTCGCCGACAGCGACAGCCCGGCGCTGGCCGTGCTCGAGTCGCTGCGCGCCGAGAGCGTCGTGACGATCAACGGTGTGGTGAAGGCGCGCGCCGAGGGTACCGCCAACGCCAATCTGCCGACCGGTGCGATCGAGGTCTTCGCGCGTGAGGCGATCGTGCTGTCGCGCGCCGAGGAACTGCCGCTGCCCGTCGCGGGCGAACAGGAATATCCCGAGGATATCCGTCTGCGCTACCGCTTCCTCGACCTGCGCCGCGAGACGCTCCACGCCAACATCGTCAAGCGGACCCAGATCATCTCGGACCTGCGCCGCGGCATGGAAGGCGCGGGCTTCACCGAATATTCGACGCCGATCCTGACCGCGTCCTCGCCCGAGGGCGCGCGCGACTTCCTGGTGCCGAGCCGCATCCACGCGGGCAAGTTCTACGCGCTGCCGCAGGCGCCGCAGCAGTACAAGCAGCTGCTGATGGTCGCCGGCTTCGACCGCTATTTCCAGATCGCCCCCTGTTTCCGCGACGAGGACCCGCGCGCCGACCGTCTGCCGGGCGAGTTCTACCAGCTCGATCTCGAGATGAGCTTCGTCACCCAGGAAGAGATCTGGGATACGCTCGAGCCCGTGATCGCCAGCACCTTCGAGACCTTCGCCGAGGGCAAGGCCGTGACGCCGGCCGGCCAGTGGCCGCGCATCCCCTACAGCGAGGCCGTGCTCAAGTACGGCACCGACAAGCCCGACCTGCGCAACCCGATCCTGATCCACGACGTCGGCAGCCACTTCGAGACCTCGGGCTTCGGCCTGTTCGAGAAGATCGTCGGCTCGGGAGGCAAGGTCCGCGCGATCCCGGCGCCGAACACCGCCGACAAGAGCCGCAAGTTCTTCGACGAGATGAACGAATGGGCACGCGCCGAAGGCCATGCCGGCCTGGGCTACGTCACCCGCAAGGGCGGTGAATTTGGCGGCCCGATCGCCAAGAACCACGGCGAAGAGGGCATGAAGGCGCTCTACGACGCAATGGGTCTCGGCCCCGACGACGGCTGCTTCTTCGCTGCCGGCAAGGAAGAGCAGGCCGCCAAGCTCGCGGGCCTGGCGCGCACCCGTGTCGGCGACCAGCTCGGCCTGATCGCCAAGGACCGCTACGATTTCTGCTGGATCGTCGACTTCCCGTTCTTCGAATACAACGAGGACGAGAAGAAGGTCGACTTCGCGCATAACCCGTTCTCGATGCCGCAGGGCGGTCTCGAAGCGCTGGAGAACCAGGATCCGCTGACGATCAAGGCCTTCCAGTATGACGCCGTCTGCAACGGCTACGAGGTCGCCTCGGGCTCTATCCGAAACCAGAGCCCCGAGCTGATGGTCAAGGCCTTCGAGCTCACCGGGCTCAGCCAGGCCGACGTCGAGGAGCGCTTCGGCGGCCTCTATCGCGCGTTCCAATACGGCGCTCCGCCGCACGGCGGCGCGGCTTTCGGCATCGACCGCCTGGTCATGCTCCTCTGCGGCGCGCAGAACCTGCGCGAGATCACGCTGTTCCCGATGAACCAGCGCGCCGAGGACCTGCTGATGGGCGCGCCCTCGAACGCCGAGCTCAAGCAGCTGCGCGAACTGCACATCCGCGTGATCGAGCCGCAGGCGAAGGCTTGAGGGCTGCCGTCGTCGTCTCTGCGAACGCGGGGATGACGGGGCAGGGATGATGGGCTACCCCTTCTCGCGGATCGAGAAGGGGGCTTCCGATGATACGTGCCGGATTGCGTGGACTCACCGCGAGCGTGCTGCTGCTCACCACGGCGGCACAAGCCGAAGTGCTCACGGTCGAAGGCGTCTATCCCGCCGACAGCGACGGCGCCGCGGCGATGAAGACGATTGCGGTGGAATCGTTCGGTGGTTCCGACGGGGCCGATCTCGCGATCCGCATCGAGGATGCCCTGCGCGCCGTCGAGATCGACGGTCGCCCCTATTTCCGTGTGCTGCCCAGCGCCAGTGGCGGTGCCGACGGCGTGCTGCGCGGCACGGCCACGGCTGAGATCAAGCGCGAGCGCTATACCGAACATAGCCAGCTCGAACAGGCCACGGATTCGCGCTGCGAGGACAATTCGTCCGAACAGCGCTCGCCCGAGACCGTGGTGCGCGAACTCACGGGCCGCATTGCCGGCCGCCTGCGCGGTGCCCTGGCGCCGACCTGGCGCCGCGAATCGATCCGCGTGCTCGAGGATCGCAAGGGCCTGTCGCGCGAGGATGGCGAGAAATTCAAGAATGCGCTGCGGCTGACCAAGACCGATGCCGGTGCTGCCTGCCGCCAGTGGCAGGCGATTGCCGATGCCAATCCGGGACACGCCGTGACCTTGTTCAACATCGGCCTTTGTGACGAGGCTGCGGGCAATCTGGACGGTGCCGAACGGCTCTATCGCGAGGCCGCGCAGACCTCGCGCGCGGGCAATGTCGGTGATGGGCTGGGGCGGATCGCCGCCCGGCGCCGCGCTTCGCGTCAGCTTGCGGCCCATTCGGCGCGATGAATCGGGTATATTTCCCTGCTGAGGCGTGGCTTTGCCTTGGTGCATCGCCCATTAGGCTTGCCAGCGGCACATGCGTTCTTTAGGGCGACTGCCGAGATTTCCATCCTCCGCTTTAGAAGGGGCAAATGCATGAGCGACACCGCCG
>SECS01000165.1 GCA_004211435.1 Novosphingobium sp. | reverse complement strand
TGCCCCGGCCAGCGCAGCGACGCCCGAGGGGTAGAGGATCGTTCCGGCAGCTCCCGGCTCGATCTCGGTCAGCGCCTCGGCCAGGGCCCACTGCGTCGGCGCGCCGCGGCGGCCATAGAAGAAGCGCCCGTCCTCGTTGCGCTTGGGACCATCCTTGAGCGCGGCCATGTCCGCATAGAGATGCGTCGAGGCGCGCCAGACCGGCGGGTTAACCACCGATCCGGTCCATTCGGGGCGTCGCCCGGCGGAAACGAGGCGGGTGGCGATTTTCGGCTTGTCGGTCGGGGGCTTGGCCATCGCCCCAGCCTTACCGCCGCGATGGCGGGCAGGGCAAGGATTGGCGTTATCGCGTCCCTTGCTGCGCTGCAGCAATCGTCCTGACACATAAGCTTGTCATCGCGCAGGAGCTGGAATTGTTCGCGAAAGGACAGGCAGACGATGCGCAAACCCCTGCAGATCGGTGCGACTGCGCTTCTTCTCGTTCTCTGGAGCCTGTCGGTGGCGGCGGCACCCGATCGGCCGGAAGGCGATTGGCCGGGCGACGGCATCGAACATGCAAGTCTGCAAGGCGCTCTGCAGCTCGACGGCGAGGTCTTCCATGTCCAGGGCCTCGCGCTCGATAGCCGACGAATCTGGGTCACTTCGGTCGATCAGACCAGCCGCAAGGGCTATCTCCATCTGTTCGATCGGACCACCGGCAAGGTCCTGCACCGTGTCGAGCTGACCGACGGTGTGCGCTATCATCCGGGCGGCATTTCGTTGTCGGGCCGGTCGATCTGGGTGCCGGTGGCCGAAATGCGGCCGGACAGTTCGGCCGTGCTGATCGAGATCGACGCCGACAGTCTGAAGGAGCGCCGCCGCATCCGCGTGGCGGACCATCTCGGCTGCGTGGCGGCGACGGGCCGCACCCTCGTCGCGGGCAATTGGGACAGCCGGCTGCTCTATGTCATCGATCTCGACGATCCTGGGCGGATGCGCACCGTGCCCAATCCGTCGCCCACGCACCATCAGGACATGAAATTCGTCGACGGCCAACTCGTCGCGGCCGGCAGTCTGGGCTGGTGGAGCGGCACCGTCGACTGGATCGACTGGCCCTCGATGGAACTGCGCCGCAGCCTGCGCGCGGGCGCGGTCGGCCCCGTGCGGCCGTTCGGGCGCGGCGGGCCCTATACCGGCGAAGGCATGGCGATCGAGGGGCGCGATCTCTACGTGGTGCCCGAAGACGGCCCGAGCCGCCTGTTCCATTTCCGGCTGGACGCGTGAGGGAAGGCCAGGGTCGATCGGTCCTAGCGCACGTTCAGGCCGAGTTGGCCGAGGAGCTGCGCAGCCTGCTCGCGCGAGATCGTCGCGCCGCGAAACTGGCGGGCGTCGAACAACTGCAGCCCGCCGAGATCGGCCCCGCGCAAGTCCGCGCCGTCGAAGCGCGCGCCGTCCAAGTTGGCCTCTCGCAGGCTGCATTCGACGAGCGTGGCCTGGCGGAAATCGCCCTTGCGCAGATCGGCCTGCGAGAAATCGACCCGGGTCAGCGTGGCCTTGCGGAAGGTGTGACCGGCGAGCTTGGCGTTGACGAACAGGGTCTCGCCGAAATGGATCTCCAGCCCCTTCACCTCGAACAGGTCGGCGCCGGTCAGCTTGCACTGGTCGAACTTCGCGGCCTGCAGGTTGGTGCGCCGGAACGCGGCATTGTTGAAATCGCTGGCAACGCAGCGCGCCGCGCCCATGTCTGCCCCGGTGAAATTGACGAAGGCTCCGCGGCACGATTGCCAGGTCGTATCTTCGAGCTTTGCGCGGCTGATGTCGGCTTTCCGCACGTTGCAGCGTTCGAACCGCCAGCCGGTCAGATCGAGCCCCGAGAGGTCGACCTCTTCGAGATCGCAGTCGACCAGACATTGCGCGCGCCCGGTCAGGCGCTCGATGTCGGCCCGCGCCAGGGTCCGATCCCGCACGGCGCGATCAGCGAAAAGATCATCCATGTCTGGCTAGGCCTGCCCCGTTGCCTTGGGGGTCGCGGGATCGGCGCCCCATTCGCTCCAGCTGCCGTCGTAGAGCGAAACCTTGTCGCGGCCGAGCAGGTGCAGCGCGAAGGCCACGGCGCAGGCGGTCATACCGCTGCCGCAGGTGGCAATGATTGGGCGGTCGAGGTCGACGCCGGCCTCCTCGAACACTGCGGTCAGCGCAGTCTTGTCCTTGTAGGTGCCGTCGGCGTTGAACAGCGCCTTGTAGGGCACGTTGCGCGAGCCGGGAATGTGGCCGGAGGCCAGGCCGGGGCGGCTTTCCTGCTCCTCACCCGTAAAGCGCGGGGCGCCGCGCGCGTCGACCAGTTGTTCTTCGCCGTGGCGCAGGTTGGCGAGGACGTCGTCCTTGGTGCGCAGCCGCTTGGCGTCGGACCAGGCGGTGAAATGGCGCGCGCGCAGCGCGTTGCGCCCGCTCTCGATCGTGCGCCCTTCGGCCTTCCACTTGGCGAGGCCGCCGTCGAGCACGGCGACGTGGTGCGCGCCGAAGACCTGGCGCAGCATATACCAGGCCCGCGCCGACGTCCGAATCGCGCTGTCGTCGTAGAGGACGATGCGGCTGCCGTCGCCGAGACCGAGCTCCTGCATGCGGCTGGCGAACTTTTCGGCCGAGGGCAGGGTATTGTCGATCGGCGATGCGGGATCGACCAGTTCGGCCAGATTGAGGAAGACCGCGCCCGGAATGTGACCGGCCTCATAGTCCGCGCGCGCATCGCGCGCGGCGTCGGGCAGGTGATAGCTCGCATCGACGATCCTCAGATCGCTCGCGCCCATCTCATGGGCGAGCCATTCGGTCGAGACCAGGCTGTCCATTGCGTTCCCTTTGTTATGCTGCCGCGATTACTCCGTGGGTGGGCCGACGTCGAGAGCCGATCATGCCGGAACGCCGAGTTCTCTTTGACCCAGGCCGCGATCGACCCCCGGCCCGCGATCCAGCGGGAAGGGCCGCAGCGCGCCGCCCGGCTGCTCGCTGGCCTGGCCCACCACGAAGACGCGCGTGGCGACGGTCCCGTTCCCCGCTTCCGCGCGGAAGCGTGCCAGGGGCACGAAGACGCGAGCCGAACCGCTGCCGATCGGCAGGATCGAGGCGATCGGCATGCGCAGTTCGCCGGCGAAAGAGACCGACTCGCCCGGCGCGAGCGTCGCCGACTCGTGGAGCATGGATAGTGCGGCGTCGGCGGGCAGTAGCTGTTCTTCGGCCGAGCGCGAGGCGTGGGCCGAAACGATGTCGCCTGCCAGGCGCAGCGGGCCGGTCTCGGCATCGGCGCGGTTGGTCAGGGTCAGTCGATAGGCGAGCGCAGCGTTGACCATGGCGCGGCTCAAGTGGCGTGCCTCGAACCGCATCTCGAGCGGGCCTTCGGCAATCGCGGGCGGGGCGGGCTCGGGCGCTGGAGCGGGCGGTGGCGGCGGCGCCTTGTTGAGTTCTTGCGGGCGCGGCAGCGTCGCGGGCGGGCTGGGTTCGGGCCGTGCCTCGGCCGGTGTGGATGTTGGCGTGGGTTCGGCCGGCTCGTAAGATTCATCGACCACGGCAGGGCTGCGCGTGCGGCGATAGAGCAGCGAGCCGATCAGCGCGACCAGCGCCGCACCGCCACCGATCCAGGGCCAGGGCGTCGGCGTCGCGTTGGTTACGGCGGGGGCGGGGGCCGCAGGAGCCGCTGGCTCGATCGCGGGAGCCGCGGTGCCCGTGGCCGGAATCGGCACGGTGGTAATCTGGGGTTGTTCGATCCCGGCCGGAGCCGGCGTGGGGGTGGATTGCCCGGCCGGTGGGCCGCGCAGCTCGATCGCAGCGCCGGTGCCGGGGCTCGGCCGCTCGGTCGCGCGCGGGCTTGCGGTCGCGCGCGGCGGCGCCGGACTTGCCGCGACGGGTGGCACCACGATCGTCGGCGGCGGTGTCGGGCTTGGCGCGGCGCGCGTCGGCGGCGCTGCCGTGGGATTCTCGGGGTCGACCGGGCCGGCCGCGGTCGCGGTCGGCGAGGGGCGCGCGGCGGGGAGCTGGAAGTCCTGCACCGCTCCCGGCGTTTGCGCCTGGGCGGCTGCGGCCAGAGCGAGAGCCGGCAGCATCGCCGTGCGCGCCATCAGGCCGGATGTGCTATATGATGTCTTTGTCATGTCCCCGCAGCGATCCCATGTCCCGCACGCGTGAACCGTGGGTGAACCCGCGCGACCTGGCCGTCGACTTGTGCGAGCGGCGCGATGACGGCAAGAGGCTTCGATGAGCGATACGCCACAAAGTTCGACTCCGTTGCATCTGGGCCAGCAGTCCGCACTGCCCGCTTCTCCGCAAGCGGCAGTGCTCGACTACGTGCCCAACCCGCGCACGGGCAGCCTCTATCTCGTGCGCTTCGCGGCGCCCGAGTTCACCTCGCTGTGCCCCGTCACCGGCCAGCCCGATTTCGCGCATCTCGTGCTCGACTATGCGCCGGGCGAGACGATCGTCGAATCCAAGAGCCTCAAGCTGTTCCTCGGCTCGTTCCGCAACCACTGCGGCTTCCACGAGGACGTCACCGTCGGCATCGGCCAGCGGCTGTTCGCCGAGATGAAACCCAAGTGGCTGCGCGTCGGCGGCTACTGGTATCCGCGCGGCGGCATTCCGATCGACGTGTTCTGGCAGTCGGACGTACCGCCGCCCGGGCTGTGGGTGCCCGACCAGGGTGTCGCGTCCTACCGCGGGCGCGGCTGAGCCGACTGGACCGAGGCGAGACGCAGCGAGGCTACCGGCTGGTTCTCGCGCGGTTCGCCCGAGCTCATCGCGACATTGGCGCTGATCGGCAGGCAACGCGCTTCGACCGACGGATAGTCGGCGCTCAGTGCAACGTCGCTTTCGAGCGCCATTTCGGCGTCGGCTTCGCACAGCACGCGCGCTTCGTAATGCTTCGGCGTAGCGGCCAGCTTCTGGCACTGGCTGCCGTCATCGGCGCAACCGAACAGGATAAGCGCGAAGATCATGCCGAAGCTCCTTCGATGAACCGAACGTCATGCGCGACGAAACGGTTCCTCGGTTCAACGCATCTTGTGGAAAAAACCTTCGCGCCTTCTTTGCAGCGCTTCGATTCCCTATCTCGACGACGGAGGTGAGCCGATGAGCGAATCCAAGATCGTAGCCTGTCCGACCTGCGCGACGCTGAACCGCCTGCCCGCCGGGAGGCTCGGCACCGGCGGCACTTGCGGGCGCTGCAAAGGCGCGCTGTTCCAGGCGACGCCGGTCGTGCTGACCGCCGCCAATTTCGATGCCCACGCCAGCAAGAGCGACCTGCCGCTGCTCGTCGATTTCTGGGCGGCCTGGTGCGGCCCGTGCCGGCAGATGGCGCCGGCCTTCGCCCAGGCGGCGGGTGAGCTCGAACCGGCGATGCGTCTCGGCAAGCTCGACACCGAGGCCGAACAGGCGATCGCGGGACGCTACGGCATCCGCTCGATCCCGACCTTGATCCTGTTCCACAAGGGCCGCGAGATCGCGCGCCAGGCGGGCGCGATGCCGCCGGCGGCGATCGTCCGCTGGGCGCGCGAGGCGGCTAGCGCGACAGCCGCTTGAGCGTTCCGCCGAGCGGCGCGGGCATGAAGCTGTCGCCTTCCGGCCAGTCGAGGAAGCCGAAGGCCGCCCAGGTGCCGCCGTCGACGTGGAGCGTCGTGCCGGTCACCGTGCGCGAGAGGTCGCTGACGAGGAACACAACGCCGTCGACCACTTCCGCCACCGTCGGCGGGCGCTTCTGCGGGACGTAGAACTCGATCGACTGGCCCAACGCGTCGGGACCGAGCTCGGCGAGGCGCGCGAAGTCCTCGGGCGCGAGCGCGGCGTTCGAGGCGCGCGCGAGGCTGGTGTCGCTGGCCAGGCAGTTTACCCGGATCATGTCCTGGCCGAGCTCGACAGCGAGCGCTCGGCTGAAATTGGTCGTCGCAGCCTTGGCGCCCGCATAGACCGCGAAGGTCGCGGCACCGCGGTGTGCCTCGATCGTGGTGAAGTTGACGATCGCGCCGCCGTTCCGCGACCGACGCAGCAGCGGCAGCGCGCGGTGGCAGGAATCGACGACATAGCCGTAATTGAGCCGGATATCGCGCGCGTGGCTCTCGCGCGTGGTCGCCTCGAACAGCGAACGCGCAACGCCGCCGGGCACGTTGACCAGGATGTCGATATGATCGGTGTGCGCCGCGACCGCGTCGTAGAACGCATCGAGCGAGGCAGCATCCTCGACGTCGGCGTAGAGCGCGGTGATCGTGCCGCCGCGCGCCTCGACCTCGGGCACGATCGCCGCGAGTCCGTCGCGATCGTTGTCGCAGCAGATCACTTCGACGCCCTCGTCGATCAGCCCCAGGGTGACGCCGCGGCCGATATGGCCGGCCGCGCCGCCCACCACCACCGCGATCTTGCCGCGCATCGCTTCGGCTGCAGCCCTCAGTCCCATGTCGCTCTCCCGTTCTCGTTCGCGCCAGCCTATGGCGTGCTGAGCGACTGTTCAATATCGTGCGAGAGCTTGCGCAGGTCCGATTGCTCCGCCTATTGTATCCATCCGAATATAGATGCCGGAGAGACCGATGCCGCGCCTTCTGGCCCTGCTTGCCTTGCTGTTCGCCGCGATCGCGCCCGCAAACGCGCA
>SECS01000339.1 GCA_004211435.1 Novosphingobium sp. | reverse complement strand
CTCGACATGGCCTTCGAGGCGGGCGTGACCCTGTTCGACACGGCCGAGAACTATCCCACGCCGACCGGACCCGAGACGCAGGGGCGTTCGGAAGAGGTGCTCGGCCGCTGGATCGCCGCGAGGGGCCTGCGTGACAAGGTGGTGGTCGCGACCAAGGTCGCCGGGCCGGGCAATGCCGCGGGCGACATGACGCATATCCGTGGAGCCCAGCGCCGGCTCGACAGCGCGAACATCCGCGCGGCCTGCGAGGCGAGCCTGCGCCGGCTCGGCACCGGTCATATCGATCTCTACCAGCTCCATTGGCCCGAGCGCGCGGTGACGACGCTCGGCCGCTCGCGCTATTCGCGCGTTCCCGATGCGCCCGAGCAGGTCGCGATCGAGGAGACCCTGGCGGCGCTCGGCGAACTGGTCGCCGAGGGCAAGGTTCGCGCGATCGGCGTCTGCAACGAGAGCCCCTGGGGCGTGATGCGTTTCCTCGCCGAGGCCGAGCGTGCTGGCCTGCCGCGGATCGCCTCGGTGCAGAACGGCTACAGCCTGCTCGATCGCTATTACGAGCTCGGCCTCGCCGAGATCGGCCTGCGCGAGGGGCTGGGCCTGCTCGCCTATTCGCCGCTCGCGCGCGGCACCCTGACCGCCAAGTACCGCAACCGCCCGGCCGACGCGCTGGGCCAGTCCGAGAGCTTCGCCGCGCGGATGCTGTCGGAGAACCGCAAGCACGCGATTGCCGCCTATGCCGATCTCGCTGCGGCGCACGGGCTCGAACCCGCACACATGGCCCTGGCCTTCGCGCGCCAGCAGCCGTTCATGGGCGCCGTGCTCATGGCGGCAAGCTCGGTTGACCAGCTCCGCGACAACCTCGGCGCGGTCGAGCTTTCGCTTCCCAAGGAAGTCATCCAGGCGATCAACGCGATCCACGACGCCAATCCCAATCCAAAATAAGAAGCCAGGGTGAGACGATGAACTTCGGCCTGAACGACGACCAGCAGATGCTGCGCGACACTTTCGCGCGCTTCCTCGACGAGCACGCGTCTATGCCGCGCCTGCGCGCCACGCAGGAAACGGGCGGCTTCGACCGCGCGCTGTGGCAGGGTCTGGCCGAACTCGGCACTTTCGCGATGCGCGTGCCCGAGGAGGCCGGCGGCCTCGGCATGGGCACGCTTGACGCCGGGCTGGTTGCCGAGGAGTTGGGCCGCACACTTGCCTCGGGGCCGGTGATCGAAGCCGTGCTGGCGGCGCGGCTGCTCGGCCAGCTGGGCGCCGCGGACCTGCTCGCGGGCGTGGTCGACGGTAGCGCGGTCGCCAGCCTGGCCTTGCGCGACGTGGTCGACCATTCGCTGCAATGGCTGCCCGGCGGGGCCCAGGCCGATCTCGTCCTCGCGCGCCGCGG
>SECS01000164.1 GCA_004211435.1 Novosphingobium sp. | reverse complement strand
CCGACCCAGCTGAGGAAGTGCGCTTCGACCCGCCTCGACGGCACGCCGCTGTTCTATCAGGTGAGCACCGACGAGAGCATTCCGCAGGCGCTCTCGACGCTGTTTGCCTTGACCGTGCAGACCGCGCGCCTGACGAAATAAGCGAAGGCGATAAGCGGCGGCGCGGGTAATCCCGAGCTCGTCGCGCTCCGGCGACGATTGTCGCGACAAACTGATACTTGACAGTACGGCTGCCGTTCCGGATTTGGTTGCACATGCGAACCACTCCCCGGCAGCCGCGGCGCCAATCTGCGCTCTTACAGCAAGTTGGCGCGATTCTGCTGGTCCTGGCTGTGTGCGCTTGCAGCAAAAGTGGCGTCGACCAGCGCGACAAGGGTGCTCCCGAGGTGGGCTTCCGCGTCATGACGGCGACGTCCGTGCCGATCGTCACCGAGCTGCCGGCGCGGATCACCGCCTTGCGCACTGCCGAAGTCCGGCCGCAGATCGCCGGGGTCATCCTCAAGCGGCTCTATGCCGAAGGTGCGCTTGTTCGCCAGGGGCAGCCCCTCTATCAGATCGATCCCAGTCTCTATCGTGCTGCAGCGCAGCAGGCTTCTGCCAATCTCGCGAGTGCTCAGGCCCAGGCCGAGGCGGCGCGGACCAAGGCGAACCGCTTCCGGCCGCTCGCACAGGAGCAGGCCATCGCGCAGCAGGACTACACCGATGCCCTGGCCGCGTCGCGCGCCGCCAATGCCGCGGTCGCGCAAAACCGTGCCGCGCTCAATACCGCACAGATCAATCTGCGCTTCGCCACGGTTCCCGCGCCGATCACCGGTCGCATCGGCCGATCGCTGTTCACCGAAGGCGCGCTGGTGACCACCGGCCAGGCAGATCCGCTGGCGGTGATTTCAGTGCTCGATCCGATCTTCGTCGACATCCAGCAGAGTTCGGCCGAACTGCTCCAACTGCGTCGCCAGCTCGCTTCCGGCGGCGTCGCGCCCGTGGTCGCCGAGGTGCGCCTGAAGCTCGACGACAGCAGCGACTACGAATTGCCCGGCACGGTCGAATTTTCCGAAGTTACCGCCGATCCGGGCACCGGCACGGTTACCCTGCGCGCACGTTTCCCCAACCCGCAGGGGCTGCTGATGCCGGGCATGTTCGTACGCGCGCGTTTCGCCCAGTCGCGCGTCAACGGTGCCTTCCTGGTTCCGCAGGCCGCGCTAACGCGTGATCCCAAGGGCAATGCCGAGGTCTTCGTCGTCGGCCCCGACAACAAGGCGATCATGCGCACGGTGACGGCCGTCCACACGCAGGGCAACGACTGGATCGTCACCCAGGGGCTCAAGGCCGGCGATCGCGTGATCGTTCAGGGCCTGGGCAAGGTGCGGGCGAACCAGCCGGTGAAGCCGGTACCCGAAGCCGCGCCGCAGGTGCCGCGGACGGGGGATTCGAAGTCTTCCGCGGCCGGCAAGGCGGGCTGACCCCGCATGTCGCGGATCTTCATCGACAGGCCCATCTTTGCCTGGGTGATCGCCATCATCACGATGCTGCTGGGGCTCATCACCCTGCGGTCGCTGCCGGTAGAGCAATATCCCGACATCGCCCCGCCGCAGGTCAATATCCGCGCCAGCTATCCGGGCGCCTCGGCCGAAACGCTGGAGAACAGCGTCACCCAGGTGATCGAGCAGCAACTGACCGGCATCGACGGCCTGCTCTATTTCAACTCGCAGTCGTCCTCGCGCGGGCGCGCGACGATCAGCGCCACCTTCGAAAAGGGCACCGATCCCGACATCGCCCAGGTCCAGGTGCAGAACCGCGTCCAGCAGGCGCTGAGCCGCCTGCCGCAGCAGGTCCAGCAGCAGGGCGTCACGGTCACCAAGTCGAACCCCGACTTCCTGATGGTGATGGGCATCTACGACACCACCGACAAGTCCTCCAACCTCGACGTGGCGGACTTCATGGTTTCGAACCTCCAGGATACGCTCGGCCGTATCGAGGGCGTCGGCGAGACCGACGTGTTCGGATCGCAATATGCCATGCGGATCTGGCTCGATCCCGCGCGGCTCGCTGGCTTCTCGCTGGTGCCGGGCGACGTCGTCAGCGCGGTCCAGGCGCAGAACACCGAAGTCGCCGCGGGCGAGATCGGTGCCGTGCCGAGCCCGGCGGGGCAGATGCTCAACGCTACGGTCACGGCGCAGTCGCGCCTGTCCAAGCCCGAAGAGTTCGCCAAGATCGTCCTCAAGACGCTGCCCAGCGGCGCGATCGTGCAACTCAAGGACGTCGCGCGGATCGAGCTCGGCGCCGAGAACTACGGTGTCATCGGGCGGATCAACGGGCATCCCGCGGCGGGCATGGCGATCAGCCTGTCGCCGGGCGCCGATGCGCTGCTCACGGCCGAGCGCGTCAAGGCGATGATCGCCGATCGATCGAACAGTTTTCCCGCCGGTTACAAGGTCGCCTATCCGAACGATTCGACGATCTTCATCGAGAAATCGGTCGAGGACGTCGTCGTTACCCTGGGCGAGGCGATCGTGCTCGTCGTCATCGTCATGTTCATCTTCCTGCAGTCGTGGCGTGCGACCCTGATCCCGGCCATCGCCGTGCCGGTCGTGCTGCTCGGCACGATCGCGGTGTTCGGCGTGGCCGATTTCAGCATAAACACGCTGACCCTGTTCGGCATGGTCCTGGCGATCGGCCTGCTCGTCGACGACGCCATCGTCGTGGTCGAGAACGTCGAGCGCCTGATGGCCGAGAACCCGGGCATGACCCCGCGCGAAGCGACGATCCAGTCGATGGAAGAGATTCAGGTCGCGCTCGTCGCGATCGCGCTGGTGCTGTCGGCCGTGTTCCTGCCGATGGCCTTCTTCGGCGGTTCGACCGGCGTCATCTACAAGCAGTTCTCGCTGACGATCGTCTCGGCCATGGTGCTGTCGGTGCTGGTGGCGCTGATCCTCAGCCCGGCTCTGACCGCAACCTTGCTCAAGCGTCACGAGGAAGAGGATCACGAGGGCTTCGTCGGGCGCAATTCGATGCGGATGCGCGTCTGGTTCGATCGGCACTTCTCGCGGCTGATCGAATGGCACCAGGCACGTACGGTCCACGTGATCGATCACAAACGCCGCTATCTCGTGCTCTACGGCATCGTCGTGGTGCTGCTGGCGGTGCTGTTCCTGCGCCTGCCGACCGGCTTCGTGCCCAACGAGGACCAGGGCGTCGCGGCGCTCCAGTATCAGCTTCCGCCCGGCGCCACGCTCGAGCGCACGGCCGAGGCCGCGCGGCGGATCGAGGACTATTTCCAGAAGAACGAGGCCAAGAACATCTACTCGCTCCAGACCGTCGCGGGCGGTGGTGGTGGGGGTGGCGGCCAGAGCTCCGGCCGCGGCTTCCTCGGGCTCAAGAACTGGGACGAACGTCCGGGCAAGGAGAATTCGGCCGAAGCGATCGCGCGGCGGGCAACGCGTGCGCTGTCTTCTTTGCGTGACGTGGAGTTCTACGCGATCGTACCGCCGTCGGTGCGCGGGCTCGGCCAGTCGACGGGTTTCACCGCCGAACTGCTCAATTCCAGCGGGATGAGCCGCGAGGCTTTCCGCCGTGTGCAGGAGAACATCCTGGCCGAAGCGCGCGGCGAAGCGTCGCTCGCCAACGTGCGCCTGTCCTCGCTTCCCGATCAGCCGACGCTCAAGGTCGATGCCGATCCGCAGAAGCTCTCGGTGCTGGGGCTGAACCAGGCCGACGTGAACGCGACGATGTCTACCGCCTGGGGCGGCCGCTACGTCAACGACTTCAACGATCGCGGCCGCGTCAAGCGCGTCTTCGTCCAGGGCGACGCGGCGTTCCGCTCGCATCCCGAGGATCTTGGTCTCTGGCAGGTGCGCGGCTCGAATGGCCAGATGGTGCCGATCTCTGCGATCGCCGCGCTCGGATGGAGCAATGCGCCTATCAACCTCTCGCGTTTCAACGGCGTGTCGAACTACGAGCTAAATGGCCAGGCGGCGCCGGGGACCAGTTCGGGCGAAGCGATGGATGCGATCGCCGCGATCGTCGCCAAGTATCAGGGCGTGTCGATTGCCTGGGCTGGCGCCTCCTATGAGGAGCGCCTGTCCTCGGGCCAGGCGCCGTTCCTCTACGTGCTGTCGTTGCTGGTCGTGTTCCTCTGCCTCGCGGCGCTCTACGAGTCCTGGTCGATCCCGGTCGCCGTGCTCCTCATCATCCCGCTCGGGCTGATCGGCGCGGTCTTCGCGGTGACCTTGCGGGGTCTGGAGAACGACATCTATTTGCAGATCGGCCTGCTGACGACGATGGGGCTGGCCGCCAAGAACGCGATCCTGATGATCGAGTTCGCCGAGCAGGCCGAGCGCAAGGGCGCGCGGATCATCGATGCGGCACTCGACGCCGCCAAGACCCGTCTGCGGCCGATCCTGATGACGAGCTGCGCCTTCATCTTCGGCGTGCTGCCTCTGGCCATTGCCAACGGCGCCGGCGCCAACAGCCGCATCGCCATCGGTACGGCGGTGATCGGCGGCATGCTGACCGCGACCTTGCTCGCGGTGTTCTACATCCCGCTGTTCTTCGTCCTCGTGCGCCGCGGCGTGCGCGACGGCATGAAGAAGCTGCACGATCATTATCACCCGGCGACCGGCCCGACGCCCGAAGAGGAGCCGCTGGTATGAGGCGCGCGCCGATCCACAAGCTTGCTCTTCTGCTGGGCGTCGCAGCGCTCGCGGGCTGCTCGATGGCGCCCAAATATGCCACGCCCGATCTGCCCGTGCCGCCGACCTGGCCGGCCGGCGACGCCTATCTGCGGCAGAGCGAGGCGGCGCTGCCGTCCTATTCCTACCGTGACGTCTTCCCCGATCCGCGGCTGCGCGCCGTGCTCGACCAGGCGCTGGCGAACAACCAGGACGTCGCCGCGGCGATCGCCAACATCGAGTCGGCGCGCGCGCAGTATCGCATCCAGCGTGCCGACCTGTTTCCGCAGATCGCGGCGACGGGATCCTATCGCGCGATCAAGGGTGCGAACGTCCAGGGCGGTACCGCCGTCGGCAATGGTGGCGCGGGGGTGCGCGAGACGATCACCGCCCAGGCTTCGATCACCAACTGGGAAATCGACGTGTTCGGCCGCATCGCGTCGCTGACCGGCGCGGCGCGACAGCGCTATCTTGCGAGCGAGGAGGCCGCGCGCGCGACGCGGCTGACCTTGGTGTCGGACGTCGCCGAAGCCTGGATCGCCTATGGGCTCGACCGCAGCCTGCTGCAGGTCGCCCAGAAGACCGCCGAGGCCGCTCGCGAGTCCGTGCGATTGACCCAGCGCCGGCTCGACGGCGGCGTCGCGCCGCGCAGCGACCTGCGCCAGGCGCAGATCGTGCTCGAAACCGCGCAGGCCGATGTCGCCAATCAGACCACCCTGGTCGCGCAGGATCTCAACGCGCTGCAACTGCTCGTCGGCGCACCGGTCGAGGCGGCGAACCTTCCGGCAAGCGTCGAGGATGCCGGAAGCCGGTTGCGCGAGGTCCCTGCGGGTCTCGATTCGACCGTGCTGCTGCGCCGGCCCGACGTGATCCAGGCCGAATACCAGCTGCGCGCCGCCAATGCCGAGATCGGCGCGGCGCGCGCGGCGATGTTCCCGCGGATCACCCTGACGGGGGTGCTCGGCTTCGCCTCGGACGCGCTGGGCAGCCTGTTCGATGGCGGCAACTTCAACTGGCAGGCCGGCGGTAACGCCAGCTATTCGATCTTCCGTGCGGGGGCTCTGCGCGCGGGCGTCGACCAGAGCGAAGCGCAGCGCGACGCGGCGCTCGCCGCCTATCGCAAGGCGGTGCAGAGCGCTTTCGCCGACGTGGCCGACACGCTCGCGCGGCGCGGGACGATCGACGAGCAATTGCGCGCCGTGCGCGCGGGACGCGATGCCGCGGCGGACAACCAGCATCTGGCCGAACTGCGCTATCGCGGCGGGGTCCAGTCCTATCTCGAAGAGCTGTCGGCGCGGCAGTCGCTCTACGGTGCCGAGCGCACCCTGGCGAACATCCAGCGCGTGCGCGCGAGCAATCTGGTTGCGCTATACCGTTCGCTCGGGGGCGATCCCATCGCCGATGCGCCGGGACCGGTCGCGACGTCGCGCTAACTCCTGCGTCGCGTCCCTGCGCAAAAATGAACCAGAAATCGATGATCTCGTTGCATTTTTGCATCATTCGCTAGTGACTCTGAGAATCATTCTCAGTTTAGTTGACACTGCGAAAGACTCGCAATAGCAGGCCCCCACAATCATGAGGGGTACAGCACGATGATCAAGCCTTCAGCCGCCAAGCCGGCCTTTCTCGCCTTGTCCTGCGTCGGCGCCATCGCCACGGCTTCGGTCGCCCACGGCCAGGAGCAGAAGATCGGCGGCGTGACCGTCACCGACACGGCGATCGACGAGAACGCGGTCAAGGTCGAAAAGGCGGAATCGCCGAAGTACACCGCGCCGCTGCTCGACACGCCGCAGACGATCACGGTGATCTCGAAGGCTTCGATCCAGCAGCAGAACCTGCTGACCCTGCGCGACGTGCTGCAGACCGTTCCCGGCATCACCTTCGGTGCGGGCGAGGGTGGCTTCGGCTACGGCGATCGCATCATCCTGCGCGGCCAGGACGCCAAGAACGACGTCACGATCGACGGCGTGCGCAGCTCGGCCTTCCTCAACCGCAACGAGACCTA
>SECS01000338.1 GCA_004211435.1 Novosphingobium sp. | reverse complement strand
TCGGTATCGCGCCAGTCGAAGCTGCCGCCCAGGGTCAGGCTCAGCGCGTCGGTGAAGGCCAGGCGGTTCTCGATCGCCGCGCTCCAGGTGCGCTCGGCGCTGACCTGGACGGGTTCGACGGTCGGGGTGGTGAAGCCCGGGCGGCTGGTCTGCGTTTCGGTGTGCTCGTCGTGGCGATAGTGGAAGGCCACGGTCAGCGTGTCGCGCGGCGCGAGGTTGACCGCCAGCTCGGCCGAACCGCCATAGGCGGTGTCGTCATAGGGGCTGTCGAACGCACGCGCCAGCGTCTGGCTGTTCTGGTTGCGGTTGTCCCACGAACGCAGCAGGTTTTCGTACTTGTTCCAGTAGGCGCGGGTCTTGAGCGTCGCCTGGTCGCCGAGCGCGGTGGTCGAGAGGAAATAGACGCCCTCGATGTTCCAGTAGGGCCATTCCCAGTTGCGCAGCGAGACGTTGTTGGTGTCGCTGACGTGCAGCGGTGCGTTCTTCGAACCTTCCTGGCGCGTGTAGCTGATCGCATATTCGTCGGTGGCGTTGGGGGTGAAGCCCGCCTTGACGTTGACGCGCCAGTCGCTGGTGCGGCTGAAGTCGCGCTCGCCACCGTCCTCGTTGGCGACGACGGTGGGGCGGAAGCCGCCTGCGAGCGTCCAGTGATCCTGGAAATTGCGCGCGTAGGAGGCCTGGGCGTACCACTGGTCGTGCTTCGTGCCGAGCAGCGCGAAGACGTTGTAGCCGGCATAGTCGGCATCGTGATCGAGGTTCAGCGTGCCGCGGACTTCGGCTTCGATTTCCTTGGTCGGCTTGCGCGTGACGAGGTTGACCGCGCCGCCCATGCCGCCGGGGCCGTCGAGCACCGAGGCATAGCCCTTGGCGACCTGCAGCTCGGCGATGTCGGGGGTCAGGAAGCGGCCGAAGTCGAGGCGGTTGTCGGCGGGCAGATAGACGCGGATGCCGTCGATCGACAGCGGCACCTGGAACCGGTCGAAGCCGCGCACGAACAGCAGGCGCTCGTTGCGCGAGCCGCCGCTGTTGCCTGCGGTGACGCCGGGTATCAGGTTCGCCGCATCGTCGAGCGTGTTGCGGTTGAAGGCGTAGATCGCTTCGGCGGTCAGCGCCTCGCCGCCGATGGCGATGCCCTCTGGTCGGGTGCCGGTGACGACAATCTGGCCGAGCGTGAAAGTGCCGTTGCCCGTGTCTTCGGCGGGTTGGGCTTCATCCTGGGCGAAGGCCTGGCTGGACAGCCCGAGCGCGAGCACGGACGCGAGAGTGGCGAGATGGCGCACGAAAAACCCCCTGAAATCTATATTGTGGTTACGGGCATTGTGGTTCTTGGCGCGGGCCTATATTCACAGAGATATAGCTATGCAAGGCAGGACGGTGATGCGGACGACTTTCGTGAACTCT
>SECS01000163.1 GCA_004211435.1 Novosphingobium sp. | reverse complement strand
CTGATCCGCGAGGTCAAGGTGATCAAGGCGAGCGAGATCGCCACGATTGCCGGTCTGCCGAGGCTTACCCCCGCGCAGCGCCGCCGGCAGTTGGCGGCGCGCAAGCCCGACTACGAGACACGCGTTCGGTAAGCGCGGGGCGGAGCGGAAAAGGAAGATCCTCCCCCATAGGGGGAAGGGGGACTGCGTCGCGTAGCGACGTGGTGGAGGGGGGGCCGGCTGACGGTTACACCCTTCCGTCAGCGCTACGCGCTGCCACCTCCCCTTGCAGGGGAGAAACGAACGAGCGAGGTCGTTCAAGTGCGGGCTTATCCACAACCGCGCGTCCAAACCCCGGAACCCCAGCCCCACCGCGACGTTAGATCGATAGGCCGGCGCGTTCCCCTGGACCCCACCCCCGCAGCGCCGGCCACCTCATGCGCGAAAGATTCCGATGTCCTCTCCCTTCGTCCTGCTCGCCGCTGCCGGCGCGCTGCTTGCCGCCCTGTCGCCGCTTCAGGCCGCGGCGAGCGATCCGCCCGTCGCCGCGCCGATCCACGCGCGGCTCAGCGGCGGCGACGAGATTCCGCCGGCCGACGCCGACGGCGCGGGCAGCTTGGAGGCGCGGTTCAACGAAACGCTCGACCAGCTCTGCTACGTCCTCAAGGTCGATCGTATCGACCAGCCCACCGCCGCGCATATCCACGCGGGCGTTCTGGGCGAGAACGGTCCGCCGGTGGTGACTCTGCTCGCCCCGGCGAACGGCACGGCCCAGGCCTGCGCCACCTTGACCGCCGAACTCGCGATCAAGCTGAGCCAGCATCCCGAGCGCTACTACGTGAACGTGCATAATGCGGCCCATCCGAATGGCGCCGTGCGCGGGCAACTGGGGCGTTAAAGGCAGGGGGCCTGGCCGACAAAAAATACCCCGCGACGAGCGGGGAAGTCAGGGGTCCCTTTAGAGATTGTTGGCCGGTGTTCCCGC
Source organism: Novosphingobium sp. (assembly GCA_004211435.1). Lineage (GTDB taxonomy): Bacteria > Pseudomonadota > Alphaproteobacteria > Sphingomonadales > Sphingomonadaceae > Novosphingobium > Novosphingobium anseongense. The sequence goes on along the minus strand of SECS01000163.1, from coordinate 5,774 downwards.
ACCGGCCCGGACACCCTAGTCGGTTGTGGTCACTCGCGCACATTACAAAGTGCCAATGTTGCGCGCGTGCGCGTCGGGGGATGGTTGCTATTGGCGACATGGCGGTGCGCCGAACGACCGCAACGTCGGCAAAGTCAGAGCGTTGAAACCAGCCTCGCGCTGATCGTCCCCACCCCCTCGAACACCCGCCGCGTGAACTTCCAGCCCTCGCTCGTCCGCACCAGCGTGTCTGCGTAGATCCCGCAATATTCGACGCTTTCGTCGCGCCCCTTGCGCTTGCCGACTTCGCGGATACCCGAGCGGGCCGTGGCCGTGTCTCCCCTGACCTCGATCAGCGCAGGGGCATTGTGCTGGAACACCCATTCGAGATCGGACGAGAGCTGGGCGAGCGCCGCGCGGATCGCCTCTTGGCCCGCGAAGCGCAGGCCGAGATGCGGGATCTCCCAGACGCCGTCGGCGGTGAACAGCGCGAGCACGGGCTTCCAGTCGCCGCGGCCGGTCAGCAGCGAATAGGCGGTGATCGCACGCTGCACCTGGTAGTCGTCTTCGGGCATCGGCCTCCCCTTTGCGGCGTTTCCTACTCATCGCAAATTTGTCAGACCCCGGCTTGCGAAAATTTGGTCGCGATCGATCCGTGTTGCCAAAGCCTCGTCCTCGCGCACAAGGTGACGGTCTCTCCCCTGGACCCTGTCACTTTCGTCACCTTCGTCACCTTATCGCCGGCTTTACAAGCCCGCGCCGCCGCCGCATTCTCCGTCGCGAGCCGCGGGGGAGAGCGCGCGATGACGACACCGGCCGAGACGGTTACCCAGTTCCTCGCGTTATGGGAGAGGCCCGGCGGGCTCGACCAGTCGGTGCGCGACCATTTCACCGCGACCACCGTATGGGAGAATGTCGGCCTCGCGCGAACCACCGGCATCGACGAGGCGATCGCGCTCAACCATCAGCTGATGGACTCGTTCGGACTGACGACGATCAAGGTCGACAATCTCGCCGTGGCGACGACGGGCAGCAAGGTGCTGACCGAGCGGATCGACCACATGGTCGCCGCCGACGGCACGGTGCTGTTCTCGGCGCCGGTCATGGGGATCTTCGAGATCGAAGGCGGCCGTATCGCCGCCTGGCGCGACTATTTCGATTCCGCCGGCGCCGCAGCGCTGATGGCGCAGGCCGGGCAGGGCTGATGTCCGTGCTGGCCGATCTCGTCACCCGGTTCGTCACGAGCTGGGAGCAGCCCGACAGCTTCCCGGCCATGGTCGACGCCTATTTCACCGACGACACCGTCTGGGACAACCACGGCGTCATCACCACCAAAGGCAAGGCCGAGGCGGTGGCCTTCTTCGAGCAGTTCACCGCGGCGACGGGGATGGCGGCAATGAAGATCGACCTGCTCGCGATCGCCGAAACGGGCAGCAAGGTGCTGACCGAACGGATCGACTATATCCTGAACGCCGCGGGCGAGACGGTGATGACCGTGCCGGTGATGGGCATCTTCGAGATCGCCGACGGCAAGATCACCGCCTGGCGCGACTATTTCGATACGATCAAGGGCGCGCCGCCGGCCTGATCGGCGGCGCCCGACCACCTTTCCACGAGGGAGACATCCGATGAAGACGCGCTTGCTGCTTGCCCCCATGCTGATCGTGGCGGCCGCCGCCACCCCGCTCGCCGCGGCCCAGGCCGCGACGGTCAAGCTGACCGCTGCGCTCACCGGCGCGGGCGCCGATACCGACGGCACCGGGGCTTTCGCCGCCGACGTCGACGCCGAGGCCGGCGATTTCTGCTACACCCTGACCGTCGCCAAGATCGCCAAGCCGACGATGGCGCACGTCCACACCGGTGCCGCCGGGACCAATGGCCCGCCGGTGATCACCGTCGCCGTCACCGGCGCGAGCGACGAATGCGTCGCGGTCGAGCCCGACGTGCTCAAGGCGATCGTCGCCAACCCCGCGGGCTACTATGTCAACGTCCATACGGCCGACTTCCCCGGCGGCGCGGTCCGCGGTCAGCTCGCGACGAAGTGAGGGTTGGCGCCGTTCCTCCTCGAGCCATGCTCGGGGGGGGAAGCGCCCCAAACAGGAAGGGGCCGGCATTGCTGCCGGCCCCGCTGTCGCCTGCTTCCACCGTCCGCACGGCCCTGCTTCCCCCTTGCGGGCGATCCCGGACGATCAGGTGGCTGGCCGCGGTGATGCGTGACCGAGCACCGACGAGTGCGTTCCGCACCCATGAGGTACTGCTGCATCGTGATGCTCGTCGCATCGGGCCCGATCCTGGCGCGCGGCCTGTTGGAGCCACCCGTTCGGATCGTTTGCGCCTGTCGCCCTGGTCGGTCGTTCAGCGCCTTTCGGCGTTCCGGACCGGCAAAGCTCCTACCGGCGGTGCCAGCCGGCGATGGGCCCCGTCAGGCGGTGGTCGGGTGCCGAAGCACCGTTCCGTCCGCCTGGCGGTTCCAACCCGATCGCTGCGTTCCGTCAGCTCGGCTTCCCCTTCGGGATTGCTCCCGTCGGTTGGCTTCCCTGCCGTGCCTTTCGGTCAGCTCTCAATCCTGCCGAAGCAGGCTTTCGGGCGTTCCTTTCGGGCCGCGGCGATCCGGCCAACGGTAGCGCGCCTCTCGCGGCATCTGCGGTTCGCCAAGCCCTTCGAGAGAAAGAACCAGGGGTGTTTTCCGACGCTGCTGCGGGCATCGCTGCCGTCTCTTCCGGTTTAAAAGTCTCTATCTCTTTCAGGAGTTTATTCCCGAAAGCTATGGAGGTTTTTCCCTTCCGATGACCTGAGGCTGCGCTTCATGCCCGAGTCGTGCAAGACATTTTAATGACACTTATCCACAGCCCACCGCAAAGGCAGTGGACAGCGCTGGATAACTTTTTCGGGGGTGTCGGACCGGTGCGGCGAGCCAGGAAGCCATGTCCCTGACTCGCCGAGAAAAACTACCGGTCGCGTTGGGCCAGCAGGCGCAGACGGAGCGCGTTGAGCTTGATGAAGCCCGCCGCGTCCTTCTGGTCGTAGGCGCCCGCATCGTCCTCGAAGGTCACGTGGCGCTCGGAGTAGAGGCTGTTGGGGCTCTTGCGGCCGACCACCGAGGCATTGCCCTTGTAGAGCTTGAGGCGGACCGTGCCGGCGACCTTCTCCTGGCTGTGGTCGATCGCCGCCTGGAGCATCTCGCGCTCGGGGGCGAACCAGAAGCCGTTGTAGATGAGCTCGGCGTACTTGGGCATGAGCTCGTCCTTGAGGTGCGCGGCGCCGCGGTCGAGCGTGATCTGCTCGATGCCGCGGTGGGCGCGGGCATAGATCTCGCCACCGGGCGTCTCGTACATGCCGCGGCTCTTCATGCCGACGAAGCGGTTCTCGACCAGATCGAGGCGGCCGATGCCGTGCTTGCGGCCGAGTTCGTTGAGCGCGGTCAGCAGCGTGGCGGGGCTCATCGCCTCGCCGTTGAGCGCGACGCCGTCACCCTTCTCGAAGTCGATCGTGATGTACTCGGGCTGGTCGGGCGCGTCCTCGGGATTGACGGTGCGCGAGTAGACGTAGTCCGGGGTCTCATCCCACGGATTTTCCAGCACCTTGCCCTCGGACGAGGTGTGCAGCAGGTTCGCGTCGGTCGAGAAGGGGCTCTCGCCGCGCTTGTCCTTGGGGACGGGGATCTGGTGCTCTTCGGCCCAGGCGATCAGCGCGGTGCGGCTGGTCAGGTCCCACTCGCGCCAGGGGGCGATGACCTTGATGCTCGGTTCGAGCGCATAGGCCGACAGCTCGAAACGGACCTGGTCGTTGCCCTTGCCCGTGGCACCGTGGGCCACGGCGTCGGCGCCGGTTTCCTTGGCGATCTCGATCAGCCGCTTCGAGATCAGCGGCCGCGCGATCGAGGTGCCGAGCAGATAGTCGCCCTCGTAGCGGGCATTGGCGCGCATCATCGGGAAGACGAAGTCGCGCACGAATTCCTCGCGCAGGTCGTCGATGTAGATGTTCTCGTCGGGCAGGCCCATCAGCTTGGCCTTCGCGCGCGCGGGTTCGAGCTCCTCGCCCTGACCGAGATCGGCGGTGAAGGTCACCACCTCGCAGCCGTAGGTGACCTGCAGCCACTTCAGGATGACCGAGGTGTCGAGGCCGCCCGAATAGGCGAGAACGACCTTCTTGATGTCCGACATGATGTGCAGGCTCCGAATGAATTTGCGGGGCGCCTAACAGGGTGGGGGGGGAGTCGCAACCGCTACTCGGCCGCCTCCATGCTATCAGCACGCAGCTTCGGATCGAGATGCCACTCGGGCGCCTCCTCCAAAGCCGAAAGCCGCGCGGCCTCGTGGATGATGTAGTCGCGCGTCATCGGCACGGCGTGGCGGCGCTTTACCGACTGGACCTGGAAATTGACCATGCCCGCGCCGCGGAAGCTCTGTTCGCCGCCGACGAGGTAGAACTGCCACATGCGGAAGAAGCGCTCGTCGTAAAGCGCGACGATTTCCTTCTCGTGCAGCTTCACGCGGCGATACCACTCGGCGAGCGTATGCGCGTAGTGGTAACGCAGCACTTCGACGTCGGCGACCTCCCAGCGCGTGCGCTCCATCGCGCCCACCATCTCGCTCATCGCGGGGATGTGGTGGCCGGGGAAGATGTACTTGCGCGACCAGGGGTCGTCGCCGCCCGGCGCACCCTTGCGGCCGATCGTGTGGGTCAGCATGACGCCGTCGTCGGCGAGCAGGTCGCTCGTCTTGGCGAAATACTCGTCGTAGTGGCGCGCGCCGACGTGCTCGAACATGCCGACCGAGCTGATCCGGTCGAACGGACCTTGCACGTCGCGGTAGTCGATCAGCTGGAACTTGACCTTGTCGGCGACGCCCAGCGCTTCGGCGCGCTCGTTGGCGAACTTGACCTGATCGGGCGCCAGGCTGACCCCGAGCACTTCGCAGCCGTAGTGCTTGTTGTAGAACAGCCCCATGCCGCCCCAGCCGCAGCCGATGTCCAGCACGCGCTGCGGCGTGCCGTCGGGCTTGGGCTGGAGGCGCAGCTTGGCGGCGATCAGCGCCTTCTTGTCGATTTGCGCGCGTTCGAGCGAATCCGACGGATCGCGGAAGAAGCCCATCGAATACTGGCGGTCCTCGTCGAGGAACAGCTCGTAGAACTCGCGCGTCAGGCCATAATGGTGGACGACGTTGGCGCTCGCGCGGTCGCGCCGGTTCTGCTCCCATTTGTAGGCGAGCTTGCCGAACGCCTTGCGCAGCGCGCCCTTGGGCTTGAGCTTGCCGGTATTGCCGCGGTTGGCCTGGCCCATGACGAAGAGCACGAAATCGCGCACGTCGTGCGGCGCTTCGATCACCAGGCGGCCATCGGTATAGGCCTCGCCCGCGCCCATGCGCGGATCCTTGGCGATGTGCATCGCCGCGCCCTTGTCGGTCAGGCGGACGGCGATCGTGTCGCCGCCACCGGGGCCGTATTCGTAGACCTTGCCGTCATGGTCGGTAAGAACGAGCCGACCCTCGCGGATCAGCTGGCGAAGCATCTTGTCGAGCAGCCACATAACGCGCGGAGCCTAGCCAGCCGCGTCGCGGTTGCAAGTCATTCGGCGGCCTGCTGCGCTTCTGGCGCCAAATGCCAGGCCGGCGGCGTGTCGCTGGCGCGGAGGCGGGCGCTTTCCTCGTGAATATAGTCTCGCGTCATCGGGATCGCGTCGCGGCGCTTCACGTACTGGAGCTGCCAGTTGACCATGCCGCCATAGCGGAAGGCCTGCTCGGCGCCGGCGAGGTAGAACTCCCACATGCGGAAGAAGCGCTCGTCGTAGAGCGCGA
>SECS01000337.1 GCA_004211435.1 Novosphingobium sp. | reverse complement strand
GTCTTCTTGGCTTCTTCGGTCGCCTTGCGGATGGCTTCCGGCACTTCGCGCGCCTTGCCGTGACCGAAGCCGACGCGGCCCTTGCCGTCGCCGACGACCATCAGGGCCGCGAACGAGAACCGGCGACCGCCTTTGACGGTGGCGGCGACGCGGTTGATGTGGACCAGCTTCTCGACGATGTCCGAATCCGGACCGTCGACAGCGGGAGCGTTGCGGTTGTCGCGACGATTGCGGTCGTTGCCGCCGCCGCCACGCTGGGGTTGTTGCGCCATCTGTCGCGTCCCTTAGAAGTTCAGGCCGGCTTCACGCGCGGCTTCCGCCAGCGCCTTCACCCGTCCGTGATAGATGTACGAGCCACGGTCGAAGACGACGTCCTTGACGCCCTTCTCGATGGCGCGTTCGGCGATCAGCTTGCCGATCGCGGCGGCGGCGGCCACGTCCGAGCCCTTCTTGCCCTTGCCGCCTTCCAGCGACGAGGCGGCGGCGATCGTGACGCCTTGGGCGTCGTCGATGACCTGGGCCGAGATGTTCTTGTCCGAACGGCTGACCGACAGGCGCAGACGGCCGTTGGCGACGGCCTTCAGGCGGCGGCGGGTGCGCTCCGAGCGGCGCTTGGCTTGTTGTCGAAGAGAGAGAGCCATGACCTACTTCTTCTTGCCTTCCTTGCGGCGGACCTTTTCGCCGGCATAGCGGACGCCCTTGCCCTTGTAGGGCTCCGGCGGACGCAGCTTGCGGATGACGGCGGCGATCTGACCGACGGCCTGCTTGTCCGGGCCCGAGATCTTGATCTCGGTCTGCTTCGGCACCGCGAACGACACGCCGGCGGGCGGGTCGATGTCGACTTCGTGCGAGAAGCCGAGCTGCAGCGACAGGGCGTTGCCCTTCATCGCGGCGCGATAGCCGACGCCGACCAGTTCCAGCGTCTTGTCGAAGCCGTCGGTGACGCCCACGACCATGTTGTCGACCAGGGTGCGCGACAGGCCCCACATCGCGCGAGCGCGTTGGGTGTCGGACTTCAGGCCCAGCGACAGACCGTCGTCACCCTGGGTGACTTCGATCTCGTCCGCGACGGTCCAGGAGCGTTCGCCCTTGGGACCCTTCACGGAGACGGTCTGGCCGTCGAGCGTGACAGTCACGCCCTTCGGAACAGCGATGGTTTTCTTACCGATACGGGACATCTTAGTAGACCCTGCAGAGGACTTCGCCGCCGACATTCTGGTCGCGCGCGGCGGCGTCGGACATAACGCCCTTGGACGTCGACAGGATCGAGATGCCCAGGCCGTTCTTGATCGGCTTCAGGTCGGAGATCGCGGAGTAGACGCGGCGGCCCGGCTTGGACACGCGAGCGATCTCGGCGATGACCGGCTGGCCGTCGAAATACTTCAGCTCGATCTCGAACTGCGGGAA
>SECS01000336.1 GCA_004211435.1 Novosphingobium sp. | reverse complement strand
CCCCTCGCGATGTTCGGGACCTTTAGGGAGCCTGGCGCAGACGCATTTCCATTCGTCATCCTCGGGGCTTTAGCCCCGGGGATCTCTCGTGTTCGCCGTCAAGCGTTTTGATGTCTCCAAGGCTGGTTGTCTCTGGCGATGGCGTTGAGGGTAACGAGCATCTTGCGCATGACGGCGACGAGCGCGATCTTTCCGCTGCGGCCGTTCTGCTCGACGAGGCGCTGGTAGAAATCGTGCATCACCCTGTTGTGGCGAATGGCGATGCGCGCGGCGTTGAAGAGGACATTGCGCACCGCCGGCCTTCCGTGGCCAGTGCGCGCCTTGCCCTTGGTCTTGCCGCTGTCGGCGGTGCGCGGCGCGAGGCCGACGAGGGCGGCGATCTCCTTGCCGGAGAGGCTGCCGAGCTCGGGCAGGTCGCCGAGCAGCGTGGCGGCGCTGACCGGGCCGATGCCCTTCAGGCTCCTGAGGTTGCCGGCGATCGCGCGCAGTGCCGGGCGGCTCTCGATATGGAGGTCGATCGCCGCCTGGATGTCGGCGAGGGCGCCATCGAGCACTTCGACGACGAGCGCGAGCGAGGCCTTGACGGTGGGCTGGGTGGCGATCTTGGCGCGGCAGATCTCGGCATGGCGCTGGGCGCTGAGCTGGCGCCGCCGCGCTATGAGGTCGCCGAGCGCCTCGTCCGTCTCCACCATCGGCCGGATGCCGCGGCGGGTGAGTTCCTCGGCGGCGAAGGCGGCGATGAGGCCGGCATCGAGATCATCGGTCTTGGCCTTGATGCCGCGCAAGGTGCGGAAGGCGACGATCTCGTTCGGGTGGACGCGGGCAAACCGCACGCCGGCCGCCTTCAGCGCGGCGCGCAGTTCACGCTCATAGCCGCCGGTCGGCTCGAAGGCGGCGAGTGCGATGCGCCCGGGCCCGATCTCGGCGAGGAAGGCGGCCAGCGCCTGCGCCGTGTTGGCGATGCGGCGCGCCCGGACGGGCCCCGAGCCGATCGCATCAGCCGCCACCGCCGCCACGGCCACCTCGGCCTTGGCCACGTCGAACCCCAGATAGAGCCGGCCCGCGGGCCAGCCGGGAGCGGCTTCGTTCTTCTTCTTGCCAGACATCGCGACCTCCGACACAATGATGATCTGGTCACCGCGCCGGATTGCATGCGGGCGTCAGGCCCCAACTCTCGTTCGCGCGAACGACCGTGACGCTGGCGGTCTCAAGATCCCCGCGGTCGTCAAGACCCACCATGCTTCGAGGGACCGCCAGCGTCGTCAATCCTGACACAGGATCGACAAGAGCAACATGCAACCCATGCCTCGATCGTGTCGTGTCGGGTCGGGTGCAGAGGCGGCGCTCGCAGGCATCCTTCCCAGGCCCCAGCACTCTATGAAACCCCTCACCCCGCCATCTCCACCGTCTTCAGCCG
>SECS01000335.1 GCA_004211435.1 Novosphingobium sp. | reverse complement strand
GGCATCGGCGATGCGCTTTGCGCGATAGTCGTGGAAGCGGGTCGGCCAGTCCTGCTTGGGCAGGCCGAGGTAATGGTCGATCAATTCGTACATCAGCCCGTGGCGCGGCTCGCTCTCCTCGGCATTGACCTCGATCGCGAAGCCGACGTTCTTTTCGGGGATCAGGCAGACGATCGAGGTGAAGCCGAGCAGCCCGCCGGCATGCCAGACGATGCGCGTGCCGTGATAGTCGCGCACCTCCCAGCCAAGCGCATAGGCGTCGAAGGTCGGCGTCGTCCCTGCGATTGGCGCGGGGGCCGGCGAGATCGGGATCTGCGTGACCGGGGTCCACATCTCCTTGCCCGCCGCGGCGCTGAACAGGCGGCCGCCCTCGGGTAGAGCGCCGCCGGCCAGCTGGATCTGCAGCCAGCGCGCCATGTCGTTGGCGCTCATCGCCAGCAGCCCCGCCGGCGCCATGGCACGGCCCAGCTGGTCGCGCTCGTCGAGCACCGCCTGCGACCCGTCGCCACGCACTGCGCCAACGCGGCCATGCGGCTGCGCGCGGTTGGGCGCGCTCGTCTGCGTCCGGTAGTCGGCGGCCGCGTCGCGCATTCCCGCAGGCGCGAAGACGTGGCTCTTCATGTAGTCTTCCCACGACTGCCCGCTGACGCGCTCGATAACCAGCCCGGCAACGGCATAGAGGATGTTGTCGTAGGCATAGCCGCTACGGAAGCTCGTCGCCGGCTTGATGTAGCGCAACCGGCGCACGACCTCGTCGCGCGACAGCGTACCACGCGGCACGGTCAGCAGATCGCCGGCGCCGAGCCCGAGGCCGCTGCGATGCACGAGCAGGTCGCGGATCGTCATCTCGCGCGTGACCCAGGGATCGTACATCTGGAAGTCGGGCACGTGATCGACGACCTTGTCGTCCCAGCCGATCTTGCCGGAATCGACCAAGGTCGCGAGCGCCGTCGCGGTCAGCGCCTTGCCGGTCGAGCCGATCATGAAGATCGTTTCGGCATCGACCTTCTCGGGCGCACCGAGCTTGCGCTGGCCATAGCCCTTGGCGAGCACGACCTTGCCGTTCTCGACGATCGCGACGGCCATGCCCGGCGTTCCCGACGACTGGCGGATCGCCTCGATGCGGGCGTTGATGTCCTTGGGTGGTTCGGCCGCGGCCGCCGCGGCGAGAACGACAAGCGGGATCGCCGCGAGGGCGGAGGCGAACTTCATGCGTTTTCTCCGAGGGAGCGCCGACCAGCGCGCAGCCGCCACAGACCAAGGGTCAGCAGCGGCACAATGTAGAGGGCGATGAGCACGTAGGCGAGCAGGCGATAGCCGTTGGCGATCAGCGCGATCAGGCCGATGCGATCGGCGACGAGCATGCAGAGGACGAGGAGCACGAGCGTGATCGCCGCGCGCACCGGCACGGCCGGCGGT
>SECS01000035.1 GCA_004211435.1 Novosphingobium sp. | reverse complement strand
TATGGTGGCTGGCAGGCACAGGAAAGACTGACGCGGGAGAGCGCACTCGCCGCCTGGACCGCGGGTTCTGCCTACGCAGGCTTCGCCGAAGGGCACTTCGGCCGGCTCGCCAAAGGGCAACGCGCCGACTTTCTGCTGCTCGACCGCGATCCGCTGCTGGCGACGCCCGCAGAACTGCGCGCGACGCAGGTGCTGCAGACCTGGGTCAACGGGCGACTGGTCTATCAGGCGAAGGATGGCGAGGCTGAAGCCGCCAACACCGGGGGACGTTAGGCCTTACGGCAGCGTCGGCGCGTCCGAGCCGATCGGCTCGAGCTCGGTGCCCGTCTCCAGCGCCGCGCGGCTCTCGCTGAAGCGCATGATCAGCAGCGAGCCTTCGAACAGGAACAGCAGCGGGATCAGCAGCATAAGCTGAGAGACGACGTCGGGCGGCGTGATCACCGCCGCGAGGATGGTCATGCCCACGATGACATAGCGCCGTGCGCCCGCGAGCTGGGCGCGCGTGACGATGCCCGCGCGGTTGAGCAGCAGCAGCAGGACCGGCAGCAGGAACGACACGCCGAAGGCGAGGATGAACTGCATGACCAGCGACAGGTAGTCGCCCGTGCCCGGCAGCGCCTCGAGCTTGAGCCCGCCACGCTCGCCCTCGAAACCGAGGAACCAGTGGAACGCGGTCGGCATGACGACATAGTAGGCCAGCGCCGCGCCGGTGGTGAAGAGGATTGGCGTCGCCACCAGGAACGGCAGGAAAGCCCGCTTTTCCTTGGCGTAGAGCCCCGGCGCGATGAAGGCCCAGAGCTGGTTGGCGATGATCGGGAAAGAGACGAAGAAAGCCGCGAACAACGCGACCTTCAGCTCGACGAAGAAGGCCTCGTAAAGCTTGGTATAGACCAGCCGGCCCTGCCCCGGCGGAAAGGCTTCCGTCAGCGGCCGCACGAGGAAGCCGAAGATGTCGTTGGCGAAATACATGCAGACCGCAAAGCAGATGCCGAGCGCGAGGATGCAGCGCAGCAGGCGCGTGCGCAGCTCGAGCAGGTGATCGAGCAACGGCGCCTGCGAGTCGTCGATTTCCTTGATTTTCAGCACGGTAGGCGGCTCACGACGACGAAAGCGGGAGCTGCGGCTCGGCCGTCTCCGATTTCTGATTTTGCACGGGCGGCGTTTCGGCCGGCGGTGGCAGGCCCGCTTCGGCCGAGGCTGCCGGAACGTCGCCGTCGCTTGCGGTCGGATGCGCCTTCATGATCGCCTCGTTCTGCTCGCGCCATTTCTGTTCCATGTCGGCGAGTTCCGCCTCGCGGATCATGGTTTCGATGCCCGAGCGGAAATGCCCCGAGACACGCCGGATCTTGGCGATCCACTGCCCCGCCATGCGCAGCGCGCGCGGCAGGTCCTTGGGGCCGATGACCACGATCGCGACGATGACGATCAACAGCAGTTCGGAAGCGCCGACGTCGAACATGACGCGCTAGTCCGCGAGTATCAGCGGTTGGTCGAGTTGGTGTCGACCACCGTTTCGCCGTTCAGGGTGGCCTGCTGCGGCGGTGCGGGTTGCGCAGGGATCACCTGGGGGGGGATCTGCGCAGCGGGCGGCGCCGCCGGCTTGTTCTCGTCCTCGCTCAGGCCCTGCTTGAAGCTTTTGATGCCTTTGCCGAAATCACCCATGATCTCGGAAACGCGGCCGCGTCCGAAGAGGACGAGCACGACGAGCAGCACGATGACCCAGTGCCAGAGAGACCCAAAACCCATTATCGACTCCGAAGTTTGGCAGGCGGCTTGCGCCTAACGCTGTCCTATCTAGGCGCTTTCCTCGTCGGTTGCCACCCCGTCAGGCCCCGTATCGGCGTCCTGTGACATTGCCGTGACCGAATCCACCGTGGTTTCCGCCGCAGCCTCCCCCAGGGTCTCCATCGCCAGCATGGCCTCGTCGACCGGATCGAGCAGGCCGGCGGCGCGCAGTTCGTCGATTCCGGGCAGGTCGCGGCGCGATTGCAGGCCGAAATGGGCGAGGAAGGCCGGCGTGGTCGCATAGATCACTGGCCGCCCCGGCACCTCGCGGCGCCCGGCGACGCGCACCCAGCCGGCTTCGAGCAGCACGTCGAGCGTGCCCTTGGCGGTCTGCACGCCGCGGATCGCCTCGATCTCGGCGCGACTGACGGGCTCGTGATAGGCGACGATCGCCAGAACCTCGGTCGCGGCGCGCGAAAGGCGGCGAACCTCTTCCTTTTCGCGGCGCAGCAGATGCGCGAGATCCGGCGCGGTCTGGAAATGCCAGCGCCCGCCGCGCTCGACCAGATGCACGCCGCGACCCGCATAGAATGCGCCCAGTTCGGCCAGCGCTCCGCGCACCGAAGCCCCGCCGAGATGGGTCGAGATCGCGTCGACTGTCATCGGATCGGTCGCCGCGAACAAGGTCGCCTCGACCGCGCGGACCAGATCGTCCGGCTGTTCGCTCTCGGGAGTCATCCCGCGCGCCGCATGTGCAGCGGGCCGAAGGTCACGTCCTGGACCATCTCGGCCTTGCCCTGCTTGGCCAGTTCGAGACAGGCGACGAAGCTCGAGGCCAGCGCCGAGCGCTTGAGCCGCGGATCGGCGTGCGGCGGCAGGAAATCGCGCAATTCCATCCAGTCGAGCGTGACGCCGAGCAGCGACGAGACCCGCGACAGCGCGGAATCCAGCGTCATGACCATGCGGTCGCGCACGACGTGGACCACGGGCGCGGTGCGTGCCTTGACCTGGCCATAGGCCTGGATCAGGTCGAACCACTCGCACTGCCAGGCATTCTTGCGATCGACGCGCAGCCCCTCCGGCGCACCGCGGCGGAACACGTCGCGGCCGAGCCGGTCGCGCGCCATCAGCCGCGCCGAAGCCTCGCGCATCGCCGCCAGCCGCTGCAACCGCAATTGCAGGCGCAGCGCCAGTTCCTCGGGGCTCGGGTCTTCCTGCTCTTCCCGGGGCAATAGCAGCGCCGACTTGAGATAGGCGAGCCAGGCCGCCATCACGAGATAGTCGGCGGCGAGCTCGAGCCGCAACGCTTCGGCCTGCTCGATGTAGATCAGGTACTGCTCGACCAGCGCCAGGATCGAGATCTGGCGCAGGTCCACCTTCTGCCGTCGCGCGAGATCGAGCAGCAGATCGAGCGGGCCTTCCCAGCCGTCGAGCTCGAGATAGAGCGCGGCATCTTCGGTCGGTCCCGCGGCGGGGCCACCCCAGTCGTCGCCCTGAAACAGGGTCGGATCGAGGTCGGCCTCGCCCATCAGGCGAGCGCCAGCAAGGCGTCGCGCTTGGCAAGGAGTTCGGCCTGGCGAGACAGCTCGCCCTTGGCCGGATCGGTCGCGGCGAGCGCGCGTTCGAGCCGTACGGCTGCTGCCGTGGTGATCGTCGGCAGCAGTCCGGCGATGCCGATCATGTCGTCCATCCTGGCCCAGCAGTTGAGCGCGATGTCGCAGCCCGCGGCGATCGCCCGCGCCGCGCGTTCGGGCACGGTACCCGACAGCGCCTCCATATCGAGATCGTCGGTCAGCAGCAGCCCATCGAAACCGATACGCTTGCGGATGATCTCCGCGATCACGAAAGGCGATTGCGTCGCCGGGTTCTCGGCATCCCAGGCGGTGAAGCGGATGTGGCCGGTCATGCCGATCGGCGTGTTCGCGAGTGCCCGGAAAGGCGCGAGATCGCTGGCGAGGTCGCCCTCGCTCACGGTGACCGTCGGCAGTTCCTTGTGGCTGTCGGCCGTGGCGCGGCCGTGACCGGGCATGTGCTTGATGCAGCCGGCGACACCGGCCTGGGCGAGCCCGTCGAGCACAGCGCGACCGAGCGCGGCGACGCGCATCGGCTCGCTGCCGAAGGCGCGATCGCCGATCACGTCGTGCGCGCCGGGCTGACGCACGTCGAGCGGCGGATGGCAGTCGACCGAAATGCCGATCTCGGCGAGATCGAGCCCGAGCGCATGGGCATTGACCCGCGCAGCCTCGATCGCCGAGGCCGGCGCCACGTCGTAAAGCGCGTCGAAGGCGCTACCCGGTGGAAAGGCCAGCCACTCAGGCGGCTTCATCCGCGCGACGCGGCCGCCCTCCTGGTCGATGCAGATGAAAGTGCGATCGCGCCCGTGGATAGTGCGCAGTTCGTCGGTCAGCGCACGAACCTGATCGCGGCTGCCGATGTTGCGGCCGAACAGGATGTAGCCGGCGGGATCGGCATCGCGAAAGAACGCGCGCTCGTCGGCAGAGAGTGCCAGGCCGGCAATGCCGAAGATCGCAGGTGTCATTGTGCGAAAATCGCAATTCGCGGGGGTTTTCGCAAGTTTTGACGGGTCAAGGAGTGTGGATAGTACGCCCCCGCGAGAACGGGGGCGCCACCGTCAGTTCTTCACCTGGCAGGCGAGCCCCGCCGCCTTGAGCCGGCCGCAGAGGCCATGCGCCGCCGAAGAATCGCCGGCGAGCACCTGCAGGCGATAGACGGTGCCGATGTCGGCGCTGCCCTCGACCACACGATGGTTGAGGCCCGACAGCACTTCGTATTGGCCCGACAGCCGGGTCCAGCCCGCATCGGCCTGCGCGCGCGAGGTATAGGCTGCGATCTGCACGCCAACACCAGAAGGCACCGGCGCAGCAGGCGAAGCGCCGGCGCTCGGCTTCGCCGCGGGCTCGACTGCGGCGGTCTTGGGCGCGGCAGCCTCGCCAAGGCGGGCCGGGCGCGTCTGGCCTTCGGACACGGCAAAGGCAGTGTCGCCGGTGCCCGCGAAGGTCTTGCCGCCCGCATCCTTGGGCCGTTCCTTGTAGGGCTGCTTGGGCGCGGCGATGACGCTGCCGTCGGCAACCAGGACTTCGTCCTTGCGCGTGGACAGCGCCCACCAGATGCCGCCACCGATCACCGCCACTGCCAGCAGGCCAAGCGCGATCAAGGTGAACAGCTGGCCGCCGTTGTAGCCCTTGAACTCTTCCTCGTCGTCGCCGTCGGTCTCGAGCCAGGGGAGCCGCACGTCGTCGTCGCCGAATTCGAGCCGACCGTCCTCGACAGGCGGTTCGTCATCGTGACCGGCCCACGCAGTGTCGGCCGGCAGGACGAGCGGATCGACATCGGAGTGCTCTCCGAGATCGGCGTTATCGTGGCTCTTCCCATCGGCCATGACTACATCTCCTCCACCGCCTCGACGCCCAATAGCGCCAGTCCGTTGCGAACTAGCTGCCCGATTTGGCTGGCGAGGAAAAGCCTTGCGCCGGTCACCTGACCATTCTGTGCCACGATGAACCGCTTTTCGGGCCGGTCGTTGCCGACGTTCCAATAGGCGTGGAAGCCCGCGGCGAGGTCGCCGAGGAAGAAGGCGACGCGGTGCGGCTCGCGCGCGACGGCGGCCGCCTCGACCAGCCGCGGGAACTGCGCGGCGAGCTTGATCAGCTCGAGCTCTTCCTCGCCGAGCAGTTCGAGATCGGCGTCGGACGGCGCGAAGCCCTCGGCCGCGGCCTTGCGCAAGGTCGAATGGACGCGGGCGTTGCCGTACTGGACGTAGAACACCGGGTTGTCCTTCGAGGCTTCGACCACCTTGGCGAAGTCGAAGTCCATCTGCGCCTCGGGCTTGCGCGTCAGCATGGTGAAGCGGACGACGTCCTTGCCGACCTCCTCGACCACGTCGGCCAGCGTGACGAAGTTGCCCGAACGTTTGGACATCTTCACCGGCTCGCCGTTGCGCAGCAGCTGGACCATCTGGACGAGCTTGACCTCGAACGGGGTCGCCTTGCCATCAGCACCCGTCATAGCCGCGACGGCGGCCTTGATCCGCTTGACCGTGCCCGCGTGGTCGGCGCCCCAGATGTCGACCAGCGCGTCGGCGCTCTGGGCCTTCTGGTAGTGATAGGCGAGATCGGCACCAAAATAGGTCCAGGCGCCGTTCGATTTCTTGATCGGCCGGTCTTGGTCGTCGCCGAACTTCGTCGAGCGGAACAGCGGCAGCGCCACCGGTTCCCAGTCCTCGGGGGTCTTGCCCTTGGGCGCTTTGAGCACGCCGTCATAAACCAGGTCCTGCGATCGCAGCCACTTCTCGGCCTCTTCGGGCTTGCCCGCGGCCTGGAGCTCGGCCTCTGACGAGAACAGGTCGTGGTGGATGCCGAGCAGCGCGAGGTCCTGCTTGATCATGACGAGCATGGCGGCGACCGCCTTCTCGCGGAACGGCACCAGCCATTCGGTTTCGGGCGCCGTGACGTAGCGGTCGCCGAACTCGGCCGCGAGCTGCTGGCCGACGGGGACCAGATAGTCGCCCGGATAGAGCCCTTCGGGAATCTCGCCGACGGCTTCGCCGAGCGCTTCGCGGTAGCGGACATGCGCCGAGCGCGCGAGCACGTCGACCTGCGCACCGGCGTCGTTGACGTAGTATTCGCGGATGACCTTGTGGCCCGAATATTCGAGCAGGGTGGCCAGGGCATCGCCGACCACGGCGCCGCGGCAGTGGCCCATGTGCATCGGCCCGGTCGGATTGGCCGAGACATATTCGATGTTCACCGTCGTGCCGCCGCCGAGGTTCGAGCGGCCGTAGTCGGCGCCGAGCCGGGCGATCGCGCGCAGCTCGTCGATCCAGGTCTCGGGCGTGAGACGCAGGTTGATGAAGCCCGGACCGGCGATCTCGGCGCTGGTCACCTGCGGCAGCTTGCTCAGCTCGGCAACGAGCGCCTCTGCAAGCTGGCGCGGGTTCTTGCCCGCAGGCTTGGCCAGGACCATCGCGGCATTGGTCGCGAGATCGCCGTGCGAGGCATCGCGCGGCGGTTCGACCGTGATCGCGGCGCGGTTGAGCCCGGCGGGCAGTTCGCCCGCGGCTTCGAGCCGGTCGAGCACGTCGGAAATGTGGCCGGCGAAGGCCGCGTAGAGAGTCTTGGTGTCGGACATGCCGCGCGACTAGCCGGTTTGGCGGTTCAAGGGAACCTTTGAGCGACCGCGGCGTGATGGCATAAGCAACCGTCAACGAGGAGAAGGATGCCCATGAAGACCAAGCTGCTCGCGGTACTGTCGGCCTCGCTGCTGTCGCTGTCCGGCCCGGCCCTGGCGCAATCGGCGCCGCGCGCGCTCGGCCAGTCCGAAGTGCAGCAGGCGGCGCAACAGCATCCGCAGCTGGTCGAACAGTTCGGCGGCGCCGTTGAAGGCCCGCTGGCCGACTATGTCGCCGGGGTCGGCCGCCGCGTCGCCGCGCAGACCAATCTCGTCAACGCCAGCGGCGCCTACCGCGTGACCCTGCTCAATTCGCCGGTGCGCAACGCCTTCGCCGTGCCCGGTGGCTACGTCTACGTCACGCGTGAACTGCTCGCGCTGATGAACAGCGAGGACGAGCTGGCCTTCGTGCTCGGCCACGAGATGGGCCACGTCACCGCCCGCCACGGGCAGAAGCGCCAGACGCGCTCGACGATCACCGGCATCGGCGCGGCGATCGCGCAGGTCCTGACGGGCTCCGACGTCGTCGGCCAGGTCGCGGGCCAGGTCGGCCAGGGACTGCTGCTCGGCTATTCGCGCAGTCAGGAAAACGAATCGGATAGCCTCGGCGTGCGCTATATTTCCGCCGCGGGCTTCGATCCCTATGCCGCGCCGCGCATGCTCTCGGCGATGGGGGCGGCCGAAAGCCTCGACGCGCAGCTGGCGGGCCGCCAGCAATCGCAGACACCGTCCTGGAGCCGCACGCATCCACTCTCAACCGACCGCGTCCAGCGCACCCGCGCGCTCGCCGGACAGCAGCGCCCCCCCGGCATTGCCGCACCGCAGAGCCGCGACCGCTTCCTCGCCGCTATCGACGGCATGACCTATGGCGACGACCCGCGCCAGGGGATCGTCGATGGCCGCCAGTTCCGCCATCCGGGCCTGCGCTTCAAGTTCACCGCGCCGCAGGGCTATACGATCGAGAACGGCGCCGCCGCGGTCACGATCGCGGGCAGCGGCGGCCAGGCGCAGTTCGGCACGGGGCGGCTCTCGGGCGGACTCGACGCCTATGTCGGCCAGGTGTTTCGCTCGCTGTCGAGCAACGGCGGCCAGCTCACCTTGCCCGCGACACAGACCACCACGATCAACGGCATGCCCGTCGCCTATGCCACGACCCGCGCCAGCGCCAACCGCAGCCAGGTCGACGTGACCGTCACCGCCTATCGCTGGGACGCCGACAGCGCCTATCACTTCGTCACGATCGTCCCCGCAGGCGCCGGCGTCAGTCCGTTCCGCGAGACGATCAACTCGCTGGCGCCGATGTCGGCGAGCGAGGCCGCGGCGGTGCGGCGGCGGGTGATCGACGTGGTCACCGTCCAGCGCGGCGACACCGCGCGCTCCCTGGCCGCGCGCATGGCTTTCTCCGACAACCAGCTCGACCGCTTCCTCGTGCTCAACGGGCTCGATGCCAATGCGACCTTGCAGCCGGGGAGCAAGGTCAAGCTGATCGTCTACGGTTCGTGACACGGCAGAACACGGGCCTGTAAACGCGCGCCGTTTTCGGCTATCGGCGCGCGCCATGGCTTCCACCCCCGCACCTCAGACCTACCGCGTAAAAAGCTTCGGCTGCCAGATGAACGTCTACGACGGCGAACGCATGGCCGAGCTGCTGGCCAGCCAGGGCCTGGCGGCCGCGCCCGAGGGCAGCGAGGCCGATCTCGTCGTGCTCAACACCTGCCACATCCGCGAAAGGGCGGCGGAAAAGGTCTATTCGGACATCGGCAGGATCGTGAAGGACTGGGACCGCAAGGACGGCTCGAGCCCGCTGATCGCGGTCGCCGGCTGCGTCGCCCAGGCCGAGGGCGAGGAGATCATGAAGCGCGCGCCCGCGGTCAAAATGGTGGTCGGCCCGCAGGCCTATCACCGCCTGCCCGAGATGCTGAAGGAAGCGGAAGCCGGGCGGCGCGTGACCGATACCGACATGCCGGCCGAAACCAAGTTCGACGCCCTGCCGAAACGTCGCCGCTCGGGCCCGAGCGCCTTCCTGACCGTGCAGGAAGGCTGCGACAAGTTCTGCACCTATTGTGTGGTGCCCTACACCCGCGGCGCCGAGATATCGCGCCCCTTCAAGGACCTGATCGAGGAAGCCGAACGGCTCGTCGAGGCCGGCGCGCGCGAGATCACCCTGCTCGGACAGAACGTCAACGCTTGGACCGGCGAGGATGCCAAGGGCCGATCGGTCGGGCTCGAAGGGCTGATCGCGCAGCTTGCGAAGCTGACCGACCTGCGCCGTATCCGCTACACCACGAGCCACCCCAACGACATGACCGAGGGGCTGATCGCCGCGCACGGCGAGATCGACAAGTTGATGCCCTTCCTCCACCTGCCCGTCCAGGCGGGCAGCGACCGTGTACTCAAGGCGATGAACCGCAGCCACACGGTGGAGTCCTATCTCAAGGTGCTCGACCGGGTGCGCGCCGTACGCCCCGACATCGCGCTGTCGGGCGACTTCATCGTCGGCTTTCCCGGCGAGACCGAGGCCGATTTCGCCGAGACGATCGCGCTGGTCGAAGCGGTCGGCTATGCACAGTGCTTCAGCTTCAAGTACAGCCCGCGTCCCGGCACGCCCGCGGCCACGATGGACGATCAGATCGCACCCGAAGTGATGGACGAGCGGCTCCAGCGCCTGCAGGCGGCGGTCAACCGCGGACAGATCGCGTTCAACGAGGCGACCGTAGGCCGGCGCTGCGACGTGCTGGTCGAACGCAAGGGCAAGCTGCCGGGCCAGTGGCTGGGCAAGACCCCCTGGCTGCAATCGGCGCATTTTGTCGGCGAAGCCGCGATCGGCGATATCGTCACGGTCGATCCCGTCGAGGCCGGGGCCAATTCGCTGAGCACACGTCTCGTCGCATTAACCGCCGCCTGAAGCAGAATTCGGCCAGTTTTCCACCACGTCGGGGCGCATGCGTCCTTGCGCTGCAACATGGCAGGATTATCTTTCGACTCATGAGGCCGTCCCGGCCTCGCATCGAAAGGAGCGCATGGCCCGCAAGCCCGCCCGCGCCGACAGTGATCTGGCGCAGCTTCGTCGTCCGGAGACACCCCGCAGAGCCCGGATCGAGGTACAGTTCGACGAGCAGACCCTGCTCGGAGCCGTGTTCGGCCAGTACGACGCCAATCTCGTACGGATCGAGAACCGGCTTGGGGTCTATATCGCGGCTCGCGGTGATCGCGTTCAGATCGAAGGCCCGGACGATGCGGTGGCGCGCGCGCGCGACGTGCTCAAGGGCATGTACCAGCGGCTCGAACAGGGGCACGAGCTCGACTCGGGCGCGGTCGAATCGCTGATCGCGATGTCGAGCGAGCCCACGCTCGAAGGCATCATCACCGGCAGCCACGATGCGCCGCCGATCATGATCCGTACGCGCAAGAAGACGATCGTGCCGCGCTCGGGCATTCAGATCGACTACATGAAGGCGCTGAATTCGAAGGACATGATCTTTGCCCTCGGCCCGGCCGGTACGGGCAAGACCTACCTTGCCGTCGCCCAGGCCGTCGCGCAGTTGATGACCGGTTCGGTCCAGCGCCTGATCCTGTCGCGCCCCGCGGTCGAGGCCGGCGAGCGGCTGGGCTTCCTGCCCGGCGACATGAAGGAGAAGGTCGATCCCTATCTCCGCCCGATCTACGACGCGCTCTATGACTGCATGCCGCCCGAACAGGTCGAGCGGCGCATGGCCTCGGGCGAGATCGAGATCGCGCCGATCGCCTTCATGCGCGGCCGCACCCTGGCCGATGCCTTCGTTATCCTCGACGAGGCGCAGAACACCACCCAGGCGCAGATGAAGATGTTCCTGACCCGCTTCGGCCAGAACAGCCGCATGGTCATCTGCGGCGATCCGCGGCAGGTCGACATTCCCGGCGGCGATGCCCAGAGCGGCCTGGCCGACGCGGTGCGCCGGCTCGAGGGTGTCGACGGCATCGGCGTGGTGCGCTTCACCGCGGCCGACGTCGTCCGCCATCCGATCGTCGGGCGCATCGTCGAAGCCTACGAGGGACCGGACGCCTAAAGGCAAACGTCATCCCCGCTTTCGCGGGGATGACGCAAGGGCTAGGCGGAACCGCATGGACCTGGATCTCGACATCGAAGCCCCCTGGCCGCCGGCCGCCGACTGGGCGGACCTCGCCGAACGCGCCGCCGAGGCCGTTGCCGAAGTCGCGCCCGAACTGGCCAATCAACGTCTGACCGCCAGCCTGCTGTTCACCTCGGACGCCGAGGTCCACAGGCTCAACCGCGAATGGCGCGCCAAGGACAAGCCGACCAACGTGCTGTCCTTCCCGATGCTCGAACGCGACGAACTGCTCGATCTTGCTCCCGATGGCCCGCCCGAACTGCTCGGCGACATCAGCCTCGCTTGCGAAACCTGCACGCGCGAAGCCGAAGAGAAGGGCCTCTCGCTGGAGGAACACGCCGCGCACCTTATCGTCCACGGCCTGCTCCATCTGGCAGGCCTGGACCACGAGATCTCGCCCGAAGATGCCACGGCGATGGAGGCGCTCGAGATCAAAGCACTTGCCCTGATGGGCATTGCGGACCCATATGGGGATGCAAACGACGCAACAGGGGCTTGAACAGGGAATGGCCGAACAGGGCCGCATTGCAGACGCCGGATCTGGAGATCCGGACAGTAGCTACTCGCTTTGGCGCTCGATCCGGCGCTTCTTCGACAAGGGGGACAACGAGCAGTCGCTCCGCGCCCAGCTCGAGGAGGCGATCGACGAGCACGAGGACGACGCGGGCGACACGCAGGGCGCGAAAGGCGATCTTTCGCCGACCGAGCGCCAGATGCTGCGCAACCTCCTTCATTTCAGCGAGCACGACGCCGACGACGTCGCGATCCCGCGCGGCGAGATCATCGCGATCCGCGCCTCCGCGAGCTGGGACGAGGTGGTCGAAGCCTTTGCCGAGCACGGCCACAGCCGCCTGCCCGTCTATGGCGACACGCTCGACGAAGTCGTCGGCATGGTCCTGATCAAGGACGTGTTTCCCTATCTCGCCAAGGGCACTCCACCCGAGGACTGGGCCACCCTGATGCGCCAGCCGTTGTTCGTGCCGCAGGCGCGCGGCGCGCTCGACGTGCTGGCCGACATGCGCACCAGCCGCACGCACCTCGCCATCGTCATCGACGAATATTCGGGCACCGACGGGATCATCACCATCGAGGACCTGGTCGAGGAGATCATCGGCGACATCGAGGACGAGCACGACGACGCGCCCGAGGCGCTGATCGTGCCGATCGAGCATGGCATGTGGGAGGCCGACGCCCGCGCCGAGCTCGACGACATTGCCGATACGATCGACCCGCGGCTGGCCGAGGTCGAGGAAGCCGTCGACACGCTCGGCGGCCTGACCTTCGTGCTCGCGGGTCAGGTGCCGCCGGTCGGCACCGTCGTCGATCACGACAGCGGCTGGCGGATCGAGGTGATCGCCGGCAACGAGAAACACGTCACCCGGCTGCGGCTGCACCCACCGCGCCCGCACCAGGACACGGAGGACTAGGGTCCATGGCCGTTCGCCGCCTCCCCCCGCTGCGCGCGCTCGAAGCCTTCGTGCGTGTGGTCCGGCTCGGTTCGGCCAAGGCGGCCGCCTCCGAGCTCGGCCTGTCGCCCTCGGCGCTGTCGCGGCGTGTTGCGGCGCTCGAGGATTTCACCGGCAAGCGGTTGTTCACCCGCCAGCACCAGGCGATGAAGCTGACCGACGAGGGCATGGCCTTCTACAATGCGGTGAGCCCCAAGCTCGAGGAGCTGGCCGAGGCGGTCGAGGCTCAGGTCGATCCCGGCCGCGTGCTGCGCCTGCACCTGGGCGTGCCCTCGCTGTTCGGCGGCCAGCGCCTGTTCCCCAAGCTGCCAGAGCTGCGCAAGCTGCACCCACGCCTGCACATCGACATCGACACGAGCCCGCATTCGGACACGCGTGTCGGCGATACGCTCGACGCCGCGATCATCATGGCGAAGGAGCCCGATCCTTCGTTCCATGCCGTGCAGCTCGATCACAACAAGGTCTATGCGATCACTTCGCACCAGATCGCTGCCGAACTCGGCAAGACGCCCGATCCGGCCAAGCTCGCGCGCCAGACCTTCCTGATCCACCACGACTTGCCTGAGAGCTTCGACGCCTGGAAGGCGGCGATCGGCCTGCCGCGCCTGCAGCCCGCGGCAATCGACCATTTCGATTCGGGTCAGCTGATCCTCGAAGCCGCAGCGCAGGGCCTGGGCATCGCGATCATGCACGACGATCACTTCAACCGCCGCCAGGACGAGCGTCTAGCACGGCTCTTCGACATCGACGTCGAGAGCCCCTATTCCTACTGGTTCATCTGCCGCCCGCGCGACCTCGAGGCACGCCCGGTCAAGATCTTCCACGAATGGATCGTCAAGGCAGGCCTCTGAAAAGACCAAGCTAGGGGATTATACCTAGGCCTGAAGTTACCGGGTATACTTAACGTTCGGTTACCTCCGCCCGCGGGTCGGCCTGTCTTTTGCCGACGAATAGCTGGCGTGAGACTATGACCGACCTTGCCTTTGCCCTGAATACCGATCGCCGTGCCCCTCTGCCCCAGGCGGAGATCGCCCGGCTCATGTCGCTCTACGGCGCCGGTCGGCTCACCGATCTGGTGCGCAACGCCCAGGCGCTCGCCACGCGCCACCGACCCTCGCTCGAACTCTACAACATCCTCGGCGCCGCCTGCGTCGCGCTCGGCGACTTTCCCGGTGCCGAGGCTGCGTTCCGCGCCGCGATCGCCGTCGACGACCGCCATGCCGAACTGCACAGCAACCTCGGTGCCGCGCTGGAACCGCAAGACAAGTTCGACGAAGCCACGGCCTGTTTCCATCGGGCGCTCGCGCTAAATCCCAACCAGGCATCGCCCCACTTCAACCTCGGCAATCTTCTGCGCCGACAGCATGCCCTGCCCCAAGCAATCGCCTGCTATGAGCGTGCGATCGCACTGAAGCCCGACTATTTCGAGGCGCACAACAACCTGGGCCTGGCCCTCCAGGAGCAGAACGCGCTGACCCAGGCCATAAGCTGCCATCAGCGCGCGCTGACGTTGAATCCCAACTATGCGGAAGCCTACAACAACCTCGGCCTCGCTCTGAAAGGCCTGGGCGATCCCGAACGCGCCGTGCAATGCTACAAGCAGGCGCTGGCGCTGAAGCCGGGATGCCCCAAGGCACTGCATAACATCGCCACGGTGCTGCTCGACATCAACGACTATGACGGCGTGATCCAGGTCCTCGACCTGCTGCTGTCGTTCACGCCCGACGACGGTCTGGCCGCGCGCCAGAAGGCCTTCGCACAAATGTATGTCTGCGACTTCTCGGCGAACCGCAACCTGCCCGCGCCGGTGGACCAAGCCGCGCAACGCCTGGCGACCCCGCCCTTCATCATGCTCCCCTTCTTCGACGATGGCGCACAGCAGCTCGCCTATTCTCGCCTGTGGGCGCGTACCCTTGCCTGCCAACCGGCCGAGACTTCCGTCAAGAACGAGCCGAGCGACGGTCGCATCCGCATCGGCTATTTTTCCGCCGATTTCCACAGTCATGCCACGATGTTCCTGATGGCCGGGCTGCTGCGAACGCACGATCGGGAGCGCTTCGAGATCAACGCCTACAGCTATGGCGAGATCGTCGATGCGGACGTCCGCGATCAGTTGCAGAGCCAGGTCGATCGTCTCATCGACATCCGCGGCATGACCGATCAGGACGTAGCCAATCTCACGCAAAGCCACGGGCTCGACATCGCGATCGACCTCAAGGGTTACACCGGGCAGTCGCGTTCGCGCCTGTTCTCCGGTCGCCTGGCGCCGGTCCAGATCAACTATTTGGGCTACCCGGGCTCGATGGGCACCGACGACATTGACTACATCATCGCCGATCCCGTGGTAATTCCCGAAGCTTCACGAGCGTTTTACAGCGAGAAGGTCATCTACCTGCCGGGCAGCTACCAACCCAACGACGATCAGCGCGTCATTGCCGAGACCGGCGCGACGCGGGCCGATTTCGGGTTGCCCGAAGACGGCTTCGTGTTCTGCTGCTTCAACCACACCTACAAGATCTGCCCCGACGTCTTCGACATCTGGATGCGCCTGCTCGATCGCACCGAGGGAAGCGTCCTGTGGCTGCTGGGTTCGAAGGAGACCGCCAAAGCCAACCTGCGCAAAGAGGCCGCGCTGCGCGGCATCGACCCCGATCGACTGATTTTTGCCGACGGCCTGCCCCACGCCGAGCACCTCGCCCGGCTGCGACTGGCCGATCTGTTCGTCGACACCTTCGCGGTCAACGCTCATACGACGGCCAGCGATGCGCTATGGGCCGGGATTCCCGTCGTGACGCTGGCCGGCGGGCAGTTCGCCGCGCGCGTCGGCGCCAGCCTGCTGCACGCGATCGGGCTGCCC
Organism: Novosphingobium sp.; assembly: GCA_004211435.1. Taxonomy (GTDB): domain Bacteria; phylum Pseudomonadota; class Alphaproteobacteria; order Sphingomonadales; family Sphingomonadaceae; genus Novosphingobium; species Novosphingobium anseongense. The sequence continues at coordinate 11,613 of SECS01000035.1, read as the reverse complement.
GATCTCGTCACGGACAATGCCGCCGATTATGAAGCGCTGATCGCGGATCTGGCCAGCCATCCGCAGGAACTCGCGACGGTACGCGCGCGGCTCGCGGAGAATCGGCTCAGCCAGCCCCTGTTCGATACCGCGGGCTATACCCAGGCGATCGAGCGGGCTTTCGAGACCGTCCACCAGCGCAGGCTCGATGGCCTGACACCGGCGGACGTCGTCATCGACTGATTACTCGGCGCTGATCGTCGCCTTGACGATGTTGCCCGGCTCGCGCGGCGGCTCGCCCTTGGGCAGCGCGTCGACGTTTTCCATGCCTTCGACCACCTGGCCCCAGACCGTGTACTGCTTGTCGAGGAAGCGTGCATCGTCGAACACGATGAAGAACTGGCTGTTAGCCGAGTGCGGCGCGCTCGTGCGCGCCATCGAGCAGACACCGCGGACGTGCGGTTCGTCGTTGAACTCGGCCTGGAGGTCGGGCTTGTCCGAACCGCCCATGCCCGTGCCGTTGGGGCAGCCGCCCTGCGCCATGAAGCCGGGGATCACGCGGTGGAACTTGATGCCGTCGTAGAAACCTTCGCCGACCAGCTCCTTGATGCGCTCGACGTGACCGGGGGCCAGGTCGGGGCGCAGCTTGATCTTCACGTCGCCGGTCGAGAGTTCGAAGTTCAGAAATTCGTCTGCCATGATGGTCTCCTGAGGTTTTGCCGCCGGATATAGGGGCAATCACGACAAAGTCACGTAGGCGCTCGATAGTTGCGCCTTGCCCGGTTGCTTTTGCCTCTCTCGTGGCTAGACCCTGCCCCGATGACTCCCGAGGATCTCGACCATGACCTGCTGGAGGACGCCGCCGAGACATCGGGCGCGGCGACCGAAGCCGTGCAGGAAAGCGAGAGCCTCGACGAGGACAACCGGCTGAAGTCCGACTTCGTCCGCCGCGTTCAGGATGCGCTCGAAGCGGGCGAGACCGACGTAGTCTACGACATGGTCGAGCCGCTGCACCCGGCCGACATCGCCGACCTGTTCGAGCTGATCGAGCCCGACGAGCGTCTGCCGCTGGCGCGCGCGATCAACGACCAGATGAGCGTCGACGTGATCGCCGAGCTCAACGACCACGTCCGCGAACTGCTGCTCGAGGAACTGCCCGCCGGCATCATCGCCGACATCGCCGAACAGCTCGACACCGACGACGCGGTGGCGATGCTCGAGGATCTCGACGAGGAGGACCAGCAGGCCGTCCTCGCCGAGATGGAGCCGGAGGATCGCGCGGCGATCGAGACCGCGCTGGCGTACCCCGAGGAATCGGCGGGCCGCCTGATGAGCCGCGATTTCGTCGCGGTGCCCGAGCACATGACCGTCGGCGGCCTGATCGATTTCCTGCGCGACGATCGCCAGCTCGCCACTGAGTTCTGGGAAGTCTTCATCGTCGATGCGCGCCACCATCCGCTTGGCACCTGCCTGCTCTCGTGGATCCTGCGCAGCCCGCGCACCGCGGCGCTGACCGACGTGATGAAGCGCGACCAGACCTTGATCCCGGTGACGATGGACCAGGAAGAGGTCGCGCTGCGCTTTCAGAAATATGCGCTGATCTCGGCCGCGGTGGTCGACGACGACGGGCGGCTCGTGGGCCAGATCACCGTCGACGACGTCGTCCACATCATCCAGGAAGAGGCCAGCGAGGACATCCTGCGCCTGTCGGGCGCCGGTGACGGCGACATCAACGAGCCGATCCGACTGACGGTCAGGACGCGACTGACCTGGCTGCTCGTCAACCTGTTCACCGCCATGCTCGCCGCCTCGGTGGTCGGACTGTTCCAGGGCGCGATCGCCAAGTTCGCGCTGCTCGCGGTGCTGATGCCGATCGTCTCGGGCATGGGCGGCAATGCCGGCACCCAGACCCTCGCCGTGGTCGTCCGCGCGCTCGCGACCAACCAGATCACCAGTTCGAACACCTGGCGCATGATCGGCCGCGAGCTGCGCATCGCCCTGGCCAACGGCATGACCCTGGGCCTGCTGATCGGCAGCGGCACGGCGCTGCTGTTCGGCAACCCGCTGCTCGGCCTGGTGATCGGCTCGGCGATGGTGATCAACAACGTGATCGCGGGCCTGGCCGGTATCCTCGTCCCCGTGACGCTCGATCGCGCCAATGTGGATCCCGCGGTCTCTTCGGCGGTTTTCGTCACCATGGCGACAGACGTGATGGGCTTCTTCTCGTTCCTCGGCCTCGCGGTGCTTTCGGGGCTCGCGGGCTGATGCCGCTGCACATGACCAAGATCGCCTTTGGCACCGAGAGCGCGGCGACCCTGCGCGCCTGGCTCGAGAGCCAGGAGGAAGCACGCACCTCGACGCGCTATCTGCCCAAGCGGGTGGATGAAATGGCCGGCGGCTCGCTGTTCTGGATCCACCAGCACACGATCATCGGCCGCTCGCCGCTGATCGGTTTCGAGCAGCGCGAGGACGGCCGCCACTGGATCCGCATGGAGCCCCGGCTGATCGCCGTGCACCCCAGGGCCAAGCGCGCGCACCAGGGCTGGCGCTACCTCTCGGACGAAGACGCCCCCGCCGATCTCGACGGCGCCATTGCCGAAGGCGACGTGATGCCGGCGCGGCTGGTCGGCGAACTGGCGAAGCTAGGCCTGGTCTGACCCAGACTGCGCCACGACCTTGCGCAGCAGATTCGCATAGGTTTCCGCCCCCTGCGCGCCGGGGATCAGATAGCGACCGTTGACGATCACCGCGGGCACCGCGTTGATTTCCGCCTCGCGGGCCTCCTGCTGCTCCTCGCGCACGGCCTGCGTCAGCGCCGGATCGTCGAGCGCCACTTCGGCCGCCGCGCGATCGAGCCCGACCTGCGCGACAAGATCGAGCAGAACACCACGATCCGAAACGTCGTGCCGCTGCTGGAAGTTCGCATCGAACAGCGCCAGCTTGAGCCGCGTCTGCGCCTCGGGGCCCGAGGTGACCAGCGCCCAGCGCAAAAGCTTGTGCGCGAGGAAGGTGTTCCACAGCCGCCGCTCGGGTTCGGGCTGCGGCCCCAGATAGCGCATGTCGTAACCGGCCTGTTCGGCGATCCCCAACATCTGCGCGGTCGAGGCGGCATCGGGCGTGCGGCCGTATTTGCGCAGCATGTGTGCGGCCAGTTCCTCGCCTTCGGGCGGCATGTCGGGGTTGAGTTCGAAGGCGTGCCAACGCACTTCGGCCGTGACCTCGCCCTCGAGCGTCGCCAGCGCCTGCTGCAGCTGCTTGTAGCCGATCACGCACCAGGGGCACATGACGTCGGAGAAGATGTCGATCGTCAGCGGATCCGCCATGTCTATCGCTCCACCCACCAGCGCAGCAGGGCATTGGCCACGGCCGTGCGCGGCGGCGAACGGAAGGCCTGGCCGCCCTCGCCGCGCTCGATCGCCTGGACCGCGTCCTCCACCTCGGCGCGACTGAACCAGCGCGCGTCCTCGAGCTCGGTGTGATCGATCGTCAGCGCCGGATGGTCCGCATAGGCGTGACAGCCGATCATCAGCGACGAGGGAAACGGCCAAGGCTGGCTGCCGACATAGGAGACGTCGCGCACGACGACGCCAGCCTCTTCGAGCACCTCGCGCGCCACGGCCTCCTCAATCGCCTCGCCCGGCTCGACGAAGCCCGCGAGCGCCGAATAACTGCCCGCCGGAAACCGCGGCTGGCGGCCGAGCAGGAGCCTATCGTCGTGCTCGACCAGCATGATCGTCACCGGATCGACGCGCGGGAAATGCTCGGCGCGGCAGGTCTCGGCGGTGCAATTGCGCTGCCAGCCACCCTTGGCGAGCCGCGTCGGCTGGCCGCAGCGCGCGCAGAAGCGGTGGCGCGCATGCCAGTCGACCATGGCGCGGGCGGCGCCATAGGTCGCGAGCTCGTCCCCATCGAGCGTCGCCATCGCCTGCCACAGCGCGGGATTGGCCGGCGCCGTGCTGCCCGCCGCAGGCACCGGCGCGAAGCAGGCGCGCCCGTCGCGCAGGCCGAGGAAGACGAGTTCGGCATCGTCAGCAGCATCGGCGAGGCTACCCCATTCGAGGTTACCCTCGGCCGAGATCACCGGATCGAGCCCCGACAGCCGCAGCAGCCGCGCCGCGGGCGTATACTGCGCGGCGAGCAGATCCTCGTTGGAGCGGATATGATCAGCGCGATCGGTGCGCCCACCGACGAAGGCAATGCCCAATGGGTTCCGGGGCGGGTTGGTCTTCACGCGGGTTTCGCCACCAGCGCCATGACGTCTTCGTGCAGCGCCTTCTGGTAATCGCTGAGCAGCGAGTTGGAATTGGGCGGCATGAACTGGACGTAGATCCCCGAACGCACGCCGCCGCGCATGTCGACGGTGCCGACCGTGCCTGCCGCGCCAGCCCAGCCGAATATCCCCTCCTCGGCACCAAGGCCGACGCGCCCGCCCGCGCCGAAGGCGCTCGGCGCCGTCATCATCGCCGGCCCGGCGACACCCGCCGGCAGCAGGTTTTCCGTCCCCAGCCGCACCGCCGCTTCGCTCATCACGCGGCGGCCATTGAGCTCGCCGCGGTTGGCGAGCATGTGCAGGAAGCGGTCGTAATCGCGCGGGCTCGAAACCAGCCCGGCGCCGCCGAAGGGGAAGGCCGGCTTGTCGAGATAGATCGAGGTATCGCCAGGATCGATCGGCATCAGGGTAGACCCCATGGCACCGAAATTGGTGGTCAGCCGCTTCGCCTCGCTGGCCGGAACCTGGAAGAAAGTGCTGCTCATGCCCAGCGGATCGAACAGCCGCTGCTGAAGGAAGGCGTCGAACGGCTGACCGCTCACGACCTCGATCACGCGCCCCATCAGGTCGAGTCCGACGCTGTAGCTCCACTTGGTACCCGGCTGGTAGACCAGCGGCACTTCGGCGAGGCGATCGGCGAACAGTTCGAGGCTGCGCACCGACTGGCCGCGATCGAAGCCGGGGATCTTCAGCCGGCTGACCTGGCCGGCGATCACGCCCTTATCCTCGAGCAGGGTCTTGATCGGCCCTTTCTGGATGATCGAATAGCTGAGCCCGGAGGTGTGCGTCAGCAGATGGCGGATCGTGATCGGCGTCTTCGCCGGCTCGAGCGCGTCGTCGGTGATCGCGCCGTCATAGGTCTTCTGCACGCGCATCTGCGCGAACTTGGGCAGAATCTCGGCGATCGGCTGGTCGAGCTTGAGCTTGCCATCGTCGATCAGGATCATCGCCGCCATGCCGGTGACCGGCTTGGTCATCGAATAGATGCGGTAGAGGCTGTCACCGCCCTGCATGTCGAGATCGGTGAAGCTGTCGGTCCCCCGCGCGACGAAGACCGGCTCGCGCCCGGGCAGGCCCAGCGCCGCAACCATGCCGGGGAACTTGCCCGGACCGACCCAGCGCTCGATCACCTCGGTGACCTTGGGTGCCAGCGAGGGTTGCTCGGCAGCCCAGGCCAGCCGCGGCATCAGCGCCGCCCCGATCCCGGCGAGCGCGCCGAGACGCAGGAGTTCGCGCCGGCCCAGCTCGGCGCGCAGCGTTTCAATCTTCATCGATCCGTTTCTCCCATCGCCGCGAGGCCCAGCCGCGCCGCCTTGGCGAACAGCGTTGGCAGGCCGGCCTCCTCGAGCCGGTCGAGCGGCCACCACTCTCCCGCGTCGGGCGGCAAGCTAACCACTTCGCTTCTCGAATAAAGCGCCAAGTGCAGGTCGAGCGTAAAATGGGTGAAACCGTGCTGAACCGCGCCGCCCGGCGTCCAGGGTCCGGCGATCGGCCCTTCGCCGCTGCCGTCGCCGCGCGCAGACCAGCCGTCGTCGGGCAAGGCCCGCATGCCGCCGAGCATGCCCTTGCCCGGCCGCTGGACCAGCCAGACCTTTTCGTTGCGCACGATCCAGAAGGCACGGCCCTGTCGATGCGGCTTGGCCGCCTTGGGCGCCTTGACCGGGAAGCGCTCGGGCTCGCCCGCGCGGTAGCCCGTGCAATCGCCCGACAACGGGCAGAGCAGGCAGCGCGGATTGCGCGTGGTGCAGACCGTCGCGCCGAGATCCATCATCGCCTGGGCAAAGTCGCCGGCCCGCGCATCGGGCGTGATGCGATCGGTCGCGGCGCGGATTTCGGTCCGCCCGCCGGGCAGCGGCGCGTCGATCGCAAAGAGCCGCGCAACGACGCGCTCGACATTGGCATCGACCACCACCGCGCGCCGCCCGAAGGCGATCGCCGCAACCGCCGCGGCGGTATAGGCGCCAAGCCCGGGCAGCTTGCGCAGTTCGTCCTCGCTGTCGGGAAAGCTGCCGCCGCTCTCGGCCACGGCCCGCGCGCAGGCCAGCAGATTGCGCGCACGGGCATAGTAGCCGAGGCCCGCCCAGGCGGCCATGACCTCGGCGTCCTCGGCCGCGGCGAGGTCCGCGACTGTCGGCCAACGCGTGGTGAACTTGGCGAAATAGTCCTTCACCGCCGCAACGGTAGTCTGCTGGAGCATCACCTCGGACAGCCAGACGCGATAGGGATCCGGCGCCGGCGAACCCGGCGGCGCGCGCCAGGGCAGCGTCCGCGCGTGGCGGTCGTACCAGGCGAGAAGGTGCCCCGCGACATGCTCCGATCTGGCGTCCATCGCCGCGCTATGGCATTGGGCCCGACACAATGGAACGGGACCCGCCAGAGAAACCCAAAGCCGTGCCGGCCAAGGCCGGGCCGAAGACCGCGATCAAGCGCTATGAGCGCCCGCGCGGCGGCCAGGCGCGCGCGATCTCGGACCTGATGCCCGAGATCGGCCGCACCGCCTTCCGCCGCTTCGGTTTCGTCCAGTCGAGCGTCGTCACGCGCTGGCCCGAAATCGTCGGCCCGCATCACGCGCGCGTCTGCGCCCCCGAAGCGATCCGCTTCCCACCGGGCGAGAAGAGCGACGGCATCCTCCAGCTCGTCGTCGTCCCCGCCCACGCGCCGCTGATCCAGCACGTCACTCCCGAGATCATGGAGCGGGTGAACCGCTTCTTCGGCTACAAGGCCGTGTCCAAGGTCAAGCTGCGGCAAGGCGAGGTTAAGCCGCCGCCTGCTGAAAAACCCGCGGCGCCGCCGTCGCTCAAGCCTATTCCGATCGAACTCGGCGATTCGCTGCGCGACATCGGCGATCCCGAACTGCGTGCGGTTCTCGAATCGCTCGCGCGCAGCATGGCTACGCAGAAGAAGGAACCGAACTGACGATGCGCCCGATCCGCTTCGCGATCCTCGCCCTGACTGCCGCGCTCTCGATCGGCGCCACCAAGCCCGCCGCCCCGGCGCCGCGCGGCAATTGGCTGACCACGGTCGCGGTATCGCCCAACGGCAGCCATCTGCTCGGCAATCCCGCCGCGCCGGTGAAGCTGGTCGAATATGTCAGCTACACCTGCTCGCACTGCGCGCATTTCCAGCGCGAAGCGGAGATGCCGCTTCAGATTTCCTACGTTCAGCCCGGCAAGGTTCAGGTCGAAGTTCGCCACCTGGTCCGCGATCCGATCGACATGACCGTGGCCATGCTGACCAACTGCGGCACGCCGGCGCGGTTCTATCTCAACCACAGCCTGTTCCTGCGCAACCAGGACAACTGGATGGCGCGGGTGAACAGCGCGAGTGAGGCGCAACGCGCGCGTTGGAACAACGGAGACACCGTCGCCCGCATGCGTGCGATCGCCGGCGACCTCGGTTTCTACGGCATGATGGCGCAGCGCGGCTACGACCGGCAGACGCTCGAGCGCTGCCTCGCCGATCCGGCGATGACCAAACGCCTCGTCGCACAGACCACCAGGGCCCAGACCGACGGTGTCGAGGGTACGCCCAGCTTCATGATCAACGGCGTCCTGCTGACCGCCACCCACGACTGGCAGAGCCTGAACACCCAGCTTCAGGCGCGTTTCTGAGGATACACCTGTGGAGATGTCGGCCGGCGTGACTGCCGCCTGCTTCTAAGCTCCCGCCCCTTGGGCTAGCCTTTCCCTTCATCGACGAGGACCTTTCATGACTCGCTTCCCGCTTCGCCGTTTTGCCTTCGCTCTTGCCGTCGCCCCCCTCGCGCTGGGCCTCGCGGCTTGCTCGAAAGGCAGTGAAGGCGGCGCTGCCAAGTCGGGCGAAGCCGTAGCCAACGTCGCGCCGCCAGCCGGCAAGGCCTGGACCGAGGTGGTCACCAAGACGCCCGAAGGCGGCTATCTGCTCGGCAATCCCGAGGCCCCGATCAAGCTCGTCGAATTCGGTGCGCTGTCGTGCTCGCACTGTGCCGAATTCGCCGAGAAGAGCAGCGCCGAGCTGCGCGAGAAGTTCGTCGCCAGCGGCCGCGTTTCCTACGAGCTGCGCCTGTTCATGCTCAACGCGCTCGACATGCCCGCGGCGCTGCTCGTGACCTGCGCCGCGCCCGAGGCGGTGCCCGGTCTGTCCGAACAGTTCTGGGCATGGCAGCCGACCATGTTCGAGAACCTGCAGAAGGCCGGCGACGCACAGATGCAGGCGATCCAGGCGCAGCAGCCGCCCGCGAGCTTCGTCAGCCTGGCCAAGGCCTCGGGCATGGATGCCTTCATCACCGCGCGCGGCGTGGCTGCCGATCAGGCTTCGGCCTGCCTTGCCGACACCAAAAAGGCGACTGCGCTGGCACAGATGACGCAGGACGCCAGCACCAAGTACGAGATCACCGGCACGCCGACCTTCATGATCAACGGCGACAAGGTGACGGGCAATACCTGGGCCGAGATCAAGCCCCAGCTCGAACAGCGCGGCGCCCGCTGATCATGAACGCCTAGCCCTCCGATGCGCATCAAGCGGCTCAAGCTCTCTGGCTTCAAGAGCTTCGTCGAGCCTGCCGAACTGCGCATCGAGAGCGGCCTGACCGGAGTCGTCGGCCCCAACGGCTGCGGCAAGTCCAACCTCCTCGAAGCGATCCGCTGGGTCATGGGCGAGAGCTCGGCCAAGTCGCTGCGCGGCGGCGGCATGGAAGACGTGATCTTCGCGGGTACGGCCACGCGCCCGCCGCGCGACTTCGCCGAAGTGATCCTCTTCGCCGAGGATGCCGAGCGCGAGGAGCTCGAAGTCGTCCGCCGCATCGAGCGCGGCGCGGGCTCCGCCTATCGCCTCAACGGCCGCGACGTCCGCGCCAAGGACGTCTCGCTGATCTTCGCCGATGCCGCCACCGGCGCGCATTCGCCGGCGCTCGTCAGCCAGGGCCGCATCGCCGCGGTGATCGCCGCCAAGCCCGCCGAACGCCGCATGATGCTCGAAGAGGCCGCAGGCATCTCGGGACTCCATGTCCGCCGCAAGGACGCCGAGCAGAAACTTCGCGCGACCGAGACCAACCTCGCGCGGCTCGAAGACCTGATGGCCGGGCTCGACACGCAGATCGCCTCGCTGCGCCGTCAAGCCCGCGCCGCCGAGCGCTACAAGCAGCTGTCGGACAAGATCAAGCTGGCCGAGGCGCGGCTGATCTTCGCGCGCTGGCGCGACGCTGCCGAAGCCGCCGACGCCGCCCGGGCAGAGGCCCAAGCGGCAGACGCGCGCGTCGCCACGGCGCAGGGTGCGGTCAAGGCCGCGCAGGATGCCCAGGCCGCCGCCGCCCATGCCCTGGCCGAAGCGCGCGACACCCTCGCCGACCGGCGCGACGATGCGACCGCCCACGGCCACCGCATGGCCGCGCTGACCAGCCAGCTCGAAAGCGCCGAGCAGCGTCTGGCCGATCTCGACCGCCAGCGCGCGCGGCTCGAACAGGACCGCGTCGATGCCGACCGGCTGACCCAGGACGCGGCCCAGGCGCTCGCCTCGCTCGAACGCGAGCTGACCGCGGGCGAGGCGAAGCTGGCCGAAGACGAGAAGCTGCGACCGGCGCTGGCAAATGCGCTTTCGGGCGCCGAGCAGGCCTCGCAACAGGCCGAACTGGCGCTGGCGCAAGCAACCGCCGAGCAGGCCGGGGTCGAGGCCGAGTGGCGCGTCGCCGAGGCCGAGGTCAACGCCGCGCAGGCGCGGCTCGCGCGGCTCGGTCAGGAGATCACGCGCCAGCAGGCGCAACGGGAAGCGCTGGCGCAGCAAGGCGACCCCGAGATCGCGGTGCACGAAGCGATTGCGCGTCGCGATGCGGCCACCATCGCTCTTGCCGAAGCCCGCGCCGCGGTCGAGGCCCAGCAGGAGCGCAAGGCCGAGCTGCAATCCGCACGCGACGTCGCCGCCTCGGCGCTCGCCGCCGCCAAGGCCGAACTCGCCGGTGTCGAGCGCGAGCACGGTGCCTTGCTCCGGGACCGCGAGGCGCGCGAGAAGCAGGCCAAGGCCAAGCACGGGCTGCCCCAGGCAATCGATCGCGTGCGCGCCGCTCCGGGCTACGAGCGCGCGGTCGCTGCGGTGCTCGGCCGCGATGCGCGCACCGCGCTCGGACCTGCGCCGGCCCACGAGGAAGGCCGCTTCTGGACCGGCGCGCACGCGCCCAGCCCCCTCGCCGGCAGCCTCGCCGAACACGTCCGCGAATGTCCGCCCGAACTCGCTGCGCGCCTCGCGCTGGTCCATGTCGCCGAGGCGGACGATGGCCGCCCCCTGCAGCCCGGCGAATGGCTGGTGACGCGCGATGGCCGGTTGCGCCGCTGGGACGGCTTCGTCGCCTTCGGCGAAGGTGCCGCCGAAGCCGCACGCCTCGAAGCCGAGAACCGCTTCGCCGAGCTCGCAGCCGAACTTCCCGATAAGCGCGCACTCGCCACCGAAGCCGAGGCGGTCCAAGGCCAGGTCCAGGCCGAATTGTCGCAACTCCAGATCGAGGTCATTGCCTCCGAACGCGCGGTCGCCGCAGCGGCCGATGCCGAACGCGGCGCCCTGCGCGCGCTCGATCAGGCCGAGGATGCCCGCGCGCGTCTCGCCACCCGCCGCGCCGAACTCGAAGCCGCCGAAGCCGATCTTGCCGAGCAGCGCCAAGGGGCCGAGGCCGAGCGCGCCGAGGCGCAGGCACACCGCGCCGGCCTGCCCGATCCCGAAGCCGGTCGCGCCGCGCTCGCCGCCGCGCAGGCCAAGCACCAGGCGGCGCGCGCGACCTTGCAAGCAGCGATGGCAACGCTGTCCTCGCACGATCAGGCGTTGGCGGTTGCGCGCGAACGCGCGACCGCGCAGCGCACCGACATGAAGAACTGGCAGGCGCGTGCGGGCGACGCCGCCGGCCGCCTCGCCGAAATGGCGCGGCGGCTGGAAGAGATCGAGGAAGAGCGCGCGATCGTCGCCGCCAAGCCCGCCGCACTGGTGCGCGAGATCGAGGCCGGCGACGAAGTCCGCGAACGCCTTGCCGGCGAACTCGCCGCCGCCGAGCAGGTGCTCGCCCAGGCCACCCAGGCGGGCCGCTCTGCCGACGAGGCCTTGAGCGCGATCGGTGAGACGCTCGCCACCGCGCGCGAGGAGCGCGCCGGCGCCACCGCCCGCGCCGAGAACGAGGAGCAGCGCCGCGTCGAGATGGGCCGCATCTCGGGCGAGCGCTTCCAGTGTCCGCCACCGCTGCTGCCCGGTCGCTTCGAATTCGATTCGGCCGAGGTGGCCGATGCCGGCGCGGAATCGACGACGATGGATCGCCTGACCACCGACCGCGAGCGGATCGGCCCGGTCAATCTCGTCGCCGCCGACGAGCTGGCCGAAGCCGAAGGCCGCCATTCGACGAGCATCGCCGAACA
>SECS01000034.1 GCA_004211435.1 Novosphingobium sp. | reverse complement strand
ATGAGCAGAATATCGGATTTGCTGGACGCCGCGCGCGGCGCGACCGGCCTCGACAATTTCGGCGACGACAGCTTCCGCGAGGGGTTGGAACGACTGATCGCCTCGGGCGACGGCGAGGCCCGGCTCAACGACGCCGGCCGCCGGATGTTCGACGGCCAGATCGTCATGCTACTGATGAAACGGCTAGAGGTCGAAGACTGGTATGCGCGCCATCCCGAAATCGACGAGCAGCAGATCGTCGCGCCGCTGATGGTCCTCGGCCTGCCGCGCACGGGCTCCACCGCGCTGCATTGCCTGCTCGGTGAGGACCCGGCGGTGCGCGTCATGCGCAATTGGGAATGCATGAACCCGTGCCCGCCGCCCGAGACCGCGACCTACGAGACCGATCCGCGCATCGCGCTGATGGACGAGCAGATGAAGCGCCGCGACGAGATGACGCCGCGGATGAAACAGATGCTGCCGAGCACCTCGACCTCGCCGACCGAAGACCAGCTCACGATGGGCTACAACTTCGTCTCGCAGATCTTCCAGGCGAGCTTCCATATCCCGACCTACGCGCAGTGGCTGCACCACGACGCCGATCTCGAGCCGACCTTCCGCTACGTCAAGCGCGTGCTCAAACTGCTGCAATGGCGCTGTCCCCCCGGACGCTGGCGGCTCAAGAACCCGACCTATTCGATGTTCATCACGGCGCTCGACAAGGTCTTCCCCGACGCGCGCTATTGCATGACGCACCGCGACGTCGCCAACGTCATTCCCTCGGTCGCCGATCTCTATTACGAGATGCACAAGCCCAACACCGACACGCCCGACAAGCTCTGGCTTGGGAAGATCAACGAGGAGTTCGGTCTGCTCGGCATGCAGCGGATGATCGCCTTCCGCGACGCGGGCAACGAGCAGCGCTTCTTCGACATCCACTTCGCGCCGTTCCAGAAGGACCCGTTCCCGACCCTGGCGAAACTCTACGAGTTCCTCGGCGAAGAGTTCACGCCCGAGGCCGAGGCGCGAATGCGCGCCTGGCGCGAGAACACCCCGCGCGACAAGCATGGCCGCCACGAATACGACGGCGCCGACTATGGTCTGCACACCGCAGAACTGCGCGAGACGTTCCGCTTCTACACCGACCGCTACGACGTGCCGCTCGGCAAGGACTGATGTTCGGCTTCCACACCGAGGCCGCAGAGGTCGTTCGCGGGATCGACCTGACCGGCCGGCAGGTGGTGATCACCGGCGCGAGCTCTGGCATCGGTGTCGAGACCGCGCGAGCGCTTGGTTCGGCAGGCGCGGATCTCGTGCTGGGCGTGCGCGATGTCGCAAAGGGAGAGGAGGCGCTGGGCGGGATCAGCGGAAGCGTGAGGCTGCTCCAGCTCGACCTCTCCGACCTCGCTTCGGTGGCGGATTTCGCGGCGCAGATCACCGCGCCGGTCGACGTCCTGATTTGCAACGCCGGCGTGTCGAAGACGCCCGACAAGCATCTGGCCAACGGCCTCGACGTCCGCTTCGCGACCAACCATCTCGGCCATTTTCACCTCGCGCATCTGCTGAAGCCGCAGATGGCGGCCAATGACCTTGGGCGCGGCGCGCGGATCGTCGTGGTCAGTTCGGCCGCGCACAAAGGCATGCCGGTGCGCCTCGACGACCTGCAGTGGCAGAGCCGCGAGCATTTCGACGGCGCCGCCTATGCCGAGAGCAAGAGCGCCAACATCCTCTTCGCGCAGGAAGCGACGCGGCGCTGGCGGGGCGGGGGCATCGTCGCCAATGCCGTGCTGCCGGGCTCGTCGCTGACCGGGCTGCAGCGCTTCCACGGCGAGGCGCTCAAGCGCAAGATCGGCTTCATCCACGAGGACGGCTCGCTCGATCCGCGAATGAAGACCGCGGGCCAGGCTGCAGCGACTTCGGTCTGGGCGGCGACGGCGGCGGAGCTCGAAGGCCGCGGCGGGCTGGTGCTCGAGGATTGCGGCGAAGCACTGCCGGTGGGACCCGAGACCCATGCCTGGGCGGGCTACGATGCGAGCGTCGCCGATCCCGAGACCGCACGGGCGCTGTGGGAGCACTCGGAGGAACTGGTCGGGCAATTCCTCCCCTGAAAGGGAAGGGGGACCGCGCGCGAAGCGCGTGGTGGAGGGGTGTCACCCTCTCCGAGACTGGGACACCCCTCCGTCAGCCCTGCGGGCTGCCACCTCCCCTTTCAGGGAAGGATCGATTGCCGCTTGCATCGCCTGTCCATCCGCGCGACCGAGCGGGCATGACCGACAACGCCAACATCTTCGCGCATTTCCTCGCCGTGGCCGAGCAGGCCGGCGACAAGCCCTTCCTCGTCGAAAACGGTGCGACGGTGCTGGCCTTCGCCGATCTCGATGCGCGCACCGGGCGGCTCGCGGCGCGTCTGCAGGCGCTGGGCGGAACGGCAGGCGAGCGGATCGTCGTGCAGGTCGACAAGTCGCCCGAGAACGTGCTGCTCTATCTCGCGGCCGAGCGGCTCGGCATGGTCTTCGTGCCGCTCAACACCGCCTATACTGCGGCCGAACTCGCCTATTTCCTCGGCGATGCCGAGCCGGCGGTGGTCGTCTGCCGGCCCGCCGACGAGGACGCGGTGCGCGGGCTGATGACCACGGGAAGGCTGGTCACGCTGGGCACCGACGGCACCGGCAGCCTGCTCGACGATCTGCCGGCTGATTCCGTCCCGGTCGCGCTGCGCAAGGCGGAGGATCTCGCCGCGATCCTCTACACCTCGGGTACCACCGGGCGTTCGAAGGGCGCGATGCTGACCCATGCGAACCTGCTCAGCAATGCGCTGACGCTCAAGGACCTGTGGGGCTGGCAGGCCGACGACGTGCTGATCCACATCCTGCCGATCTACCACGTCCACGGCCTCTTCGTGGCGCTGCACGGTGCGCTGCTCGCGGGCGCGACCGTGCTGTTCCACCGCGGCTTCGATCCCGCGGCGGTGGTCGCCGACTTCGCGCGCGGTTCGGTGCTGATGGGCGTGCCGACGCATTACACGCGCCTGACCGCCGCACCCGAGTTGACCCCGGCGACCGCGGGCAACATGCGTCTGTTCCTGTCGGGCTCGGCGCCGTTGCTCGCCGAAGCGCACCAGCGCTTCGAGGCCAAGACCGGGCAGCGCATCCTCGAACGCTATGGCATGACCGAGACGGGCATGATCACCTCGAACCCCTACCAGGGCGGCGAGCGTGTCGCCGGTACGGTTGGCTATCCGTTGCCCGGCGTCGAGGTGCGCTTGCGCGGCGACGCCGATGATCATGGGGGCGAACTGGCGGTCGAAGGTCCGGGCGTGCTCGAAGTGCGCGGGCCCAACGTCTTCGCCGGCTATTGGCGCATGCCCGAGAAGACCGCGCAGGAAATTCGCGACGACGGCTTCTTCATCACCGGCGACGTCGCCACGCAAGAGCCGGACGGCAGGATCACGCTGGTCGGCCGCGCCAAGGACCTGATCATTGCCGGCGGGCTCAACATCTATCCCAAGGAGATCGAGGAGGCGATCGACGCGCTGCCCGGCGTCGACGAGAGCGCCGTGATCGGCGTGCCGCATCCCGACATGGGCGAGGGCGTCGTCGCCGTGGTCGTGCCACAGAAGGGTGTGGAGGTGACCGAGGACGAGATCCGCACCGCGCTCGAGGGTCAGCTTGCCCGGTTCAAGCAGCCACGCCGGGTCATCGTGGTCGCGGCGCTGCCGCGCAACGCCATGGGTAAGGTGCAGAAGGCGGCCCTGCGCGCCGACTACGCAGACCTGTTCGCCTGAAGAGGACGGGGTGAGCCTAAGCCCACCCCGAACGTCCTAGAGGCCTTCGGCAGCCTTGCTGACGAGGACGTTCACCGCGACGCGGCGGTTCTGCGCCTTGCCTTCGGTGGTCGTGTTGTCCGCCAGCGGATCGGCCGTCGCCATGCCCGTGGGGGTCAGCATCCGGTAAGGCTTCCAGCCGCAGACCTGCTGAAGATAGTTCACCACGCGGCCCGCGCGCTTCTCGCTGAGTTCCTGGTTGATCTCCTCGCTACCCGTCGAGTCGGTATAGCCGACGACCAGCAGCATCGCGTTCTTTTGGCCCTCGGCCTGGGTGGCCGCGGCGCAGAGATCGTTCTTCGCCTGGTCGGACAGCAAGGCCTTGCCGGTGTCGAAGTTGACGTTGGTGGTGGCCTTGATGTTGTACTGGTCGATGTCCGCCATGCGGCCGCGCAGAGCCTCGGTCGCGGCGGTCTGCTCGGCGAAGCGCTGGTCGGTGCCGTTGCGGATCATCGCCGCGGTCTTGAGGTCCTTGTTCTTGAGCGAGATCTGGCTCGCGACAAGGCTGCCGCCGCCCTGCAGCGTCTTGATGCTCACGGGCAGGCCGTTGAGCAGCGAATCCGCGGCAAGCTTGTTGCTGGCCATGCCCAGGAAGCCGCCGCTCGACTTGATGCGGGTGGTGTCGGTGACGGTGACGACGGTGTTGGTGCCGCCAGCGCTGGTGACCTGGATGCGGTTGTCGCTGCGTGCCGAGATGAAGCCCTCGATGTCGGGGCCCTTGGTCATCTGGGCGGGGGCGGCGTCGTCGGTCACCGTCGCGGTGAGCTCGGCCTCGGGCGAGCTCGCGGGCTGGGCGATGACGGCCGAGGCCGTGCCGGCGAGCAGAGTGGCGGCGAAGAGAAGTTTCGGGGTCTTGGACATGACGGTCATAGTGGTGCTCCTTCAAACTCGGCCAGTGGGGGCCTGCGTGAGCGCAGCTTCTCGTCCGACTGCCATCCTCTCGGTGGTGTGTTCAGCTGTCAGAACCCTCTCCAATCTGGCTTCTTCGTGCGGCGTGTGATCGCACTGGAACCTGCGTGTTCAGCGCAACCTTGCGGGCAGATGAACGCTCCCCGCAACCATGGTCGCGGTGCGGGTCGTGCGAGCGCAACTTGCGATGAACCGAGCCGGCGCGGAGTCGTCATGACGTCAAGAATCGCCCGATCGCGCTCCGTCCCGGCCCGAGAGAATCCGGTTCTAGGCGCGCGGACCGCGCTGGAAGAAGCGTTGCTTGAGCTCGTCGTAGCTCGGATCGACCGGGCTGCTGCCGAGCAGGCCATCGCCGTCGAACGGGCGCGTCAGGTGCAGGTCGTAGGTCACCACGCGCTTGGCGAAACGCCATTGGCCGTCGGCGCAGCGACGGTAGTTGTCGATGTAGCGCACGGCCATGAAATCCTCGATCATCGCGCCGGGGTTCTTCTGGTCGGGGATATAGTGGATGGCGATGGCATAGACCTCGCCGTTGCCTTCGTCCCCCTCGACGCTGACCATGTGGTTGCAGACGTGGTGGCCCGAGTAGTTCATGTAGGGGAGGGCGGCGGCGATGAAGTCGCAATATTTGTCCGCCGGACCGTCGAAGCTGGTGCCATGCGTGTCGGTTGCATCCTCGGTGTAGAGGTCGCGCAGCAGTTCCACGTCCTTGCGATCGATCGCGCGCGAATAGTGGAGCACGAGATCGCGGATCGCGTCCTTGTCGAGCAGGCGTTGCAGTGCGGTTTCGTCTATCGCCATCGTTTCTCTCCCTTTTTTCGTGATGCTACATCAGCGAACCGCCGTCGACCGGCCAGACCTGGCCGGTGACGAAGCTCGCACGGTCGGAGGCGAGCAGCGCGACCACCGCGGACATCTCCTCGGGCGTGGCGAAAGGCCGGCCGACGAAGGTACGCCGCTGGCGGATCGCGCGATCCGCCTCACTTACGCTGGCCAGGCCTTTGGCGAACAACCCGTTTTCAGGATTGAAGCGACTGCCCTTGCTGAAGGCGGCCGGATCCGTGGCGAAGGTCGCGTAGGGCGCGATCGCATTGACGCGGATGCCGTGCTGGCCGACCTCTTTCGCCAGGACCACGGTGAAACTGTGCACCGCGCCCTTGGCGGCGGAGTAGACCGGCAGCATGTAGTCGCCGACGAGCCCTGCGGTCGAGCCGACATTGACGATGGCACCGCGCTTGCGCGCGATCATGCCGGGCAGGACCGCGTGGGTCATCCGCAGCACCGTCCCGAAGTTGAGATCGATGTCGCCCGCCCACTTGTCGGGATCGGAGTCGACGAAGAAGCCCTGATCGACGTTGCCGCCGACATTGTTCACCAGGATCTCGACCGGCCCGAGTTCCTCGGCCGCCGTGACGATGCGTTGCGGCGCGGCCTTGTCGAGCAGATCGGCCGCGACGAACACCGCGTCCTGCGCGCCACGAGCCTTGGCCGCTGCCACGGTGCGCGCCCCGGCTTCGGCATCGCGGCCGACGACCACGACCCTGGCGCCTTCGGCTGCCAATTCCAGCGCGATGCCACGGCCGATGTTCGCCGTCGCCGCGGTCACGATGGCGACCTTGCCCGTCAGTCCCAGATCCATCCCATCCTCCTTCGATCGACGTGCATTGGCACGCCGAGACCGGGTGAGGTCAAGAGGTTTTACGACAGACCTGTCGTAATTTTATGCGCGCCCTCGGCTCACTGCGCGCCGGGAATGTCGGGGAAGGTGTTGGTGCGGTTGGCGACCACGCAGCGCAGGTCGCCGTCGCTGCCGTCGGCATTCTGGCGACGCAGGAAGCCCTGGGTAATGCGGTGATAGCGCTCGCCCTTGCGCGGGCCGCTGGTGAAGACGATCTGATCGCCGGTCAGCAGGTAGGTGCCGCGCACGTCATTCGCCTCGTATCGCGAGCCGAAGATGATCGCGAAATCCTCGTCCGGCCGGACCTCGCCGCGCGGACCGAGCGCGTCGCCGGGCAGTTCGCAGGTATAGCGGCCCAGTTGCAGGGAGCCGATCTCTCCCCCCGGAACAGCCAGTGCGGGCGTGGCGAGAAAGGTGAGAGCGAGAACGGGAAGCGCGCGTTTCATGCCGCGAGCGCTACCACCGTCGCAGCGTGATTGCCATATCGCAGGGCGCACGCTAAGGGGCCGCTTTTCCGAGGGGGCGGACCACGCCCCCCTTTCGCTCTTTCGCATCAGAGGCACTCCCATGAAGATCAGCGGCGTCGACATTCGTCCCGGCAACATCCTGGAATACGAAAAGGGCATCTGGAAGGTTGCCAAGACGCAGCACACCCAGCCCGGCAAGGGCGGCGCCTTCATGCAGGTCGAGATGAAGAACCTGATCGACGGCCGCAAGACCAATGTCCGCTTCCGCAGCGCCGACACGGTCGAGCGCGTGCGCCTCGACACCAAGGACTTCCAGTACCTCTATGCCGAGGGCGACGACCTCGTGTTCATGGACAAGGACACCTACGACCAGATCACCCTGCCGTCGGACCTGCTCGGCGATGCCGCGGCCTTCCTCCAGGACGGCATGGAAGTGCTGCTCGAAATGTGGGAAGAGCGCCCGATCTCGGTGCAGCTGCCCGACCAGGTCGAAGCCACGATCGTCGAGGCCGACGCCGTGGTGAAGGGCCAGACCGCTTCTTCGAGCTACAAGCCCGCCGTGCTCGACAACGGCGTGCGTGTGATGGTGCCGCCGCACATCGGCAGCGGCACGCGGATCATCGTGGACGTCTACGAGCGAACCTACGTCGGCAAGGTGGGCTGATCACACCATGACGGCAATTTCAGGTCTGATCCGCGTGATGGAAAAGGCAGCCCGCAAGGCCGGGCAGCGCCTCCGTCGCGATTTCGGCGAGATCGAACACCTCCAGGTCTCGCGCAAGGGGCCGGCGGACTTCGTCTCGAAGGCCGATCAACAGGCCGAGCGCACGCTCTGGGACGAGCTGCGTGCGGCACGGCCCGATTGGGGTTTCCTGTTCGAGGAAGCCGGCGAGATCGAGGGGCAGCCCGGCAAGCCGCGCTTCATCATCGATCCGCTCGACGGCACCTCGAACTTCCTCCACGGCATCCCGCACTTCGCGATCTCGATTGCGGTGCAGGAACCCAAGCTCGACGGATCGGGCTGGGGCGAGGTCACGGCCGGGCTGGTCTATCAGCCGATCACCGACGAATCCTATTGGGCCGAGAAGAGCCGCGGCGCCTGGCTGCAGGACAAGCGCCTGCGCGTTTCGGGCCGCCGTCATCTCGATGAGAGCCTGATCGCCACGGGCATCCCCTTCATGGGCCGTGGCAACATTGCCGAGTGGACCAAGATCTACCTCGCGCTCGGCCCGCAGGTCGCCGGGATCCGCCGCTTCGGCGTCGCCTCGCTCGATCTCGCCTGGGTCGCATCGGGCCGCTTCGAGGGTTTCTGGGAATCGGGCCTGCATTCGTGGGATACCGCTGCGGGCTGCCTGCTCGTGCGCGAGGCAGGCGGTTTCGTTTCGGACTTCAAGGGGCGTTCGCAGGCGATCTGCGACACCGAAGTCCTCGCGGGCAACGACGCGCTGCATTCGAGGTTGCACAAGATTCTTGCGGGCGCGCTCAAGGCCGGTTGATGCGCTCGACGAGCCCGGCTATCGCCGGGCTCCCGCTGCCCCTGTGGCGGAATGGTAGACGCGAACGACTCAAAATCGTTTGTCGCAAGGCGTGCCCGTTCGAGTCGGGCCAGGGGCACCAGGATATCGGCGATCAGCGCGATTGCGGCTGCGCGAGCGCTGGCATAGGCTGAGCGCATGATCCGCTCGCTCCTCACCGCCACGCCGCTCCTCCTCGCGGCTCTTCCCGTTCAGGCCGAGACCGTCGCCGACCGCATCCAGGCCGACTTGCCGGGGCTGATCGCGACCTATCGCGATCTCCACGCCAATCCCGAGCTGAGCTTCCAGGAGGTGCGCAGCGCCAAGGTCATGGCCGATGCCGCGCGTAAGGCGGGTTTCACCGTGACCGAGAAGGTCGGCAAGACCGGCCTCGTCGCCGTCCTGCGCAACGGACCGGGGCCGACCGTGCTGATCCGCGCCGACATGGACGCGCTACCCGTCACCGAGCAGACCGGGCTGCCCTTCGCTTCGAAGCTGCGCGGCACCTCTACCGCCGGGGTCGAGAGCGGGATCATGCACGCCTGCGGCCACGACACCCACATGACCGCCTGGATCGAGACCGCCCGGCTGCTCGCCGCGCGCAAGGCCGAATGGTCGGGCACCTTGGTCATGATCGGCCAGCCGGCCGAGGAAATGGGGCTCGGCGCGCGCGAAATGCTTGCCGACGGGCTCTACACGCGTTTTCCCAAGCCCGACTATGCTCTGGCCTTCCACGACAGCGCCGATCTGCCTTCGGGCACGGTCGGCGTGCGGCCGGGCTGGGCGCTTGCGAACGTCGACTCGATCGACGTCATCGTAAAGGGTGTCGGCGGGCACGGGGCCTACCCGCACAAGGCCAAGGACCCGATCGTCCTGGCCAGCGCCATCGTGATGCGGTTGCAGACCTTGGTCAGCCGCGAACAGAACCCGGTCGATCCGGCCGTCGTCACGGTCGGCTCGTTTCACGGCGGAACGAAGCACAACATCATTTCCGACGAGGCCAAGCTCGAACTGACCGTGCGGAGCTTTTCGGACGAGGATCGCCAGCGTCTCATCGAGGGCATCGGCCGGATCGCCGCGGGCGAGGGCATGGCCGCGGGGCTGCCCCAGGACCGCATGCCCGTCGTGACGGTGAAGGAGCCCTATACCCGCGCCACATTCAACTCGCCTGACTTCGCGCGTGAGATCGCTGACGATCTTTCAGGGAAAATGGGCGCGCAGCGCGTGATCGTGCTCGAGCAGCCGGTCATGGGCGGCGAGGACTTCGACGAATATCGCCGCGCCGACGAGGCGCATGTGAAGTCGACGATCCTGTGGATCGGCGGCGTTCCGCCCGAGACGCTTGCAGCCGCCCGCCGCGGCGAAAAGCCGCAGCCGTCGATCCACAGCCCGTTCTGGGCACCCGAGGCCGACAAGGTCATCGCCACGGGGGCGGAAGCGCTGACACTGACGGCAATGCGGCTGATGAAGCGCTAGATGACGATCTGATTACCGGAAAATAGGCGGCGGACCTCGGCTTGTTCGCGGGTCTGTCTTACGCACATCTTAACCGCTGTGAGGCAAGGAATTCGGCCAATTCTCTTTCAAGGCCGACTGGATTCGTCATGCTTGCAAATCAGGTTCGTCGCGGCGCGACGGGGCTCATCGTTCTTCTCTGCGTAGCCATGGCGATTGCGGCGCTGGTCGTCGCCCAGATCCGCTTCGGCGGCCCGATCCATCGCGAAAGCGCGCTTCAGGACGAATTGCTGGCAGACATGCTGCCGCCGCCGCTGTTCGTGGTCGAGCCCTACATGCTGGCCGAGGAGATCAAGGACGCCGACGGCGCGGACTCTGCCGCGTTGGCCAAGCTCCAGGTCGTTCGCGACGGTTACGAAGTGCGCAAGGCCTACTGGCATCAGGCTGAAGTACCGGCCGAGGAACGGGCGCAGCTCGAAACCACGATCAAGTCCGCAGACCTGTTCTGGCAGGAGATCGACAGCAATTTTCTACCCGCTGCCAAGCGGCATGACGGCGATGCGATGGGCGCGATCCGTGACGGCAGGCTCAAGCAGCTCTACAACCAGCAGCGCGCCGACATCCAGCGTCTCGTCGAGCTGTCGGATAAGCACCGCGCAACGATGCAGGCGCAGAACGACCGGATGGTGACAATGGCCCTGGCGGCGATCGCCGGTCTGGCCTTGCTGGTCCTCGGCGCGATCTTCCTGGCCGGACGCTTCATCCGGACCCGCGTCGTCGCGCCGCTCGCCGAAACGGCTGAGACCATGCAGGTCATGGCCGCGGGGGACTACAGCCGCACGCCTTCGGGCCTCGATCGCACCGACGAGATCGGCCAGATGGCTGCCGCGATCGGCGTGTTCCGCGAAGCGGGCATTGCCCAGCGCGATTCGGCGGCGAAGCAGGCGGCGGTGGTCGACGGACTGTCCGACTCGCTGGCCAAGATGGCCGAGGGTGATCTCGTCCATCGGATGGATCAGCCGCTGGCGCCCGAGTACGAGCAGATCCGCAAGGCCTACAATCGCACCGTCGCCGAGCTCGCGCAGGTCATCCAGATGGTGACGCGCACGGCCAATGGCGTATCGTCGGGCGCAGCCGAGATCCGCACGGCTTCGGACGATCTGGCGCGACGCAACGAGCACCAGGCCGCAAGCCTCGAAGAGACCGCGGCCGCGATGAACCAGGTCACGTCGGGTGTGAACGAAGCCGCGGCCAAGACCCAGGAAATCCGCGCCTCGATCACGACGGCCAATACCGAGGCGCATGAGGGTGAAGTCGTGGTCGCACGCGCCGTTTCGGCAATGGGCGAGATCGAGAAATCCTCGGGCGAGATCACCCGCATCATCGACACGATCGACGCGATTGCGTTTCAGACCAACCTCCTTGCGCTCAATGCCGGCGTGGAAGCCGCGCGCGCGGGTGAGGCGGGCAAGGGCTTCGCCGTGGTCGCCAACGAGGTGCGTCTGCTCGCACAGCGCAGCGCCGACGCCGCGAATGACATCAAGGGATTGATTTCGAACAGCACCCAGCACGTCGATGCCGGCGCCAAGCTCGTGGCCGAGACCGGCGCGCTGCTCGCGGGTATCGCAGGCCGCATCGGCGAGATCGATCGCATGTTCGACACGATCGCTGCGACCAGCCAGGCCCAGGCCACGCACCTCCAGCAGGTCAATGTGGCGGTCGGCGACATGGACCGCATGACCCAGCAGAACGCTGCGATGGTCGAGGAATCGACTGCCGCCGCGCGCAGCTTGGCCGACGAGGCGGGACAACTGGCCCAGCTCGTCACGCAGTTCCGCACGAGCTCGGGCAACGTCGTGCCGATTGCCGCGCCCTCGGCGCCCGCGCCAGCACGGACCACTGCGGCCCCGGCGCCGATGGTCATGGGCAACGTCGCCTTCGACGAGGACTGGACCGAATTCTGATGCCGAAGGGCACCGTCCGCTGTAAATTTTGCCGACAATGTCCCGATAAAGGCCGATAATTCGCCACTTGCCGATTGATCGGCACTGTCAGCTTTACCGACATTTTACGCCTTTGGCCTAGGCATGTTCGACGGTCCGTCACGGGCCGGACGCTGAGCAAGGCCATCATGATCAGGGTGTTCAAGCACTATATCCCGCACGCGGTCCTGCTGCTCGGGCTTTTCGACCTGCTGCTGCTGGTAACCGCGGGCGAGCTTGCCTGGCGGCTGCGCGCCGGGCAGATCGAGATGGATCCCGGCTTCTTTCACGAGCGCGTGTGGTCTCACGCCGGTTTCGCCGGCATGATGCTGGCGGCGATGATTTCGGTCGGCGTCTATGGTGCCGACTCGCTGCGTTCGATGCGCTTCGCCTGCGCAAGGCTGCTGGTCGCCGTCTCGCTGGGCATCATCGCGCTGTCGTTCATCGACTTCGTCCTCGACGCGCACAACTTCTGGCGCTCGACCCTGGCCTACGGCATGGCTCTGGCGATTGTCCTGCTCGTGCTCAATCGTTTGGTCATCGGCGGCATTCTCGGCACCTCTGCGTTTCGTCGCCGCGTGCTCGTGCTCGGCGCGGGCAACCGCGCGCAACGCCTGCGCGAACTTGGCGACAAGTCCGAGAGCGGCTTCGTGATCGTGAGCTATGTCGGCATGAGCGAGAGCGCGCCGGTGGTCGAAGAGGCGATCGCGCGTTCGGCGATCCACAATCTCACGCGCTTCGTCGAGAACCTCGGCGTCAGCGAGGTCGTCCTCGCGCTCGAAGAGCGGCGCAACGCGCTGCCGCTCAAGGACCTGCTGCGGATCAAGACCGCCGGCGTCCACGTCAACGATTTCTCGAGTTTCCTCGAGCGCGAGACCGGCCGCGTCGATCTCGACACGGTCAATCCCTCGTGGCTGATCTTCTCCGACGGGTTCTCCTCGGGGCGCGCGGTTTCCAGCGTGGCCAAGCGCGCCTTCGACATCGGCGCGAGCGCGCTGCTGCTGCTGCTGACCGCGCCGGTGATCGTGATCTTCGCATTGCTGGTGAAGATCGACAGCCGTGGCCCCGCCTTCTACCGCCAGTCGCGCGTCGGGCTCTACGGACAGAAGTTCGACGTCATCAAGCTGCGCTCGATGCGCACCGATGCCGAAGCGGGCGGCGCGCAGTGGGCAACCAAGAACGACCCGCGCGTGACGCGTATCGGCAACTTCATCCGCAAGGTCCGCATCGACGAACTGCCTCAGGCCTGGACCGTGCTGAAGGGCGAAATGAGCTTCGTCGGTCCGCGTCCCGAGCGCCCCGAATTCGTCGCCGACCTCGAGGAACAGCTCAACTACTATGCCGAGCGTCACATGGTGAAGCCGGGCATCACCGGTTGGGCCCAGGTCAACTACCCCTATGGCGCCTCTATCGAGGATTCGCGGCACAAGCTCGAATACGACCTCTACTACGCCAAGAACTACACGCCCTTCCTCGATCTGCTGATCATCCTCCAGACCCTGCGCGTCGTGCTCTGGCACGAAGGCGCGCGGTAACGGCTCTGCGGTGACCGAGGACGCGATCAGCCCCTTCTGGACGCTGGCGGGCGCGAGCACGCACCTCGTCGGTGCGGTCGCCGCAGCGACCGCTGCCGTTTGGCTGCTGAGCCGGCGCAAGGGCTTCGGCGACGCCTGGCCGGCGATCGTGATCGGCCTCGCGCTGACCGCAATCCGCTGCCTGATCGTCGCCGTGCTGGGCGACGGCGGGCTGCCGGCATCGCTCGCCGAAGCGGCGCGCAATCTGGCCTGGCTGGGCGTGACCTACCGCCTGTTCGCGGTCGACGGGCGACATGCCAGCCTCGGCCCGATCCGCCCCGTTCTGGCGGTTCTCGCCGCCGTGGAGCTGCTCCAGGCGGCGATCGACGTGATCATCGTCCATCTCGCGTTTGGGCCTGCGATCGCCGATGTCGCGTTCGATTCTATCGTCCTGTTGCGCCTGCTGATCACGGTCGGCGCCCTCGTACTCGTCCACAATCTCTATGCGGGCGCCTCGAACCAGTCACGCTCGGTGCTGCTCTGGCCCGCGACGGGCCTGGCGGTGCTGTGGACCGTCGACCTCAATCTCTACACGATCGCCTATCTGACCAGCGGGTGGCCCGCCGAGGTCGCCGCGCTGCGGGGCCTGTCGGCGATCGCGTTGGCGGTGCTGCTCGCCTTGGGCGCGACGCAGGAGCGCGCCGGCCAGCGGTTCCGTCCCTCGCGTGCGGTGACCTTCCAAACCTTTTCGCTGATCGTCATCGGTGCCTATCTTGCGACGATGGTCGCGGTCGCGCGTTGGCTGTCCTACGCGGGCGGCGACTATGCGCGCGTGATGGGGCTGGGCTTCGTCATCCTCGCCAGCGTCGCGGCGATCCTGTTCCTGCCTTCGCGCCGCCTGCGCGGATGGCTCAAGGTGACGCTGGCCAAGCACCTGTTCCAGCACCGCTACGACTATCGCGAGGAATGGCTGCGCTTCACCCGTACGATCGGCAACAGCTGCGGCGGCGCACCGCTGGGCGAGCGCGTGGTCCAGGCGATCGCCGACATCGCCGAGTGCCCGGCGGGACTGTTGCTCGCCCCCGGCGATCACGGCGAGATGACCCTGGCGGCGCGCTGGCACTGGCCCGCGGCCGACGTGCCCGCCGTGGCGCTGAGCCCGACCGCCGTCGCCTTCTTCGAGCGCGAGGGTTTCATCGTCCACATGGATGACCTGCGCGGCGGCCGGGATTCGCG
The DNA here is from genome assembly GCA_004211435.1 of Novosphingobium sp. GTDB lineage: Bacteria > Pseudomonadota > Alphaproteobacteria > Sphingomonadales > Sphingomonadaceae > Novosphingobium > Novosphingobium anseongense. The sequence goes on along the minus strand of SECS01000034.1, from coordinate 20,561 downwards.
CGGCGAGGGGCAGGTCGTGCCCGAATGGCTGCGGCAGGAATCGCGCGCCTGGGCATTGGTGCCACTGATCCATTACGAGCGCCTGGTCGGACTCGTCGTGCTGGCTCGCCCGCCGATGGCGCGCCAGCTCGACTGGGAGGACTTCGACCTGCTGCGTGTCGTGGGCCAGCAGCTCGCTTCATATCTTGCCGAACATGCCGGCCAGGAGGCGCTGGCCGAGGCGGGCCGGTTCGACGATTTCCATCGCCGCATCGCCTTCGTCATGCACGACATCAAGAATCTCGCGAGCCAGCTCAGCCTGCTCGCGCGCAACGCCGAAAAGCATGCGGACAAGCCGGCCTTCCGCGACGACATGCTGGTGACGCTGCGCAATTCGGCGGACAAGCTCAATGCGCTGCTCGCGCGTCTGTCGCGCTACGGCAACGGGGCTATCGAGAAGGTCGATGCCGTGCTCGCGACCGAGGTCGTCGACGCCGTGGCCGGCCGGTTTCGCGTCGGCCATCCGGTCGTGGTCGGCGAGTGCCTCGACGAGGCGGTCATGGCCAACCGCGAGGCGCTCGAACAGGTGCTCACCCATCTGATCCAGAACGCGATCGATGCCAGCGCCGCCAACCGCCCGGTCTATGTCAGCGCCGCGGCTGACGGCGTCCACGCGCGGTTCGACGTGGTCGACTCGGGCACGGGCATGTCGCCCGACTTCGTCAGGACGAAACTGTTCAAGCCGTTCTTCTCCTCGAAGACCGGCGGTTTCGGCATCGGCGCCTTCGAGGCGCGCGAACTGGTGATCGCCATGGGTGGACGGCTCGAGGTGGAATCGCGCGAAGGGCTGGGCTCACGCTTCACCATTCGCCTGCCGCTCACAGCCACGAGCGAACTTTTCGACAATCGAGCCGGAAACCCGGCGGAGAAAGCTGCATGACCACCCCATCCAAGCCCAAGCTGCTCGTCGTCGAGGACGATGCCGGGCTGCAGGCGCAGCTCAAGTGGGCCTACGAGGACTTCGAGGTGATCGTAGCCGGTGATCGCGCCTCAGCGCTGACCGCCCTGCGCGCCGAGGAGCCGGCGGTGGTGACGCTCGATCTCGGCCTGCCGCCCGACCCCGACGGCACGACCGAGGGCTTCGCCGTGCTCGACGAGATCATGGCGCTCAAGCCCGACACCAAGGTGATCGTCGCCTCGGGCCACGGTGCGCGCGAGTCCGCGCTCCAGGCCATCGCCAAGGGCGCATACGACTTCTACCAGAAGCCGATCGACATCGAGGCGATCGGCCTGATCGTTCGCCGCGCATTCGAACTCCATCGCATCGAGGGTGAAAACCGCACCTTGGCCGCGCGGCCCGCCAAGGACGATCGCGTGCTCGGCACCATGATCACCGCCGCGCCCGAGATGGTCCGCGTCGCGCGCACGATCGAGCGCGTCGCCAACACCAATGTCTCGGTCATGCTGCTCGGCGCCTCGGGCACGGGCAAGGAACTGCTCGCGCGCGGGCTGCACGAGGCGAGCGATCGCGCCGATGGCGCCTTCGTCGCGATCAACTGCGCGGCGATTCCCGAGAACCTGCTCGAAAGCGAGTTGTTCGGCTACGAGAAGGGTGCCTTCACCGGCGCGATCAAGACCACCGAAGGCAAGATCGAGCAGGCCGCAGGCGGCACGCTGTTCCTCGACGAGGTCGGCGACATTCCGTTCCAGCTCCAGGTCAAGCTGCTCCGCTTTCTGCAGGAACGCGTGATCGAGCGGATCGGCTCGCGCCGTTCTATAGCGGTCGACACGCGGATCGTCTGCGCCACGCACCAGGATCTCGAGACGATGATCGGCGACGGCCGCTTCCGCGAGGATCTGTTCTATCGCCTGGCCGAGATTGTCGTGAAAATCCCGAGCCTGGCCGAGCGGCCGGGGGACGCGACCCTGCTCGCCAAGGTCTTCCTCGCGCGCTTCGCCAAGGAGATGAACCCGCAGGTCCGCGGTTTCGCCGCCAATGCCCTGACCGCGATCGATGCCTGGCCTTGGCCGGGCAACGTCCGCGAGCTCGAGAATCGCGTGAAGCGCGCGGTGATCATGGCCGACGGCAAGCTCGTCACGGCTGTCGATCTCGATCTGGCCGAGCCCGATGCCGAAGTCGTTGGCGCGCTCAATCTCAAGACCGCACGCGAGGCGTCCGATCGCAAGGTCATCCGCCACGCGCTGGCCCGGAGCGAAGGAAACATCTCGAGCACGGCCAAGATGCTGGGGATCAGCCGGCCGACCCTCTATGACCTGCTCAAGCAGTATGACCTCAGCGCCTGATCGCATGCCGCGACGGCGGCCCTGGCTAATGACGGCGGCCCTGTTCGCCGCGGCGTTGGCGGGACCCGGCGTGGCCGAGCCGGGCTGGACCGATCTCGTTGGCGAGGCACGAGCGTCGCTGGGGCGAGGCGACGGCATCGCCGCCGAAGTCAGCCTGCAGCGCGCACTCGGTGCGGGCGCCCCACGCGCGGCGGTCGCGGCCTATATGGGCGAGGCCTACCTCGTCCAGGGGGAGCCAGAGAAGGCGCGTGACTGGCTCGCGCCCGAGGAATTCACCCGCGAGACCGCGGCCTGGGGCTTCCGCAAGCTGGCCCAGCTCGAGCGCGAGACCGGCGATCTTCTCGCTGCTGGCCGGGCCTTCGACGAGGCCATGGCGATCACTCCGCGCGATGCCTCGATGTGGGTGGAGATCGGACGGCTCCGCTATATCGGCGGTGAGCATATGCTCGCGAACGATGCGGCCGACTATGCGCTGAAGCTCGAACCCGGCAATGTTCGCGCGCTTGAATTCAAGGCTCAGTTCGTGCGCGATCAACAGGGGCTGGCCGCGGCCTTGCCCTGGTTCGAGCGCGCGTTGCGGCAGGCGCCGCGCGATGTCGACGTGCTCGGCGAATATGCCGCGACGCTCGGCGACCTCGGGCGCGCCAAGAAGATGCTCGAAACGACGCGGTTGATGCTCTCGATCGAGCCAGGCCACCCGCTCGCCTATTATCTCCAGGCCGTACTGGCGGCGCGTGCCGGCAAGCCCGAGCTGGCACGCGGCCTCTTCGCGCGCGCCGGCGACAAGCTTGACAAGGTGCCCGCGGCGCAATTGCTCGAAGGTGTTCTCGAGATGCAGGCGGGTAACTATGTCCTCGCCGCCGAGGCGCTGTCGCGGTTGAATCGGCTTCAACCAGGCAATGCGCGCGCTCGCCTGCTGCTGGCGCAGGCCTATGCGCGGCGCGGTGAGAACCGACTTCTGATCCACGACTTTGCCACGGAAGCGGCGCGACCCGAGGCCTCGCCCTACCTGATGGCGCTGGTTGCCCGCGCCTACGAGGCCGAAGGGCGTCGCGATCTGGCGGCGCCATTGCTCGATCGCGCGGCCTTTGCGCGTCGACCGGATTTCGTCCCGGTGGTCATCGGCTCCGAATTCGGCGGGCTGCTGGCCGCGGGACGGATCGACGAGGCGCGGGCCGCCAGCGCGGTCAAGCTGGCCGCGAACCCCGGATCGGGCTTCAACCAGGCGATCGCGGGCGATCTGATGCTCGCTGGCGGCGATGCGTCGGGGGCGCTGGCGCATTATCGCCTGGCGGCCCACGTGCGGTTCTCCGAGAGCCTGATGCTGCGCATGGCGCTGGCGGCCACCCAGGCCGGCCAGGCGGCCCAAGCCAAGGCATTGGTCAGCGGGTTCCTCGCCGCCAACCCTGCCGATCGCATGGCCATGCGGATGATGGCAGGCGCCGCTGTCGAAACGCAGGACTGGCGGCGCGCGCGCGAACTCCTCGAAGCCTTGCGGGTCAACGGCGGCGGCGGCGACGTGCGACTGCTCGTGGACCTGTCGCGCGTGCAACTGCGCGGCGGCGACGCCAAGGCGGCCGAAGCGACGGCGCGCGCGGCCTATGCGCTTCAACGCGGCAGCCCGCTGGCGACGGAGGCCTGGGGGCTCAGCTTGCAGGCACTTGGCCAGCCGGCTCGGGCGCAGGCTCTGCTCGACAAGAGCGCCTCGATGTTGGCCGGGACCTGATTCCCGTCTCGACAATCACACGGGCCTTGGGCATTCGCCGTCCGGTCGAGGACCGGGAGACGATATGGCAGGCGCGCTTGACGGCATAACGGTAATCGAGCTGGCCGGCATCGGACCGGCGCCGTTCGCCGGCATGATGCTGGCCGATCACGGCGCTCGGGTAATCCGCGTCGCGCGTCCCGGCGCCTCGCCCTTCGGCGATTTCGGAGCGCGCGACGTCCTCAACCGCAATCGTGACCCGCTGACGCTCGATCTCAAGCAGCCTGAGGCCGTCGAGCGCCTGCTTGCGCTCGTCGAGACCGCCGACGCTCTGATCGAAGGCAATCGTCCCGGCGTGATCGAACGGCTCGGCCTTGGTCCTGACGTGCTGCTCGCGCGCAATCCGCGTCTGGTCATCGGGCGCATGACGGGTTGGGGTCAGGAGGGCCCGAAGGCGCAGCACGCGGGGCACGACATCAACTACATCGCGCTGTCGGGGGCGCTCCACACGTTCGGGCCGGTCGAGCGGCCGATGGCACCGGTCAACCTCGTCGGCGATTTCGGTGGCGGTGGCATGCTGCTCGCTTTCGGCGTCCTCGCCGGGATCTTGTCCGCACGCACGACCGGCAAAGGGCAGGTGATCGACGCGGCGATGGTCGATGGTGCGGCGCTGCTGTCGGCTATGACCTATACGATGCTGGGCAACGGCATGTGGCAGGATCGGCGCGGCGTGAACGTGCTCGACGGCGGGGCTCCCTATTACGACACCTACGAGACGGCGGACGGCAAGTTCGTTGCGTTGGGGCCGCTCGAGCCGCAGTTCTACGCGCTGTTGCTCGAGAGGCTGGGACTTTCTGACGATCCCGATTTCGTGCGCGGCGGTCGGGCGGCCTGGCCTCGGGCGAAAGCGCGGTTGCGAGAGATATTCCGTGCCAAGACCCGCGACGAATGGTGCGCGCTGCTCGAAGACACCGATTCCTGTTTCGCGCCGGTACTCAGTCTCGCCGAGGCGCCGCTGCACGCGCATAATCGTGAGCGCGGCACGTTCATCGAGATCGACGGTCTGATCCAGCCCGCGCCGGCACCGCGCTTCCTCGGTACGCCGGCGCCGCCCGTGCGCCCTTCGGAGCGTTGATCGCCTTGTTGGGAAAGATTGACCCGATGGTGCGGCTGATAACGGCCGCGATCCTGCTCGCGACCGTGCTGCCGGTCGAAGGGCGCGCGCACGAGATCGCCCAGATGGTTTCGAACGCCGCGGTGTTCGTTCTCTTCCTGCTCTACGGCCTGCGACTGTCGCGGCGCGAGGTTCTGGCCGGGCTCGGCAACCATCGCCTGCTGCTGCCGCTGGTGGCTTTCGTCTTCGGCGTGATGACCGTGGCGGGATGGGGGCTGTGGCAGGTGAGTGCCACCGTGCTGCCGCCGATGCTGGCGCTCGGTTTCCTCTATCTCGGTGTTTTGCCCTCGACCGTCCAGTCTGCGACCGCCTACTCCTCGCTCGCGGGCGGCAACGTCGCGAGTTCGGTCGTGGCGGCGGCACTGATCAACATCCTCGGCGTCTTCATCAGCGCGCCGCTGTTTGCCTTGCTCGCAGGTAACGCGGGTGGCGAGTTCCATGGCGATCAACTGGTCAAGGTCGTGACCATGCTGCTGCTCCCCTTCGTCGCGGGTCAGGTCCTGCAGGGGTTCGTTCGCGGATGGATCATGGAGCACAAGCAGATCATCACCCGGATGGATCGCAGCTCGATCGCCATAGCCGTCTACGTCGCCTTCTCGGGTGCGGTCGAGCAAGGGATCTGGACCAAGGTGGACGCCGTGGGCTGGGCCGGCGTGCTGCTGGGCTCGGCGGTGCTGATGGTGCTCGGCTACGGAGGTGCCTGGCTGCTCGGCGGCCTGCTGCGCCTGTCGCACGGCGATCGTATCGCCATGCTCTTCGCCGGCGCGCAGAAAAGCATCGCGATGGGCGCGCCTCTGGCCACCGTGCTGTTCCCTTCGGAGATGGCCGGCATCGTTATCCTGCCGTTGATCGTCTACCATCTCGTGCAGATGATCGTCGCCGCGCCGATGGCGACGCGGCTGCGCGGCGATCGCGAACCGACGCACTGAGCCGGACCAGGAAAAGCGGCTGTCCTACGGACCGAACTTCCCGCAAGGTGGGAGTGCGTTGCTCAAGGTGACACAATCAGCCGTTGGGCGCCGTCACCTTTGTCACCTTTGTCACCTTGTCCATGCGGACATCACTTGGGCTGGTAGGTCTGCTCGGGACCCGGAAAGACCCGCGCACGCACCTCTTCGGCATAGCGGACGGCCGCGCCCGAGATCGTCTCGGCGATCGTCTCGTAGCGCTTCACGAAGCGCGGCACGCGCTCGAACATGCCGAGCATGTCCTCGGTGACGAGCACCTGCCCATCGCATTGCGCCGAGGCGCCGATGCCGATCGTCGGCACTTCCACGGTCTTGGTCAGGGCGATGGCAATCGGTTCGAGCACGCCCTCGACGACGATGGCGAAGGCACCGGCATTCGCCACGGCCACGCCATCGGCGACGATCTTCTCATGCTCCTGCTGGCTCTTGCCGCGCGCGCCGTAGCCGCCCAACGCGTTGACGGCCTGCGGGGTGAGGCCGACGTGAGCCATGACGGGGATCCCGCGGGCGGTGAGAAAGGCGATCGTTTCCGCCATCGCCTGGCCACCTTCGAGCTTGACCCCGGCGCAACCGGTTTCGGCCATGATCCGGCTCGCCGCGGCGAAGGCCTGCTGCGGACTTGCCTCATAGGTGCCGAACGGCATGTCGACGATCACGACGCTGTGATAGGATCCGCGCACGACCGCGGCGCCATGTGCGATCATCATGTCGAGCGTGACCGATAAGGTCGACGGCAGGCCATAGATCACCTGTCCGAGCGAGTCTCCGACGAGCAGCAGGTCGCAATGCGGATCGAGCAGTTGGGCCTGCCGCGCGGTATAGGCAGTGAGCATCACTAGCGGATTTTCGGTGCGGCCTTCGAACTTGCGTCGCTGGATCTGCGGCACGGTCAGGCGCTTCATCGGTGCCGGAGTCGGGTTGGCGCGGCTGGTGGCGGTGTCGAGCTGGAAGGTCGTGGACATGCCGGTCTTCTAGCTCCTGATACAAGGCTGGGGAAGGCCACGCGCGGGGCCTTGCCAATATGTCACCAGACTGTAGCCTCCCGGCCAATCCGCTGATTTCGGTGAGGGTCCCCTGCATGTTCGGTCGCGTGAAGCCGCTTGATGCCATTCTGGCCACGGCTGAAAAGAAATCCCTGCACCGATCGCTCGGCGCCTTCCAACTGACCATGCTCGGCATCGGTGCGGTCATCGGCACGGGCATCTTCGTCCTCACCGCCGAGGCCGCGCAGAAGGCCGGCCCCGGCATGATGGTCAGCTTCATCATCGCCGGTCTGGTCTGCGCCTTTGCCGCGCTCTGCTATGCCGAGATGTCGTCGATGGTCCCCGTTTCGGGTTCGGCCTATACCTACAGCTACGCGGTAATGGGCGAACTGATCGCCTGGATGGTGGGCTGGGCGCTGATCCTCGAATATGCGGTCGCCGCCGGCGCGGTGTCGGTTGGTTGGTCGGGCTACGTGATTGGCCTGCTTGAGCATGCGCTGAACATCGACATACCCGATACCCTGGTTGCCGGGCCTTTCGACGGCGGCGCGATCAACCTGCCAGCGATGTTCATCGCCGGCCTGGTCACCTGGCTACTGGTCATCGGCACGCGCGAGAGCGCCACGGTCAATGCCGTTCTTGTCGTGATCAAGGTTTCGGCGCTCACGCTGTTCTGCGTGCTTGCCCTCCCGGTGATGAACAGCGCGCAGTTCTCGCCGTTCGCGCCGACGGGTTTCATCGGCGTCGGCATGGCGGCGGCCTCGATCTTCTTTGCCTATGTCGGCTTCGACGCGGTCTCGACCGCGGCCGAGGAAACCAAGAACCCTCAGCGCAACATGCCGATCGGACTGATCGGTTCGCTGACGGTCTGCACGGTCTTCTATCTCCTGGTCGCGGCCGGGGTCATCGGCGCGCCCGGGCTTTCCAGCCAGCCGGTGCGCGATGTCGCCGGCATCGCGCTGGAGCCGGGTAGCCGCGAACTGGCCGCCCAATGTGCCGCACGGGCGGCCGAGGGCTTCAAGGACGTCGTATGCTCGAAGGAAGCGCTGGCCTTCACCTTGCGCGAGATCGGTTGGCCGCAGATCGGCAACCTGCTCGGCCTCGCCGCCGGGCTCGCGCTGCCGTCGGTCATTCTCATGATGATGTTCGGTCAGACGCGCATCTTCTTTGTCATGAGCCGCGACGGCCTGCTGCCGGCCTCGTTCTCGAAGATCCACCCCAAGTACAACACGCCTCACGTCATCACGATCATCACTGGCGTCGCGGTCGCGCTGTTCGCAGCGTTCTTCCCGGTGGGGCAGCTCGCCAACATCTCCAACTCGGGGACACTCTTCGCCTTCGCGGCGGTGTCGATCGCGGTGATGGTGATCCGCAAGACCGATCCCACGCGGCATCGTCCGTTCCGCACGCCAGCGGTCTGGATCACGGCGCCGATATCGATCGCGGGCTGCATCTATCTGTTCGCGATGCTCGATCACAAGAGCATCATTCTCTTCGCGATCTGGGCGGTGATCGGCTTCTTCGTCTATTTCGGCTACAGCCGCTCGCGCAGCCACGTCGGGCTCGGCATCGTCGAGGTCCACGAGGAGGACGCCGACGTGCCGCCGCAGCCGGTTCCGCCGTTGCCGGGCGCGCCGATCGACTGAACCGGTGGCGCTCTCCCGCGTTGGGAGAGGCTATGGCCTCGCGACACCGCTTCAATCCCGATCGCTGGGCGATCGTGCTGATCGTCACGGCTGCGCTCGTCTTCACGGGTTGGCGGTGGTTGACCGAACATCCCGAGCACAACCCCTGGGTGCCGCTGCGGATTTCCGATCGGGTGGGCTGGGCGACCGCGCGCAAGCTCGCCCATCTGCGCGCCGAGCCGGATGAATGCCGCGCCTTCCTGAAGCGCAGCGCGATCGCCTTCACCGCGCTGCCGCCGGTGGGCGAGGGCACCTGCCGCCGTGAGGATCGCGTAGCGCCTAGGCCCGACGCAGCAAGTGGTCTGGCACTACGCCCTACCGGCGCGCAGGCGAGTTGCGCGGTCAGTGCCGCCTTGGCGCTCTGGCTGCGGCATTCGGTGCAACCGGCGGCGCGTGATCTTCTCCACACGCGCGTCGTGGCTATCGAACATCTCGGCACGAACAATTGCCGGCGGATCGGCGGCGGCGCGACGGGCGCCTGGAGCGAGCACGCGACGGGCAATGCGATCGACGTGGCGGGTTTTGTGCTCGCCGACAGACGCCGCGTCTCCGTGCTGCGCGACTGGTCGCGGCCGGTGCCCGAAGCGGATTTCCTGCGCGCCGCGCGCAAGGGCGCCTGCCAGGTCTTCGCGACGACGCTTTCGCCCGATTACAACGCCGCGCATCGCGACCACCTGCATCTTGATCAGGCAGCGCGCCACGGCTTCGGCGTGTGCCGCTAAATCCGCTCGATCACGATCGATTGTTCGGTGATCGCGTCTAGTACCTCCTGGCGATCCTCTGGTGCCCGCCCTTCGAGAAATGCGAGCAGGTCGCGCTTCAGGCGTTCCTGCTGCGTCGCGAAGACCCCGTGGGCCTCGCCCTCGTACTCGATGAGATCGACATGCGGCACACGGCGCGCAACCTCACGCGCTGTCGCCTCGATCGGCACGGTCTTGTCGGCCGTGCCGTGGATCACCAGCGTCGGCACGGTCAAGGCGGCAAGATCGGGTCGGAAGTCGGTCGTCGCGAAAGCCCGTGCGGCGGCGAGCGTGGGATGGAGGCCGGCCTGCATCGCGGTCTGCCACGACAGGTCGAGAACCTCTTCGCTGACCGCGCGATCGAGCCAGCCCACGCCGTAGAAGTCCTTGAAGAAGCCACGGAAGAAATGGGCGCGATCGGTGAGCATGTCCTCGGTCATTTCTGCGAAGACATGTTCGGGAACGCCGTCGGGATTGTTTTCGGTCTGGGCCATGTAGGGCACGACCGAACTGACCAGGGCCACGCGCGCCACGCCTTGTGCGCCATGACGCGAGAGAAACCGCAGGACCTCGCCGCCGCCCATCGAGAAACCGACCAGCGCGACCTTCTCGCCACCGGCGACCTGTCCGATCACCGCCGCGAGATCATCGGCGAACGTGTCGTAGTCGTAGCCGTCGGAAGGTTGGTCCGACCGGCCGAAGCCGCGACGGTCATAGGCGATTGCCTGAAAGCCGTTTTCGGCGAGGTGGTGCGTGACCGGGTCCCAACTGTCGGCCGACAGCGGCCATCCGTGGATGAGGACCACCGGCGGTCCGTCGCCCCAGGACTTGGCGTAGAGGCGGGTCCCGTCGCGGGCTTCGATCATCGGCATATGTCTCTCCAGTCCGCACCCTTGCCAAAGGAAACCGCCTTCGCGCCGTTGGTTCCGGCTTCCCCTGCGGTCCAGCACGGCGCTAGGATGGTGCATGGAGTTCGAAATCCTCCCGGTGACCCGCTTCCAGCAGAACTGCTCGATCCTGTGGTGCGAGAAGACCCGGCGCGCGGCGGTGATCGATCCGGGCGGCGACATCAGCGAGATCCTCAACTTCATCGACATGCTCGATCTCGAGCCCGAAGTGGCCTTGGTGACCCACGGCCATTTCGATCATTGCGGCGGGGCGGCGCAGTTCGCCGATATGACCGGCGCGCGCATCGAGGGGCCTCACGTCGGCGATGCGCCGCTCGTGGCCCTGCTCGAGGGGCAGGGTGCCTTCTTTGCGGGCATGGCGCGGGCGCGCGCCGCGAACGAAGAGGTGGTCGCGCAACTCGAAAGCCAGGCAGCCGAGCCGCGCGGCAAGGTGCGCAGTTACGAACCGCTGCGCTGGCTCGAACACGGCGATCGCGTCCGCTTCGGCGAGGAGGAACTCGAAGTCCTGCACTGCCCCGGACACAGCAAGGGCCACGTCGCCTATTTCAGCCGCGCGGCGCGACAGGCCTTCGTCGGCGACATCCTGTTCCGCCACACCATCGGCGCCTGGGAGCATCCCGACGGCGATCTCCCCACCTTGATCGATTCGATCCGTGGCCGGCTGTTTCCGCTGGGCGACGACGTGGCCTTCGTTCCGGGGCATGGTGATACGTCGACCTTCGGGCACGAACGGGCGGCGAATCCCTTCGTCGGCGATGAAGCATTCGCGCGCTGGTCCGCGAGATCCATCGATCCCGCTCTGGCAAAACCCAAGTATTTCTAGAGGCGGTAGCCCCCGTCGACCGAGATCGCCTGGCCCGTGATCCGCGCGCCTTCGGGCGAGACAAGCATCAGTGCCATTGCGGCAATATCCTCGGGGTCGAGGATGCACCCCAACGCCGCGCGATCGGTGGCATAGGCGCGGGCTTCGGCTTCGGCGATCCCCATGTGCGCGGCGGTCTTCTTGAAATCGACCATCGCCGTGTTGGTCCAGCCCGGGCAGATGCAGTTGGCGGTGATGCCGAAGGCCCCGCAATCCTGCGCGAGTTGCTTGGTCAGCCCGACGAGCCCGTGCTTGGCGGCGACATAGCCCGGAGGGCCGCCGTCATTGGCGCGCAGGGCCTCGGTCGATCCGATCGTGACGATCCGTCCATACCGCGCTGCGCGCATAGCCGGCATGGCCGACTGGATCGTCCACCAGGCCGAAGTCAGGTTGAGCAGCAAGGTCGCCTCGAACCCCTCGTTGCCGCCGTCGAGGCTGGTGTGCATGCCGGCTACGCCGCCGACGTTGGGCACGACGATGTCGACCCTGCCGAACTGGGCGAGCGCCTCTTCCACGGGGCGATGGGCCTGGAGCCGGTCGGTGGCGTCGGCGACGACCGCGAGGGCGTCGACGCCCAGGCCTTTGGCTTCGGCCACGGTCCAGTCGAGTTCTGCCTTGTTGCGCGAGGAGACCACCACCGTCGCGCCTTCGCCTGCCAGCGCGACGGCGATCGCCTGGCCGATGCCGCGTCCGCCGCCGGTTATCACCGCCACTTGTCCTTCGAGCTTGTCAGGCACTTGATTGCTTCTCCATCGACCGATGTATCGCCCCAATGATTGCTGCGGCGAATTGCTCCAAACTATGGATTTGCGCGGCCCTCCGACGCAAGTTTCGATTGTGCACAGCGCCGAAGGCATGCTTATGCGCCGGTGGAATCATCTCGGGAGAGGCAGAATCATGGCGCAGGGAAATCTTGGTATCGAGCCCCAAGGCGATCCAGGCGGGGCTTTCGGCCGGCAAGTTCATGTTCACCTACTGGCCGATGACCGGCCAGGAGTGCATCCCGGCAACGATCTCGCAGCTCACCACCGAGCGCGACTACATGGTCACCACCTACCGCGGCATTCATGACCAGGTCGCCAAGGGTGTCGACCTCTACGGCATGTTCGCCGAAGCTCTGGGCCGCGAAGACGGCGTGAACAAGGGCAAGGGTGGCAGCCCGCACATCTCGGATCCCAAGTCGGGCTCGATGGTCACCACCGCCATCGTCGGCGCCGGTGCGCCGATCGCCAACGGCCTGGCCATCTCGGCCAAGGAGCGCGGTGAGGATCGCGTGACGATCGTTAACTTCGGTGACGGCGCGACCTCGATCGGCGCGGTGCACGAGGCGATGAACCTGGCCGGTGCCTGGCAGCTGCCGGTGATCTTCATGTGCCAGAACAACCAGTGGGGCGAATATACGCGCATCCCCACCTACACCGCCGGCCCGAACTTCTTCGGCCGCGCCGAAGCGCTCGGCTTCAAGGGCGTCCAGCTCGACGGCAACGATCCCGCCGCCTTCTACAAGGGCATGAAGGAGGTCATCGACCACGTTCGCGCCGGCAAGGGCCCGGTCTTCGTCGAGGCGATCACCTACCGCATCGGCCCGCACGCCGGCGTCGGTGACAACTACAACGCCACCAAGGAAGAACTGGCCGCGGGCAAGGAGCGCGCGCCGCTCGAGAAGACGCGCGCGCTGCTGCTCGAAGCCGGCATCTCGACCGAGGAAGAGCTGACTGCGCTCGAAGCCGCGGCCAAGGCCGAAGTCGAGGACGCGATTGCCCGCGCGCTCGAAAGCAAGCCGACCCCGCCGAGCGAGACGATCGTCGACGTGTTCGCCGATCCCGACAGCGTGCCGCAGCGCGGCCACTTCCCGGTCCGTGAAGCCGAGGGCGAGCTTTCGGGCGATACCGAATCGATCTCGATGGCGATTGCCGTGCGCGATGCGCAGCACATCGCCATGACCAACAACAAGGAAGTCTTCATCCTCGGCGAGGACGTGGGTGATCCGCAGGGCGGCGTGTTCGGCACCAACAAGGGCCTGCAGACCGAGTTCGGCGACCGTCGCGTCCGTCCGACCCCGATCGCCGAGACCGCGATCATCGGCGCCGCGATCGGTTCGTCGATCGCCGGCATGAAGCCGATCGCCGAGATCATGTTCGTCGACTTCCTCGGCGTCTGCCTCGACCAGATCGCCAACCACGCGGCCAAGCAGCGCTACATGTCGGGTTCGGCGACGCATGCGCCGCTGACGATCCGCATGCAACTCGGCGGTGGCATGGGCGGCTTCGGCGCGCAGCACTCGCAGAGCCTCGAAGCCTGGCTGACGCACACGCCGGGCATCAAGGTGGCCTATCCGTCGAACCCGGTGGACGCCAAGGGCATGCTGCTCTCGGCGATCGACGATCCCGATCCGGTCGTCATGCTGGAATCGATGATGCTGCTCTACACGCTCAAGGGCGACGTGCCCAAGGGCGAGTACAAGATCCCGCTCGGCGTCGCCAAGGTGCGTCGCCCTGGCAAGGACCTGACCCTGATCTCCTATGGCTACATGCTCAACCACTGCCTCGCGGCGGCGGAAGAGGTGGCCAAGGACGGCATCGACGTGGAAGTGATCGACCTGCGCTCGCTGGTGCCGATCGACTACCACCGCGTGCTGGACTCGGTGAAGAAGACCGGCCGCGCGCTGGTCGTCCACGCCGCGGTCGAGTTCTGCGGTCTCGGCGCCGAGATCTGCTCGACGATCAACGAGGAGCTTTGGGGCAAGCTCAAGGCGCCCGCGATGCGTTACGGCGCCGACTATGCGCCGATGGCCTATTCGAACGCGATCGAGTTCAGCCAGGTCCCGACGCCGCCCTCGATCGCCGCGCGCATCCGCGCTGCGGTAAAGTCCTGATCAACCGTCAAACGCACTACAGAAGGTAAACCGATGGCCACGACCCTGACCCTGCCCAAGCTGACGTGATCTACGTGCTCGAAACCAACAAGACCGCGCGCGACATCGAGGCTCCGGCCTCGGGTACGCTCGTGCACAAGGCCGCCTCGGGCGAGACCTACGACGTGGGTACCGAGATCGGCGAAATCGTCTGATTGAAAGGTGAACTCCTCCCCGGTGACGGGGAGGGGGACCGCCGAAGGCGGTGGAGGGGGCTCTCGGCGCGCGCAGCGCTTGCCGGCAAACCCCCTCCGTCAGCCACTGCGTGGCTGCCACCTCCCCGTGCCGGGGAGGATTGTTTTTGCCTAGAGCCCCAGCGCCTTGCGCACGTCGGCCCAGGACACCAGCTTGAAGTTCTGCGCATGCGGCGCGTTGTCGCCGTCCTGCGCGACGAACAGGCCCGCGGGATAGTCGGTGCCGAAGCCTCCCCCCATCAGCGCGATGCCGTCGGTCTCAGACGTCGCGCCGAACTTGCCCGCGGCGATGCGGAAACGGCCGGCCGGTTCCATGCCCGGCAGGCGGTAGACGGCATAGGCATTGTCGCCCTGGCTCGAGGCGACGAGGTAGCCGCCCCTGTCGCCCTCGGTGATCAGCGCCAGGCCTTCGGTGTCCATCACCAGTTGCTTGCCGTCGGCCTTCGCAACGAGCGCACCCTGGGTGCTGCCCGCGGCGTAGCGCCAAACGCCAACGTCTTCCTCGCCGACATAGAGCGTGCCGTCGCGCGGATCGGCGACGCAGCCTTCGGCCTGGGTCGCGACCTTGCGCGTCGCCACGGGCACCGAACGCGGGGTACCGTCCAGTTCGAGGCGGAATTCCTCGACCGTGCCGTCCTTGAGTACCGAGAAGGCGTGCAGCGCTTCCCCGTGGACCCAGAGGCAGACGCCATAGGCCTCGCCCTTGCCGCCCGCGACCGCGCCGAGCGGGATCAGCTTCGCCGTCTCGGTGTCGAGCCGGTAGAGCCGCAGCTTCGCCGCCATGACGTCGTTGCGGTCGCTGGCGACGACGATCACGCCGCGCGGCCCCAGATCGACCAGGTCGACGTTGTTGAGCCGTCCGTCAGGCTCGAAGAACCGCGACGCTCCGCCGAGACCGTAAACGTGCAGACCCGCGCGCTTGTCCGTCGCGACGATCAGGCTCTTCGCCGGATCTGCCGGGTTGCGCCAGATCGCCGGATCGTCGGCCGCGTCGGCTGCGGCCGTTCCCACCGGGGCGGTTTCGGCGAGGGCGGTGACCTCCGCCGCCGGCAGCGAAGCTACCGGCGGGGTGGTCGCAGTGGTGGCGCAGGCCGAGCAGGCCAGCGCCGCGAGCAGGATCGTCTTGCTGCGCATCAGAAGTTGAACCGGATACCGCCGGTGTAACGGCGCCCGAAACGTTCCCACTCGATCGTCTGGCCGCTTGTGCTGGGCGAAGCCGTGCCCGTCGCGGTCAGCAGGTTGCCCGGATCGGAGAAGCGGCGGCCCGGGTGGTTGAGCAGGTTCGAGGCGTCGAAATAGATCTCGAAGTTCTTCGTGATCGCATAGCGCGCGGAGAAGTCGAGTTCGTCGTCCGAGTCCCAGTAGGTGTCGCCGGCATCGGCCAGGGTATCCGCCACCGTATCGAGCCACTTGCCGCGGTTCTGGTACTGCAGGCGCAGCGACAGGCCGTACTTCTCGTAATAGGCACCGAGGTTGTAGACGAAGTCCGAGGTGCCGGGCAGGCGGACCTTGCGCGCCGGGATCGCGCCCGTCGCGGGCTTGGTGACGCGGCTGTTGTTGAGCGTCAGGTTCGCCGAGACGCCGAAGCCGCCCATGAACTCGGGCAGGCCGAGGCTGTCGGTCCAGGGCTCGAGCTGGAGCTGTGCCGCGGCTTCGAGACCGTAGATGCGGCCGTCGCCGCCATTGGTGATGCCCGAGAAGGTGTAGCCCGAACGATCGACACCGCCGACGTTAAGCGCGTTCGAACCGAAGGTGCGCGAAGTCGTGTAGAGCACGTCCTTCACTTCCTTGTAGAACGCGCCGACCATCAGATAGCCCTGCGGGCGCATGTACCATTCGAAGTAGGCGTCGACGCCGTAGGCGCGCTCGGGCTTCACGCCGGGGTTGCCACCCGAGATCGTCTCGTTTGTGTCGTTGACGACGACGTTCGGGCGAAGCTGGTCATAGTCGGCACGTGCCGCGCCCGAGTTGAACGAAAGGCGGAATTTCTTCGTTTCGTCGACGTTGTAGTTGATGTGCAGGCTGGGGAAGACGAGCGTCTGCTCGGCCTCGGCCGTCACCAGGCCCGTGGTCGTGCCAACGGTGCCGACGGCGACGCCGCGGTTCTTGATGTGCTCGACGCGCGCGCCGCCGACGACCGAACCCCAGTCGTACCGCACCGTGCCCATGAGGAAGGCGGCATAGACCTGCTCGCGGACGTCGTAGTTGTTCGCGGTGTTCGGCAAGAGCAACTGCGGAAACGCAGTCCGGGCTGCAGCGCTCGCGGCGCGCATCTTGTCGGTATCGAAGTAGCGGAAGGTGTAATCCATCGGGATCTTGCCCAGGAAGGCCTGATCGAGCGAGAACTGGTTGTAGTCGGTGGGCAGGACCGTGGCGGCCTGGGTGGCGTTCAGCGAGATCTGGTTCTCGTCGGCCACCTTGGTGCGCTGGTCGAACTGGACGCCCAGCTTGATCGTAGCGTCTCCGCCCAGGAAGCTCGTGTCCCGGCCGACGACCAGCTTGGCGGTGTAGGCCTTGGTCGTGTCGACCGCGTCAAGGACGGTGAAGCTCGACAGCGGCTTGCTGAAGGTGTCGACCGCGGTGACGGCGTCGCCGGCCTGGAACCGGGTCGGGCTGGCGAGCTGGATCGTGCGGAAGAGCTGCAGGCGCGAGCGGTTCGGGTCGGAGAAGTCGTAAGCGACGGTCGGGCGCAGGTTGCGCGTCGAGGGGCTGTCCCAGGTCGCTTCGCCGACGACCGAGCGATCGTCCTTCGATTCGGTGTAATTGCCAGCCCAGGAAACCGTCCAGCCGTCACCGAAGGCGTGGTCGCCGGCGAGGGTGTTGGTGAAGACCGACTGGCGGAAGGCGCGCAGCGTCGAGCGCTGGCGGATGTCGACGCCGTAGACCGTGCCCTTCTGCGGGGTGTTGCCGATGCAGATGTCGCCATAGCCCGAGGTCGTCGGCGTCGTGTTCAGCGTCGGCGTGCAGGCTGCGGTGTTGGCGACGAGATCGCCCTCGCGGTCGTCGAGATCGAAGCGGTAGTTGTCGCGCGCCTCGTCGTCGGTGAAGATCGTGTAGACCGAACGCAGCGAGATCGTGTTGTCGGCGTCGGGCTTCCAGTCGAGGCGTCCCGAGACCGACCAGTTCTTGCGCGTCAGGCGATAGAGCTTGTTCTCGGCTTCGTGCGCCCAGAAGCGAGTTGCCGCTCCGGGACGCTGGTCGTTCGGCACGCGCTCGTAGTCGACTTCGAAGTTGTCGGTGATCATGTTGCGTTCGTAGTAGCTGCCCGAGAGCAGAACGCCGATCTCGCCATCACCAGCCTGGAAGCGGTCGGAAACGACCACCGAGCCTTCGTATTCCTTGCGATCGCCGAGTTCGGCGAAGCCCATGCCGGCCTTGCCGGCAATGTGGAAGCCTTCGTAGTCGAAGGCCGAGCGCGTTATGACGTTGACGTTGCCGGCGACGGTCTCGCCCGGCATGTCCGGGGTCACCGCCTTCGACACGATGATCTTGCCGGCGATCGCCGAGGGGATCGAGTCGAAGCGCGCGTCGCGGCCTTCCGGACTGACGACGTTGATTCCGTCGAACGACAGCGTCGTCCAGGTCTTGGGTGCGCCACGCAGGTTGATGTAGCGCGCCTGGCCCTGGTCGCGCTCGACGCTGACGCCGGGCAGGCGGCTCGTGGCCTGGGCGATGTTCTGGTCGGGCAGGCGGCCTACCGCGTCCGAGGCTACGACCGTGACGAGCGAGTCGGACTTCTTCTGAACCTCAAGCGCGGCGGCTTCGGATTCGGCGATCGGGCGCGTGCCGGTGACGACGATGTCGCCGGCACCGTCGTCGGCGACAGCGGCTTCCTCGGCATGGACGCTGGTCAACGGAAGAAGCGCGGCAACGCTGCACAGCAACATGGCGCGGCGGCGTGCGGGATCGATCTGGAACATTGGAAACTGGCCCCCTGGACTGGAAATCTGGGGGGCGGGTAGGTGGCTATCGTTACTCTACCACGTCAGTTCGAGGTCGATTATATGACAATCACCCGACTGTGGATTTTGCGCCGCAGCATGGGCAAGCGCCGTGAAGTCACGCCCACCCTAATGCTCGTTCAGTGACGTCTGCCGGTGGCCAGTTCATAGTCGGGCTGCGTCGCGCCGAGATTGCGCAGCGGGATTTCGCGCGGCAGCGGACCGTGGCCGTGTAGCAACTGCGAAAGCAGGCGCTCGCCCAATGGCCAGTCGCCGAGGTCGCTCTGGGCGTTGACGTGGCCGACGGCACCGGCATCGGCGAAGCGGCTGCCCCAGTCGCGCGCCAACGAGATCGCGCTGCGCTGCGTACAATAAGGGTCGTCCTGGCTGGCGACGACGACGCTGGGGAAGGGCAGTTCGGTACGCGGACAGGCCGAGAAGCGAGCGAGGCGCGGATCGAGACCCGGTCGATCGACGTCGGGCGGAGCCACCAGCAGCGCACCGATCACGCCGCCGTCACGCGGCGGCTGTTCGTACTCGGCCCACCAGGCGACGGTGATGCAGCCGAGGCTGTGGGCCACGAGGATCACTGGACGATCGGCATTATGGATCGCGAGGTTGAGCTTGTTGACCCAGGTGTTGCGGTGTGGATCGTCCCACATGCCGAGCTCGACGCGTTCGGCATTGCCGTACTTCTGCGCCCAGCGGCTTTGCCAATGGTCGGGGCCGCTGTCGTTGAGGCCCGGGATCAGCAGGACCAGCGGTTCCTGATCGTTGCTCGCCCGCGAATTTTCGAAATAGGCCATGATCGTGTTCTCCGGAATGGAACTCGCTGGCCGGTCGACTCGGAATACGTCCCGACTAAGGGACAACATAATTCAACTAAATCGATAGACAATAGCCTTGCGCCGCATCGAGGGCATTCGGCGACGGAGTGAAGCGCCAATGCTCGCATCGGGGGAACTCCGCAGGACGCTCGCCGGTTGCGGCATCGAGGAGACATTCGATGCCCCGTACTGTCATCAAGGATTATCCGCCGCGTCAGACGCGATTGAAGGTCGACGAAGACCCTCTCGCTGATCTGAGCGCGGCGCCGAATGACGCGGACGACACGTCAGACGCCGATCGCCCGACCACGGATCATCGCGCCGAAGGCTGGCGGTCGACACCGCCAGCCAAGCCTTGATGCCTCCGGTCAGGCGGCCTTCGGCGAGGATCGCGCGAAATTGCCGTACTTGAGGTCGATACATTTGATGTGCGCCGAGAGCCAAAGGCGC
Source organism: Novosphingobium sp. (assembly GCA_004211435.1). GTDB lineage: Bacteria > Pseudomonadota > Alphaproteobacteria > Sphingomonadales > Sphingomonadaceae > Novosphingobium > Novosphingobium anseongense. The sequence continues at coordinate 927 of SECS01000034.1, read as the reverse complement.
AGGAAGGTGAAGAAGGCGCCGGTGGGCACGCCTCCCGCGGCTTCGATAGCCTGCGTATGCGCGGCGAAATCGGCGAGCAGCTTCGTGTGTATTCCTTTGTGGATGTCGAATTCGGGGTAGCCGATTCGCTGGAGATAGGCTTCTTCGTCGGCGAAATGGCGCGTGGTGATGTCCCCCAGGCGACGAATCCTGGCCATCATCGCCGGACCCGACTGGCCGGCATTGGCGCCGTCGTAGACAATGTTCATCGCGTCGAGGATGTCGCGATGCTCGGCGTTCATCCTTTCGACCCCGATGTCGAGGCTCTGATCCCAATTCATCAATGGCATGCGGTTTCCAATCTCAAATGGAATGATCGCAACCCAGTCCTTCCCCAGGGCCACCTCGGCCGGATGCCACGCGAATGGTTAACCGCGGTTGTCGCCCAGGCAGGTATATCGCGCATTTCGTCGAAGCTCTTCACAGGGCTGGAACCCTATCGCGCGCGCTCTGTTGCACCTGCGAAGGAGAAGCCCATGTCCAGCATTCCCAATGTCGCCATTCCTCGCGCAATTTCCCGGGATCCGAAGGAAAAGAGCACGAGCAACACGTCGAAGCTCCTGCTCGGCCTCGCGGTGACGCCACCGGTGATCGCGCTCGCACTTGGTGCTTTCGCGTTCAAGCGGTTGCGCTCACTGGCTTCAGACCTCGCGCGAAAGGTCGATACGAGCGGTGGCAATGCGGCGCCCGAGGTGACGGTCGATGCGGTCGAAGTGGAAAAGGGCGGACAGCTTCCCGTCCCGGTCTAGCCGCCCCGATCGGCGCTAGATGGTGACCCCTACGAGAATCGAACTCGTGTTTCAGCCGTGAGAGGGCCGCGTCCTAACCGCTAGACGAAGGGGCCATATGCCGACACCGACCTATCGCCTTGCACCGGAAGGAGCAAGA
>SECS01000334.1 GCA_004211435.1 Novosphingobium sp. | reverse complement strand
CGGGATCGCGCATCGCGTGCGATGCGTCCGGGATGATGCGGTGCGTGAACGAACGCGCTCGCTTGAACGCCGCCTGATACGACTGGATCGTCTCGGGCGGGATGCGGTCGTCCTGCCCGGACTCGACGATCAGAACGTCGCCGTCGAATGCAGCGCAGGCGGCGAGCGTCCTGTCCTCTTCGGCCGAGCGGATTTGTTTCCGGTAGGCGGCGACCTCTTCCTTGTTCAGCTTGGCCTTGGGCACGGTCCAGTCCGTGTCCGGGTAGAGCGCGGGGACGCGCAGGGCCAGCCAGCGCACGCGCCTCTCCTTCGTCAGGAGCGCCGAAAGGTAGCCGCCGTAGCTCGTGCCGATGACGCCGATCGCGGACGGGTCGATGAGGGGCTGGGACGCGAGGTAGTCATAGGCGGTCTTGACGTCGTTCAGACCATCCTCACGGGTCACCTCGTCCTGACGGGCCTCGCTCCCGGCGTGGCCTCGCAGGTCGAAGGTGAAACAGATGCAGCCCAGCCGGGCGAGCTCTTCCGCATGGCCGAGATCTTCCTCTTGGTCCCCGCCCCAGCCATGCACGAACAACAGGCCCGGCACCGGCGCTTCGGGCTGGAGCAGGGTGCCGGTCAGTCTTTGTCCATCGACGGAGAGATCGACTCGACCTTCGTCGACGTCCAGCGAATCGTTCACGCCGTCCTCGTCGCGTATTTCGTCATCGGGCCGACCACCGGGTCCGTCCCCTTGAAGTAGATCACGGCGTCCTGCGGCGTCTCGGCGATTCCATACACCTCGACCGTCGCCGTACTGACCGAGGTCAGTTCCGGAGACCGGGCGAACGCTTCCAGCGCGGCGATCTCCGCGCCGGTGGCCCCGCCGACGCGCCACGACTGTTCCAGCACGCCGACGCGTCGCTGACCCCGCGAATCCCGCCCCGCGATGACATCGTAATTCCGGCGGGTCAGCACCATGGACGGATAGGCGCGCCTTGCAGCGTCATCGAAGACGGCGGCGCACCGGATGGCCTCCACCGCTTCGGCGTCCAGCCCCAGGTGCGTCAGCCGATCGAGCCCGCCGCGCACCGAGCGCAGGCGCGAGCCGCCGTATACGGCCCGGTTCTTGTGGTCGGTCGTTTCGCGCTGGTCGCCGACGTAGCTGATCTCCAGTCCGGCGACGGAGAGCGACCCGACGCTGTAGGTCTCCGGATCGACCAGGTTTTCCTCGATGACGATCCCGAAATCGGCCAGGACACGCGGGTCCTGCTGTTCGATCACGGCGACAAGCTGCGCGTCGTTCTCGACCACGGTCTGGCCCAGGCTGGCGCGTGCACACACTTCCTTCACGCGTGCAGGACCGCTGCGCAGAAGCCGGCGGCCCGCTTCGATCGCATCCTCGGCGGTGAAGGCCGTGTAGCCTTGCAGGGCGGCGTCTCCCAG
>SECS01000162.1 GCA_004211435.1 Novosphingobium sp. | reverse complement strand
ATGTCGCTTTCCTTCATGATCAGCAGGTCCTGACCGTCGACCTTGACCTCGGTGCCCGACCACTTGCCGAACAGCACGCGATCGCCAGCCTTGACGTCCAGCGGCGTGACCTTGCCGTCTTCGGCCTTCGAGCCCGAACCGACGGCGATGATTTCGCCCTCGGCGGGCTTTTCCTTGGCGCTGTCGGGGATGATGATGCCGCCGGCAGTCTTTTCCTCGGCCTCAACGCGGCGCACGAGCACGCGATCGTGCAGCGGACGAAAACCCATGGGATACTCCCCTCTCTAATCAATGAATCCAGCACTTGGCACTCTCGCATGGAGAGTGCCAGCGGCGGCCATATGGGTCCGCTCCGCAGGAGCGTCAAGCGGACTCTCGGCAAAAATCTTCGGGCCGGGTCGGAGTCAGGACGGGCCGGGGGAGGGCACGGGCAGGAGTCCGAGGGCCTGGCGGCGGTGCCAGCGCCAGCCGAGCAGGATCGCCACAGCGGTCAGCCCCGCGGCAAGGCCGATCCACACGCCGATCCCTTCGAGCGGAGTCGCGAAGCCGAGCCAGATGGCGATTACGAAACCGATCAGCCAGTAGCCGCCGATCGCAATGACCATGGGCATCCGCGTGTCCTGCAAGCCGCGCAGCGCGCCGGCCGCGACCGCCTGGACGCCGTCGACGAGCTGGAAGGCGGCGGCGACGATAAGGTATTGCACGGCGAAGCCGACGAGCAGCGCGTTGTCCGGCGCGCCGACGTCGACATAGGCCGAGAGGATCGCCTGCGGGAACAGCACCATCGCGCTCGCCGAAATCCCGGCAAAGGCCAGGCACACGGCGACCGCGGCCCAGCCGGCATGGCCCGCGGCGATCGGGTTGCGTGCGCCGAAGTGATAGCCGACGCGGATCGTCGCGGCCTGGCCGACGCCGAAAGGCACCTGGAAGAAGAAGGCGGCGACCTGCAGCGCGACCGTATGCGCGGCAAGCTGGGTCTCGCCGATACGGCCCATCAGGAAGGCCGCGCTCGAGAACAGCCCGCCCTCGGCGACGATCGTCAGCGCGATCGGCACGCCGAGGCGGACAATCTCGCGGAAGCGCTGCCATTCGGGGCGCCACCAGTGGCCGAGCACGTGGTAGCGGCGCAGGTTGCGGTCCCAGCGGATCGCCAGGGCATAGGCGAGCGCGGTGGCCAGTGCGGTCAGCAGGGTCGAGACCGCCGATCCCGCCAGGCCCAGCGCGGGCAGGCCGAAGTGGCCGTAGATCAGCACCCAGTTGCCCAGAGCGTTGACCGCGATGGCCATCGCCGTGACCAGTGTCGCGAAGACCGGCCGGCCCATCGCCGAGACGAACATGCGAAGCACGTTGGTTATCAGCATCGGCACCAGCGACAGCGAGAGCAGCGCCAGGAACCAGCCCGCGGTCTTCGCGATCGCCGGGTCCTGCCCGGTCAGCAGCATCAGGGCCTCGCCGAACTGGCACAGCACCATGCCGCCGAGACCGCCGATGACCGCGAGCCATAGCGCCATGCGTACCGAACGGCGGATTTCGCGCACGGCATGGGTCTTGCGCCCGCGCTCGGCCGCGATCAGCGGCGCAACCGCGCCGGTTAGGCCCAGGAAGCCGAAGTTGATCAGGCTGAACACCGCCACGGCCAGGCTCGATGCGGCGAGCTGGTGCGAGCCGAGCCGCGCGACGAAGATCACGTCGAGCGCATAGACCGCCATCTGCAACATGTTCGCCAGCGCCAGCGGCCCCGCGAGCCGTAGGGTGGCGCCGAGCTCGACGCGAAAGGGAGAGGGAGCGGCGCTGGCCATGGGCGCGTGGCGATAGGGGAGCGGGGCTGGGGAGGAAAGCGAATCCTTGCCTCGTCGAACCGGGGCGGTAGAGCGGCCGGCAAAGATCGACAGGGAGGTTCCATGCGGCGGGGTACGATGCGATTTGCGGTGCTGGGACTGATCGGCGCGCTATCGGCCTGTGGTGGCCAGAAGGCTGAAGACAAGGGCACCACCGCCGAAGACGCGGCACCCGTCGCCGTTACGCCGGCCGATGCACCGCCCGCCGCCTTCATGCAGTGCCGCTCGTGCCACACGGTCGAGGCCGGGCGGAACATCATCGGTCCGAGCCTGCACGACATCGTCGGCAAGCCCGCCGCCAGCGTCGCCGGCTATACCTATTCGAACGCGCTCAAGGCCTCGGGGCTGACCTGGGACGAAAAGACGCTCGACGCCTGGCTCGCTTCGCCGAGCAAGCTCGTACCCGGCAGCAAGATGATCTTCGCGGGCCAGTCGAACCCGGCCAAGCGCAAGGAGATCATCGACTACCTCGCCAGGCAGAAGTAGCCTCCTGCGAAAGGGAGAGTTTATGACCGACGAGGAGTTGAAGGACCGGATCGCTATCGGCGACCGGCTGGCTGCCTGCACCCAGGCCGGCGACGCGCGCAAGGCCGACGCCTACGCCGAGTGCTTCGCCGAGGACGGCGTGCTCCAGCTCGACGAAACGATCGCCGGCCGCGAGGCGATCCGTGCCTGGATGCGCGGCCCTTCGCCGATCCCGCCGCCGAAGGGCGAAATCCGGACGGAGCAGAAACCGGTCGGCTTCATCAGCCACCATTTGACGACCTCGAAGGTCGATCTGCTCGGCGACGGCACGGCCAAGGCGCGAACCTACTGGTTGGTAACGAGCGCTGCCGGGCTCGATCACAATGGCTACTACGACGATCTTCTGCGCCAGGAGAACGGCGCCTGGCTGATCGCCCATCGCCGCCCGCGCACCTTGTGGATCAGCCCCGACAGTCTGCTGCGGGGGTAGTTTCCAGGCATAGAAAAAGGGCGGCCCCGATGGAGCCGCCCTTCTCTTTTTCCAATCGAAGCAATCCGAAGATTACTTGATCTCGACGGTGCCGCCGGCTTCTTCGATCTTCTTCTTGATGTCTTCGGCTTCAGCCTTGTTGACACCTTCCTTGATCGCCTTCGGAGCCGACTCAACGAGCGACTTGGCTTCGGTCAGACCCAGGTTGGTGATCGCGCGGACCTCCTTGATGACCTGGATCTTCTTGCCGCCGTCGCCCGTCAGGATGACGTCGAATTCGGTCTTCTCTTCAGCGGCTTCGGCAGCAGCGCCACCGCCAGCGGGGGCAGCAACGGCAACGGCGGCAGCGGCGGAAACGCCCCATGCCTCTTCGAGGGCCTTGGCAAGGTCAGCCGCCTCGAGGACGGTCAGCTTCGACAGTTCTTCAACAAGCTTGGCGATATCGGCCATGATGCTTCACTCCTAGTTGTGGACCCGGGCGACCCGAACGGTCGGCCCGGATAAATCGTGCAGACAGTCTTGCGTCCTGATGGTCGGGATTTCTCCCGAAATCCCTCAGGCGGCATCCTTCGTGGCGTAAGCGCCGAAGACGCGCGCCAGCTTGGCCGCCGGAGCGGTTGCGAGCTGGGCGATCTTGGTCGCCGGTGCCTGAACGAGGCCGATCAGCTTTGCGCGCAGCTCGTCCAGCGACGGCATCGAGGCGAGAGCCTGGACACCTTCGGGGGTGAGAACCTGAGCGCCCATCGAGCCACCGACGATCTCGATCTTGTCGGTCGTCTTGGCGAAGTCCACGACTGCCTTGGCAGCAGCGACAGGATCGACCGAAGAGGCGATCGCCGTCGGACCCGTGAAGAACTCGTCGAGCCCCACATAGTCCGTGTCCTGGATGGCAAGCTTGGCAAGACGGTTCTTCGCTACCTTGTAGGTCGCGCCCGCGTCACGGATCTTTCCGCGCAGGACGGTGGACTGAGCCACCGACATGCCGAGGTTGCGGGTGACAACCACCACGCCGACCTCTTGGAAAGTCGCGTTGAGCGTGGCGACCGATTCGGCTTTCTGCGAACGATCCATGCCTTACTCCTTCACAAATGACCGCAGGGATCCCGAGAGGGATTTGGCCCCGGCGGCCGGCTACGTTGTCCGCGCCGATCTCTCGGCGCGGGCGAGTCCGTTGAGGGGGAAGGAGTTTGCGCCGTAGCGCAAAAAGGCGCCGCACTTCCTGGGAAGCGAGAGCCGCTGGAATCTCTTTTCCCCGTCTAGGCTGGGAATTAAGCGAGGAACTCGCACCAGCTGTCTCGGACGGATGATCGGCAGCGGACTGCCGGTCGGTGGCGGCCATTGGCGCAGGCGCCTGGGAAAGTCAAGCGAAACGCCCCGTGGCGGCGTTGCCGTCGGTGCGTCTGCGGTCAGCCGGCTGGCGTGACGATCAGGCGGCGAACCGCAGAGCGGAATGCGGCCAGCAGTCTGTCGGGATCGGCGTCGCGGTCCGCGGTGATGCGGCTCGTCATGCCGTGCGACAGCATGACGATGGCTTCGAGACGGGCATCGACCTCCTCGGTGGGGATCTCGGCGGCGGCCGAGATCAGGCTGTGCCGCATGATCTCGCGAAAACGCCGGTCGATTCGCGCCACGACCTCGGCGACCCGGGGATTGCGACCCGCCTCGGACATGATCTCGAGCGTCAGCGGCGCGCGCACCGGATCGATCCACCAGGCGAATTGTGCGATCCACGTATCGATATCGGCGGTGGCGGCGGGGCGCTTGTCCTGCTCGACCGCCATCAACAGGTGTTCGAAGCCGGCGAAACGTCTTTCGCACAGCGCGATGATGATCGCGTCCTTGCTTTCGAAATACTGGTAGATGTGGCCGACGCTCATCTTCGCCGCGGCGGCGATGCGCGCCATGCTGGCGCCGTGGAAGCCTTCGGCGCGAAAGCAGAGTTCGGCGGCGTCGAGCACCTGCTCCTGGCGCAACTCGGATCGTTCCTGGCGACGCGCCAAGGCTTCAGCACTGCGAACCATCGTTAGCCATCAGTCCTTCGGGCGCGGGGGCAATGCCTCTCCGTAGTCGGAGCGTGGGCGAAGTTGCAAATCTGGGGTGCTGGGGAAGGTCTCGTCAGCCCTCGCGGTCGTAGCCGAGGAGGTCGCCGGGCTGGCAATCGAGCTCGCGACAGATCGCCTCGAGCGTCGAGAAACGGATCGCCTTGGCCTTGCCGGTCTTGAGGATCGAGAGATTGGCCAAGGTGAGGTCGATACGCTCGGCCAGTTCGGTCAGCGTCATGCGCCGGGCATGGAGCAGATCGTCGAGCCGCACCTTGATGCGGCTCCCTTCATCGGGCCCGGCCATCAGACCGTGCCTTCCAGGTCTTCGCGCATGCGTGCGCCCTCGCGGAATACGCGGGCGAGAACGAAGAGCAGCAGCGCCATCAATATGCCGCCCAGCCCCGCGCCGAATTCGGGATGGCCGACGATGTTGCGCAGCGAGAGGCCCAGCGAATGCAGCAGTAAGCCGATCGGGAACGATACGACCTGGGTCGCCGCGGTGAGCCAGCCCATCCGGGTCAACCTGGCCGCGTTGACCGGTGCGAAGGGATCGCCAAGCGCGACGCTGTCGATGATACGGCGCATGTGGATCAGCGACTGGAACGCCAGGCCCATAATGCAGGCCGAGAGCACAAGGATTGCGCAGATTTCAGTGACCACGCTGGGGGCTACCGCGTGGCCCGATCGCCGGGTCAGTTCCGCCACCACGCCGTCGCGCCACAGCCCCAGCAGCGGTGCGCCGATCAGCATGGCGAGGCCGGTTAGTGCCAGCAGGACGAGGAGCAGCGAGATCACCCCGCGCGCGGCGGTGAGCAGGGGGTCACGTTTGTGCTTCATGCGGAGCCTTCTCGCTGCGGTCAGGCGACTATCGGCGCGAGTGTCGTCGCCCACAAGAGCATGGCGACATGGGCGGCAAGGGCGACCGCTGCGGCGTGGGACAGATCGAGCGTCATCGTCGTGCCTCCGCTCAGCCGAGGACGGTCGTCAGGGTCGACAGCCACAGCAGGTTCGACACGTTGATCGCGAGCAGGGCAGCGACGGTGTAGCCAAGGAAGCGCGTCATTGATCGTTCTCCGATATGTTCGATATCGATATTCAATAAGTTGATTCGACCTTATTGTCAATCGATAATATCGAAAAACGATATGTCTCTAATCGTTTTACGGAAAACGAGCGTCCGGAGTGGGCGGCGCTGATCGCTAAAGCCTGCCCCAAGCGCGGCGAAGGCGGCTCCCGGGGAGGGAGCCGCCTTCTTCGTCCCATCCCCTAAGCGGGGACGGGCACACGCACCTTCAGGCCGTGACCCGCGGGGGAGTTGCGGGGGCGGGGTTGCTGGTCGACGACTTGTAGGTGCGCCAGTCGAACGGCTTGTTCACGCCATCGCGCTCGTCGATCTCGCGCGACTGGAGAATGATCCGCGCGCGACGCAGGCGCGCCTTGCGCGAGGTGAACGGGTTGCTCGCATCGGGCGCGGCCGAGACCATGCTGGCAAGCAGCGTGTCGCGTTCTTCGCGGCTCTGCGGAACCGGGCCGTCAAGTCCCGCGGCCGAACGGCTCGTAGCGGGATGGGTGGCCGGGACGAGCTCCTCTTCACCGATCGCGCGGCGGGTTGCGAGCGGCACGGCGGTCGTTTCGGCAACCGTGGCGAAGGCCGGCAGCGGCGCCTCGGGGGCGAGGCCGCCGGTCGGCGCGCTGACCGGCTGTACGGCAACCGGGCGCGGAGCGGGTTCGGCGTAGGCCGTCAGCGGGGGCGCCACCACGGCCTCGTCGCGCTCTTCGACGCGGCGGCGGCGACGCGTAGCGGCATAACCGCCAAGACCCAGGGCGAGGAGCAGCGCGGCGCCGGCACCGACCACGGCGATAGTGTTGTCGTTGTCGAGGGACTGCGCCCCCTCCTGCGGGCCATTCTGGAGGCTGGTATCCGCAGGCGGGGGCGTCGTCGCAGGCTGCGTCAGGGGAACGGACGCGGCCGGCGACAGGGGGGCTTCGGCAGTTACGGGGACGGC
>SECS01000333.1 GCA_004211435.1 Novosphingobium sp. | reverse complement strand
CTGGTGCTGGCCGACGACCTGATCAGCCGCATCGTGGTGCAGTCCAGCCGCCAGGCGGGCCTGTCGGCCGTCTATTCCGAACTGCTCGATTTCGACGGCTGCGAAATCTACACGACCGAGCTGGAGGGTCTGGCCGGGACGACCTACGGCGAGGCGCTGACGGCCTATGAGGACTCGGCGCTGATCGGCCTGCGGTTCGCCGACGGCCAGACGCGAATGAACCCGCCGATGGACACGCTCATCCCCGAGGACGCGCGCGCCATCATCATCGCCGAGGACGACGCCGCCATACGCATGACGACCCCGCCGCAGGACGCGGTCGATCCGACCCAGATCCGCAAGCCCAAGGCGGCGCGACGCGGGGCCGAGCGGGTGCTGATCCTGGGCTGGAACCGGCGCGGATCGATCATCGCCTCGGAGCTGTCGAAATATGTGAAGGCCGGCTCCGTGCTGACCGTCGCCGCCGACACGCCCGGCCTGCTGGACGAGATCGCGACCCTGCCGCTGGGGTCGAAGAACCTGAAGGTCGAGACACGGATCATCGACACCAGCCACGCCGCCTCGATCGATGCGCTGAACCCGCTGGGCTACGACAGCGTCATGGTTCTGGGATACTCGGACACGATGGAGGCCCAGTCGGCCGACACGCGGACGCTGATCACCCTGCTGCACCTGCGCAAACTGTCAGAGCGCGAGGGCCAGCGCGTCAGCGTGGTCTCGGAAATGATCGACATCCGCAACCGCGAGCTGGCCGAAGTGACCCGCGCCGACGACTTCGTGGTGTCGAACAAGCTGATCAGCCTGATGCTGGCCCAAGCGTCGGAGAACGAATACCTCTCCGACATCTTCGGCGACCTGCTGGATGAGGAGGGCTCGGAAATCTACCTGCGTCCCATCGGGGACTATGTGGACCTGGGCCGGCCGGTCAGCGGCTACACCCTGATGGAAGCGGCCCGCCGCCGCGGCGAGACCGCCATCGGCTACCGCCGCCGTCGCGACGAAGACGGCGCCGACGCCCGCAACATGGGCGGCGTGGTGGTCAACCCTTCGAAGAGCCAGGCGCTGGAGTTTCTGCCCGAGGATCGGTTGATCGTTCTGGCCGAGGGCTGATTTTCCCTCTTCGTGCTGAAGCTTACCTGAGTTAACCAAGCGTACGGTTGCGTTCAGGGAGGGGTTGCAAGCGGATGGAGAAACTGACGCCCGCGCAAGAGGCTTGCCTGCGGATGGCCGCGCGCGGACTTCAGGACAAGGAGATCGCGGTCGAGCTGAACCTGTCGCCGCGAACCGTCGCCAACCATCTGGCCGCCGCCTACCGCAAGCTGGGCGTTTCGGACCGCCGCGCCGCCGCGCGCGTACTGGGCGTCGAGTACCGGCCGAACATGAGTAGCGACTACTCAGGTCAACCATTACCCATTCCCGGCCCCGGCCCCG
>SECS01000332.1 GCA_004211435.1 Novosphingobium sp. | reverse complement strand
TGATCCCGGAACTCGACGCCCATCCGGCGCAGTTCCGCCCGGCAGCTCACTTCCGATTGCGGCATGACGTTGCGCAGAAACGGCTTGTCCGGCTCGCTCATCGGACCCGACTGGATCGTCGGATTGTTGGGACGCAGCATCGCCACCTGCTGGCTACGAACCGGCGCGCGGCTCGGCGGCGTCACGGGCGAACGGTCGCCCCAGACCTGGCTACCGCCGGCCAATCCGTCATTCGTCATTTCATCGCGCGCGCCCGCGCCGGAACGCTTCGGCGGCACGATGACGCGATCGTCTTCGACTTGGGAAATCGGCTGGCGTCTTGCACTCAGTGCACGCGGATTGTCCGTGCCGATACCGTCGACCACCGGCTGGTCGCCGACGCCTTCGGCAATATCGCTGTCCTGCTCTTCCGCAAGGCCCGTCACACCGCTCTCGTCCGGATCGAAGCCGAGCTCGCTATCCATGTTGACGCCCTCTTCAGGCGAGGCGGTGGGCATTCCGCCCTGCCCGAGCGGCGAGGAGGATATGGGTGGCGCCAGCGAGGCTGACTGCATCGGTTGCGGCGCGCGCAGATAATGTCCCCCGTCACCGGGAGGGCTGTTCGAGGCGACCGGAGCATTCATCATGCCAACCGAAGCGGCTGGCGAAGGACCAGCCTGATAACCGGCGTTTGTCTGGTAGGGCGACTGGGCTATCGTGTCGGGCGGCAGCGGCGCGACAGGCTGGATCGCGCCGACGCGCGTCCCGCTATCGATCGACGCAGGCGGAACAAGGTCGCTGGAAGAACAGGCGGCAAGCATGGTGGAGACCATCAGCAGCGCCAAAGCTTTGCGCATAAAAGTCTTCGGGGCCATCCGTTGGGCCTGCTTCTCGAGAAGCGCATACGCCATACCAGTTGCCACCCTCTGGTGCCGAAATCACACAAGCGCAAATTGTAGGAAGATTCGGTAAACGAAGCCTTGCCCAATCGAGGCCGTTTCATGGTCATTTCATGCAGGCAGCGCGAGCGGCCACACACTACAACTGCACCTTTGTGAAGACCATCGCATGTCCGCCGCGCGTAAAAACGCCCGCCCGCAAGCTGCGGACGGGCGCATCGACGTCAGTCACTCAGGCCGCGCGAACCCGGTCCGGTTGACGAGTGTCCCTTACGGCCTCGCCCGACTGTTCGTGCGCGGTCGTTGCGATCGTCTCGACATGGGCGTTGACCTTTTCGACCAGCACGGCAATCTCCACCAGCGCATCACCGGTTGACCGCACCAGCGCGACGCCGGTCTCGACTTCGTGCACCGAGGTGCTGATCAGCGTCTTGATCTCCTTGGCGGCGTTGGCCGAGCGCTGCGCCAGTTCGCGCACTTCCTGCGCAACGACTGCAAAGCCGCGACCCGCCTCACCTGCCCGTGCCGCCTCGACGCCGGCATTGAGCGCCAGAAGATTGGTCTGGAAGGCGATCTCGTCGATGACCCCGATGATCTGGCTGATGCGGCTGGACGACGCCTCGATACGGCCCATCGCATCCACCGCGCTGCGGACGATCTCTCCGGAACGGCCGGCACTTGCCTTGGTCTCGGCGACCATGACGCGTGCCTCGCGAGCCCGCTCCGCCGCAGTTCCGACTGTCGCGGTGATCTCGTCGAGTGCGGCTGCCGTCTCTTCCAGTGCCGCAGCCTGCTGCTCGGTCCGCTTGGCAAGGTTGCCGGTAGCGCCGGAAATGTCGGAAGCGCTGTCGCGCACCACATGGCCGGTTTCCGAAATTGCAGCGATGGCATTGTGAAGCGCTTCGACCGCCGCATTAAAATCGCGCCGCAGCTTCGCATAATCAGCGCCAATGTCACCGAGCGAAACGGAGAGGTTGCCGGCGGCAAGTGCCTCCAGCGCCCATCCCAGCTCGCCGATCGCCCGCGCCTGTCTCTCGGCCGCAGCACCGCTGCTGCGCTCGCTTTCAAAACGTTCAGTCGCCATGGCACGCTGCTGATCGGCCTCGCGTGCCCGAAGTGCCGCACTTTCTTCGACGCTGTTACGCAGCACTTCGACGGCACGTGCCATCTCGCCCACCTCGTTCGGATAAGCCGTGCACGGAACAGCCATGCCGGTCTCGCCGGCCGCAATCGCGGTCAGCACGCCCTTTACCTGACGGATCGGTCGGGTCACGCTTCTGACCACAAACCAGGCGCCGGCAAGCAGCAGCACCGCACCACCCGCAAACATGGCGGCAAACTTCATCGCGTCCTGGCGGAACATCGCCT
>SECS01000161.1 GCA_004211435.1 Novosphingobium sp. | reverse complement strand
GGCCGCTGCACCCTGATTCGCTATCGGAGCCTCAAGAAACTCACCGGGGACTGATCGGCCGGCTCAGCCTGGCATCTGGTTCCTCCCGGGCCTGCGCTTGGGTGCCTTGCCATCGCGAAGATCCATCAGGAACTTCGACCAGGCCTTCATCATGCGAACGCGCTCTTCCCAATGCTCGCCTCTTGCATAGGCGCGACGCGTGTCGTTGCTCTCGACGTGGGCGAGTTGCCGCTCGATGGCATCGGGGTGCCATTTGCCAGTCTCGTTCAGCAGGCTGCTCGCGGTCGCGCGGAAGCCGTGGGCCGTGACCTGGGTCTTGTCGTAGCCGAGGCGCCGGAGAGCGGCGTTGAGCGTATTGTCGGTGATCGGTCTGCTGGTCGAACGAACGCCGGGAAAAAGGAACTTCGTGTCGCCGGAAATGGGGCGCAGTTCCTCGATCATGGCTACGACTTCGGCGCTCAGCGGAACCCAATGGGGACGGCGCATCTTCGTCTTCTCGGCGGGGATGTGCCAGACTTTGCCAGCGAGATCGAACTCCTTCCACTCCGCGGATCGCAGTTCGCCAGGGCGCGCGAAGACGTGAGGCGCCATCCGCAGGGCGATTCGCACGGTCGGCTGTCCGTCGTAGTTCTCGATGGCGCGCAGGAGTCCGCCCAACTCGTGGGGATCGAGAATTGCGGCGCGGTGGGTCGTCTTTGGCGTGATCAACGCCCCCCTGAGATCGTAGGAAATGTCACGCTGCACGCGGCCGGTGGCCACGGCATAGCGGAAGATGGTGCCGAAGGTGCTGCGGAGCCTGCTGGCGGTCTCGTAGCGTCCACGCGCCTCGATCTTGCGCAGCACTGCGAGGAGGTCAGGCGGCGTCAAATCGGTGATGGGTCTCTTGCCGATGAGGGGCAGCGCGAAATCGACAAGCCAGCGAAGCTTCGTGATCGTCGCCTTGCTGCGACCTGACAACACCAGTTTCTCGAGCCATTCGTCGCTGATCGCTTGAAACGTATCGCCGGTCCGGGCTTGTTCGGCCCTTGCTTCCTCGCGCCGGAGGTCCAGCGGATCCTTGCCCTCGGCGAGGGCTTCGCGCGCGGCTGCGCGCATGTCACGCGCCTTGGCCAGGGACAGATCGGGGTAGTTGCCGAAGGCGATGGTGCGCTGTTTGCCGCCGAAGCGGTAGTTCATTCGCCAGAGGCGTCCGCCGCTTGGCGTGACCAGCAGATAGAGCCCCCGCTCGTCAGCGAGCTTGTAGGGCTTAGTCTTTGATTTGGCGTTGTTAATTGCAATCGCTGTGAGGGCCATGATGGTATCCCCGTGATGGTACGATCGGCGATCCATCAACGATACCATCACATTGCCTGGCTGCAAGGGCACGTCCGGGCACACGGGGGGACTCTCGGGCAACAAAAAACCGCAGAATTCTGCGGTTTTCTACACGTCGGGGGATGTCTTGGGACGCCCTGGGATTGGGCTAATGGTGCCCGGGGACGGAATCGAACCGCCGACACCATGATTTTCAGTCATGTGCTCTACCAACTGAGCTACCCGGGCATCGCCGCGGCGGCGGGTCCGAGAGGACCGGCGCGCGTCGGAAGCGCGCCTATGGCGAAGCCGTGGCGGCTTGGCAAGCCAGAATCATTCGTCCTGTGGAAGATCGCGGCCGGGCAGGCCTTCCTCGTCGATTTCGGCGGCGGGGCCGGGCAGGGCATAGCCGTCGTCGAGCCACTTCACGAGGTCGCGGTCGCGGCAGCGGGTCGAGCAGAACGGCGCGTGGTCTTCGGCGCGAGGCTTGCCGCAGATCGGGCATTTGCGGGTAGGACGGGTCATAGGCTGACCAGTTGGGCATAGCCGCCGTCGAGCGCAAGCGCGGGTTCGTCCTGCCACCGGATTTGTTTGCCCGCGCGGCGGGCGAGGTCGTCGCGCCACGCGGGGCGGACCGCGGCGAGCACCTCCGGATGTGCCGCGACGAGCAGTGTGCCGCCACCTTCGACCCTCTCGGCGCGGCGCAGCAGCAGGCGTGCGGCGGCGGCGGTGCGGTCGCGCGCAAGCCGGTGGAGCAGCGACGGGCGTTCGAGCCGCGCGACAAGCTGGACGAAACCGAAGCCGTTGATGGCGGTGCGTTCGTGCCGCCAGTCGCCGAGCGCCTGGGCCAAGGCCTCGTCGACCGCGCGGCGATCGGCCTTGTCCGACAGGGTCGGAAAATCGATGCCGATCGATCCACCGAGGTCGAAGCGCTGCACGGCTTGGGCCACTGCGGGGATTGCGGCCAGAGCCAGCGCGCGCAGCGGCAGGATGCCGTCGATGTCGATCAGGGTCATCGCCGGCGTCGGGCTGATCGTCAGATTGCCGCCCGCGAAGGCGATCTCGCCGGACCAGGCCTCGGCGAAAAGCTCGTCCCAGTCAGCGTCGAAGCGTCGGACCACGCGTGCGGCCAGGCCTTCGCCGCGGATCCGCTCGGCGAGCGTCGGGGCAGGGCGGAGCGCCTGTTGCGTAGGGCGCGCCTGGGCGCGCTTGAGGCGGCCGATTTCGGCGATCGCGGCACGGGTGACGACGGCCCGCAGCGGCGCGCCCTCGCTGGCCTCGCGCGGCAACTGATCGACCAGCGCTTCCTCGCCGCTGGCGAAGCGCAGCACGCCGCGTTTGGCGCCCGCGGTGCGCGAGACGAGCACGGCGTCTTCAATCTGCCCCGCCGCCAACGCGCCGGGCCAGTCGATGCGCGCTGCGATGATCGAGCCGTGTTCGGTCAGGATCGCGCGATGCTCGCCGATCCCTTCCTCGATCAGCCATTCAGGCAATGGGAAAGCCCGCGGCTTTGAGCAGCGCGCGCGTCTCGTAGAGCGGCAGGCCGACGACGCCCGAATGGCTGCCCTCAATCCAGGCGATCAGGCCTTCCGCCGCGCCCTGGATGGCATAGCCGCCGGCCTTGCCGTGCCATTCGCCACCGGCGATGTAGCCGTCGATCTCTTCGCGCGAGAGCGTCTTGAAGCGCACCACCGTCTCGGACAGCCGCTCGCGCAGCCCACCGTCTGGCGCGCGCAGCGCCACGGCCGAAAGCACGCGGTGGCGGCGACCCGACATCAGTTCTAGGCAGTGCCGCGCGGTCGTCTCGTCCTCGGCCTTGGGCAGGATGCGCCGGCCGAGCGCGACGACCGTATCCCCCGCGAGCACGTGTTCGCCGTCGCTCGCAACCGCGAGCGCCTTTTCGCGCGCCATGCGTCGCGCATAGTCACGCGGGACTTCGGCCTTGTGCGGGGTTTCGTCGATGTCCGCGGCGGCGATCCGCGCGGGTTCTAGGCCCAGGCGCGCGATCAGTTCGCGGCGGCGCGGACTGGCGGAGGCGAGGACGAGCTTAGAGGCGCTCATGCCCGCGCGATCCGATCAGAAATCAATAGGAACCGGGGCCGCCGCGGCCGGGCATGAAGCGGTAGGTGATGCGACCCTTGGTCAGATCGTAAGGGGTCAGCTCGACGAGGACTTCGTCGCCCACCAGCACGCGGATACGGTTCTTGCGCATCTTGCCCGCGGTGTGGCCGAGGATCTCGTGATCGTTTTCCAACCGTACCCGGAACATGGCGTTGGGCAGCAGCTCCACCACCTGGCCACGCATTTCGAGGAGTTCTTCTTTCGCCATCGGCGAGGGGCTTCCACTTCTCATGTCTTGATAATGCGGCGCGCCATAGCTCCGAGCGCGCCAAAAGGAAAGCCTTTGGCGGTCATCTTGCAGTCAGCCCAAATCTATTATCCGCGAGTGTATCGGCGGCGTGACAATTTGATACCCCGCGCCGGCTTGTGCCGCAGCGCCGGGTCGACCATTTGCCGGAGCCGGAGAGGGACCTGACCGAATTTCAGGGTGGAGGATTTTTCGTTGCGTCCCTTGGTACTCGTTCCCCTTGCCGTCTTGGCCGCGCCCGTCTGGGCGCAGGATGCGTCGCCGGTAGAGGCTGCGCCCGCCGAAGGTTCGCCGGCGGAAAATGGTGGCGACGACGTGCTGACCGATTCCGAGACCGGTGAGGAAATCCGCGCGATCGGCGACGAAATCCTGGTCGTGGCCACGCGTATAAAGGGGCAGGTCGAGGCACCGCAGGCGCCGCTGCTGGTGCTCGACGAGGCCGATATCTCCTCCTATGGCGCGGCCTCGCTCAGCGAGCTGCTCGAGCAGCTGAGCCCGCAGACCGGTTCGGGGCGCGGTCGCGGTTCGGGGCAGCCGGTGGTCCTGCTCAACGGCCGGCGCATTTCGGGCTTCCGCGAGATCCGCGACCTGCCGCCCGAGGCGATCCGGCGGATGGAGATCCTGCCCGAGGAAGTCGCGCTGCGCTATGGCTATCCGGCCAACCAGCGCGTCGTGAACTTCATCCTCAAGGACAATTTCGCCAGCCGTACCGTGGCGGTCGAATACGAGCCTTCGACCCATGGCGGCACGGCCGACAGCGAGATCGAGGCCGGACTGGTGACGATCAGCGGTCAGAAACGGTTCCATCTGAACGGCCGGATCAACGATACGACCGCGTTGACCGAAGCCGAGCGCGACATCGTCCAGACCGAGCGCAACACGCCGACCGTGGCGGGCGATCCCGATCCCGCGGCCTTCCGCACCCTCGTCGATGCCAGCCGCAAATATGCGCTCAACGGCACCTGGTCGACCGCGATCGGCGAAGGCGCCGATGCGGCGGCCTTCACGATCAACGGTGCGCTGACGCGTAGCGACAGCCGCTCGTTCAACGGTCTCGACACGATCGCGCTGACCGGGCCGAGCGGCGCGACCGAGCGGCGCAGTCTGCCCGACCCGCTGCTGCGCAAGTCGCGCTCGACCAGCTTCGAGAGCGGGCTCGTGTTCAACCGGCCACTGGGGGCCTGGCAGTTCACCGCCACGGCCGACGGCAGCTACGGTGACACTCGCACCACGGTCGATCAACCGCGCGACGCGGTGGCGCTCGCCGCGCTGGTGAATGCCGCAGCAGCAGGAACGCTGGCGCCGGGCGGTCCGCTGCCGACGCTCGCCCCTGGCATCACCGATCGCGCGCGTTCGCAGGACTACGGTCTCAATTCGCTGGCGACCCTGTCGGGCACGGCCTTTCGTCTGCCCGCGGGCGAAGCCTCGCTGACGGTCAAGGCGGGCTATTCCTACACCCGTTCGGACAACAGCGATACGCGCAGCACCGCCGATCTGAGCTTCGATCGCAGCAATGCCTCGACCGGGATCAACCTCGGCGTGCCGCTCACCAGCCGCCGCAACGGCGTGCTCGGCGCGGTTGGCGACCTGTCGCTCAATCTCAGCGCAGGTATCAGTCACCTTTCGGACTTCGGTACGCTCAAGGACTGGAGCGCCGGCTTGACCTGGGCGCCGACCGAGAAGCTCAGCCTCCAGGCCAGCTATCTGGTCGACGAGGCCGCGCCCTCGCTCAACCAACTCGGCAATCCGACACTGATCTCTTCGAACGTCGTCGTCTACGACTTCACGCGCGGCGAGACCGCGCTGGTGACGGTCGTCAACGGTGGCAACCCGGACCTCGTGCGCGAGAAGCAGCGCGACTGGAAACTGTCGGCCAATTGGGAACTGCCCTTCCTCAAGAGCTCGAATCTCGTCGTCGAATATTTCCGCAACCGTTCGACCGACGTGACGCAGGACTTCCCGCTGCTGACCCCGGCGATCGAGGCTGCCTTCCCGGGCCGTGTCGTGCGCGATGCCGTGGGCCAACTCGTCGCGATCGATCGCCGGCCGGTGACCTTCAGTGAGGTGAAAAGTTCGCGGATCCGCTGGGGCTTCAACGTCTCGGGCACGATCGGCAAGCCGCAGCCGCAGCGGCGCGACGGCTTCATGGGCATGGGCGGACCCGGCGGGCCACGTGGAGCGGGAGCGCCGGGCGGCGGCGGTCGGCCCGGTGGCGGCATGGGACGCGGGCCGGGTGGGGGTGGACCGCGCGGCATGGGGCCGGGCGGCCCTGGCGGACCGGGCGGACAGCCGGGCAATGGCCAGGGACGCTGGAACCTGTCGGTGTTCCACAAGGTCGAACTGACCAACACCGTGCTGATCGCGCCGGGCGGCCCCGTGCTCGATCTGCTCGACGGTTCGGCGCTCTCGGCCGGCGGCGTCGCGCGCCACGGGCTCGAGATGGAGGGCGGCGTTTTCCACAAGGGCGTCGGCCTGCGTCTCAACGGCAACTGGTCGGCACCGGTGACGGTTCGCTCGACCGGCGCGCCGGGCAGTACCGATCTGCGCTTCGGCAGCCTATTGAAGCTGAATCTGCGCGCATTCGTGAATTTCGACCAGCAGAAGAAAATCGTCGACGACGTGCCCTTCCTCAAGGGCGTGCGCCTTTCGCTCAAGGTCGACAATCTGCTCGACTCGCGCCAGCGCGTGACGGATCAGACCGGCGCCGTGCCGCTGAGCTATCAGCTCGACTATCGCGATCCCAAGGGGCGCGTGGTGGGAATCGATTTCCGCAAGATGTTCTGACGCGGCCCATCATTCCGTCGTTCGCCCGCGAAAGCTTGCCGGAAGGGCAATGCGCTCACGCCCCACGATCGGATGCGGGCGAGGGGAGGTATCCGGCAACGATTTGCCGGACCGGCAAGAGAACCGGCACTTAATTTCCGCATCTGGTTGCCGCTCTAGTTCATGGCAGCCGCATCGAACCCTTTCGGTCGGCACCCTTTTTGGGTCTACTACGGGAGTTCCACATGGCGGTTATTAACACCAATATCGGCGCGATGAAGGCGGCTAACGCCGGCAACGCTGCAGCCAAGTCTCTGGGCAACGCGATGGAGCGTCTGTCGACCGGCAAGCGCATCAACAGCGCCAAGGACGACGCCGCCGGTCTCGCGATCGCCACGACCATGACCTCGCAGGTCCGCGGCATGACGCAG
>SECS01000331.1 GCA_004211435.1 Novosphingobium sp. | reverse complement strand
CCTTCACAACGCCGGTCTCGACGCGGCCGGTGACGACCGTGCCGCGGCCCGAGATCGAGAACACGTCTTCGATCGGCATCATGAACGGCTTGTCGAGCGGACGCTCGGGCTGCGGGATCGACTCGTCGACCGCCTTCATCAGCGCCAGAATCGCCTGCTTGCCGAGGACATCGTCCGAACCCGAAAGCGCGGCAGTTGCCGAACCACGGATGATCGGGATGTTGTCGCCGTCGAACTCGCGCTTGCTGAGCTCTTCGCGGATTTCCATTTCAACCAGCTCGAGGATTTCCTCGTCGTCGACCAGATCGACCTTGTTGAGGAAGACCACCATGGTCGGCACGCCGACCTGCTTGGCGAGCAGGATGTGCTCCTTGGTCTGCGGCATAGGACCGTCGGTCGCTGCAACCACGAGGATCGCGCCGTCCATTTGAGCGGCACCGGTGATCATGTTCTTCACATAATCGGCGTGGCCCGGGCAATCGACGTGCGCGTAGTGGCGGGCGTCGGTCTCGTACTCGACGTGTGCCGTCGAGATCGTGATGCCGCGCTCGCGCTCTTCCGGAGCCTTGTCGATGTTGGCGAAGTCAACGGCGGTGCCGCCGGTCGTCTCGGCCAGGACCTTCGTGATGGCGGCCGTCAGCGACGTTTTGCCATGATCGACGTGACCGATGGTGCCGATGTTGAGATGCGGCTTGTTCCGCTCAAATTTTGCCTTGGCCATTGTTTCCTACCTTCTGGATTCTGATTCGCGGCCTTCAGGGCGCCACGCGAACGCGGCCCCTTAGCGCCTGATTTCCTATAGCGCCAGCCCTTAGGCCAGCTTCGCCTTCACTTCGTCGGCCACATTCTGCGGCACTTCGTCGTAATGCGAGAACTGCATGCTGTACTGTGCGCGGCCCTGCGTGAACGAACGCAGCGAGTTAACATAGCCGAACATGTTGGCCAGCGGGACCATCGCCTCGACCGTCTGCGCGTTACCGCGGCTGTCGGTGCCCTGGATCTGGCCACGGCGGCTGTTCATGTCGCCGATGACGTCGCCGAGATAATCCTCGGGGGTGACGACTTCGACCTTCATGACCGGCTCGAGCAGCGTGATGCCCGACTTCTGGGCCGCTTCGCGCATCGCGCCGCGGGCACAGATTTCGAACGCCAGCGCCGATGAATCGACGTCATGATAGGCACCGTCATACAGGTTGATCTCGAAATCGATGATCGGGAAGCCGACCAGCGAGCCCGTGGCAGCCGTTTCGCGGAAGCCCTTCTCGATCGCGGGGATATATTCCTTGGGAATATTACCGCCCTTGATCTCGTCCTTGAAGACGATGCCCGAACCGCGCTCGCCCGGCGTGAGCTTCACCTTCACGCGGCCGAACTGGCCGGTGCCGCCCGACTGCTTCTTGTGGGTGTAGTCGATATCGACGGCCTTCTTCAGATA
>SECS01000330.1 GCA_004211435.1 Novosphingobium sp. | reverse complement strand
TTGTAGAGCTTCCACAGCTCCGGCCGCTGGTTCTTGGGATCCCACCGGTGCTCGGCCGAGCGGAACGAGAAGATGCGCTCCTTGGCCCGCGACTTCTCTTCGTCGCGCCGTGCGCCGCCGAATGCCGCGTCGAAGCCGTACTTTGTCAGCGCCTGCTTCAGTCCCTCGGTCTTCCAGACGTCGGTGTGCAGCGCCGAGCCGTGGTCGAACGGGTTGATCCCCTGCGCCACCGCGTCAGGGTTTTTGTGCACCAGAAGCTCGAAGCCGAGCTCCTTGGCCATGCGCTCGCGCATTTCGTACATGGCCTGGAATTTCCAGGTCGTGTCGACGTGCAGCAGCGGGAACGGCGGGCGCGACGGGAAGAAGGCCTTGCGCGCCAGATGCAGCATGACGGCTGAATCCTTGCCGATCGAATACAGCATCACCGGGTTTTCGGCCTCGGACGCCACTTCCCGAAGGATGTGGATGCTTTCGGCCTCGAGCCGCTGAAGATGAGTCAGGGACGCCGTCATGCGTGGCCCTCGGAGCAAGAAGTCGACAAAAGCAGTCCCCTGGCGGCCCGACGTCGCGGATCACGCGGCGGTCATATGGCGAAGGAACAGGGGACTTGTCACCCTCCCTTCGCGGGCGGGCTGCGCGCAGGGCCGTTGCGCTACCTGATAAATTCTCGCCACGTCTCTCAGAAGTCCTGCCAAGCGGACAGAAAAACGCCGCGACGCACGGGAGTCGTCGCGGCGGGGAAGGTGGGAAAGGAATTCCAGGAAGTCACGAATGACCTCTTGCCACCCGCGCCTCTTGCGGCTGGCGACGTCACAATGCCAAAGCGTTGACAGCGCTGTCAACGCCGAAATGATACCGGTACCACCTAGCTTGTCCGGTCAGGCTTGCGGAGGGCTGGACGATTCACGCACCAGCAGCTGGAAGGGGTGTTTGCGGCGCCCCGCAGATCCCCCGCCTTCCAGTTGGGCGATGACCATGTCGGTCGCGGCGACCGCCATTTCGAACACCGGCTGGCGCACGGTCGTAATGCGGGGCCAGGTGATCCGGGAAACCTCAGAGTCGTCGAAGCCGACGATGGACACCTGTGCCGGCACGTCGATGCCTCGCTCGCGCGCGGCCATCAGGGCGCCCACCGCCATGTCGTCATTCTGCGCGAGGATAGCCGTCGGACGATCCACCCCATCCAGCAGTTCGGCCGCCGCCTGGTGCCCGCTGTCGCGTGTGAATAGACCCTGCTTAATCCGCTCGGGACGCAGGGTGACGCCGGCCGCGGCGAACGCCTGGTCGTATCCGCGGGTTCGCGCGACGCTGGACGCATGGGTGGGGTCGCCGCGAATGACGGCGATCTCGCGGTGACCCAGGTCGAGCAGGTGCTGCGCCGCCTCGCGCGCGGCCGACACGTCGTCGATCAAGGTGCCCGGCCCGGCATCCGATT
>SECS01000033.1 GCA_004211435.1 Novosphingobium sp. | reverse complement strand
CGGCCCGCCCAGGACGCCGTGTAATAGAGATGGTCATGCGGCGACTTCGCGCCGGTCAGGATCGGCGCAATGTCCTTGCCGTCGATCACCCGGTCCTTTGGGAGCGGAATGCCGAGCGCAGAGAGGATCGAGGGCAGCAGGTCGATGTTCATCGTCATCTCGTCGCTGACCGAACCCGGTTTCGTCAAGCCGGGCCAGACCACGAAGGCGGGTACCCGCATGCCGCCCTCGAAAGTATCGCCCTTGCGGCCGCGCAGATCGCCGACGCTGGCGAGGAAGTCGCCGCCGTTGTCGCTCGTGACGATGACGATGGTATCGTCGTCGAGCCGGCGCTCGCGCAGCGCCGTCAAGATTCGCCCGACATTGTCGTCGAGATCCTCGACCACGTCGCCGTAGAGCCCGCCTTCGGATAGACCCATGTGGCGCGGATTGGCGAAGTGCGGCCGGTGCGGCGCGGTGAACGAGGCGAAGGCGAAGAACGGCTTGCCGGCGCTTCGATCGATGAAGGCGATCGTTTCGTCAGCGGTCTTTTCGGTGATCGTCGCCTGGTCGAAGCGGGCGGCCGGCGTCTCGATCTTCGTGCCACGCCACAGGTCGGTCGGCTCGGTATCGTTCGGATAGAGCAGGCCGAAGAACTCGGTGAAACCCATGTCGGTTGGGAGATGGCCGGGCGTGTCGCCGAGGTGCCACTTACCGAACAAACCGGTGCGATAACCCGCGCGCTGGAGCACCTCCGGCAGCAGAATCTCGTCCGCGGGCAGTGCGTTCGCGAGGCCGCGGCTGCGCCGATAGGCCGCCTCGTTCGAACCCGTCGGCATCAGGACATGCGTCGCGAGCCCCGAACGCAGCGGATAGCGCCCTGTCAGCAGTCCCGCGCGCGACGGTGAGCAGACCGGCGAGCTCGCATAGGACGCCGTAAGCTTCATCCCGCGCGCCGCCAGGCCATCGATGTTGGGGGTCTTGATGAGCCGGTTGCCGAACGAAGACAGGTCGCCGTAGCCCAGGTCATCGAACAGGATGAGGACGATGTTCGGCACCTTGCCCTTGGGCTTGCGCAGGCCGGCGAGATAGGCCGCCTTCTGCGCCAGATGCTCGGGCTGCGGCTCGGCGACAAGCGCGGCCGAACGGCGGATCAGGTCGTTCTTGCGCAAGGTCACCACGAGCTGCGCAGTGGCTTCCGCGGGTACATCCACCGTCGAAAAATCGCTCGCAAGGCCCGTCGCCGTGATCGAGACCCTGATTGGCCCGCCGGGCACAGCGGCGATGCGGAAGCGGCCATCCTTGCCGGTGACGTTGCCGCGCTGCAGATCCTCGACCATGACTTTCGCGCCGGACACCGGCTTGCCGTCGGGCCCCGTGACCGCGCCGACGATCTCGCCGGCGCCGGCCTGGCCCGCCACCCCGGCCAGCGCCAAGGCGGCACCCGCCAGGAGCATTCGCCGTAGCCCCGTCATGGCTCAGTCCCCCAGTTCGTCGTCGAACTGGCGCATCGAGCGGATCGCCTTGGAGGGCTCGGCCAGCGGCGGATCGCTGTACTTGCGCGCCTCGCTCCACCACAGGTTCTGCAGTTCACGCAACTTCTTGGGATAGCGCGCCGCCACGTCATGGGCTTCGGCGAAGTCGGTTGCGGTATCGAACAGGAACCACTTGTCCTGGGCGAAGTCGGTGTCGAAACGATGGATCGCGACGGCCTTCCAGCGCCCCGAAGTGATCGCCCGGTTGCCGCGCAGTTCGAAGAACTGGACCTTGCGGGCGCCCGCCGTCTTCGACGTGAAGCTCGCCGAGATAGACCGGCCCGCGACCGGAATCTGGCGGACGCCGTCGACCTGGTCACGGAACGCTGTGCCCGCGGCGTCGAGCAGGGTCGGCCCGACGTCGATCACGTCGACCATCTGGCCGCGCAGTTCGCCCTGCGCCTTGATGCGATCGGGCCAGGACACGATCAGCGGCGTCCGCGAGCCACCGGCGAACGGCCAGAGTTTGTAGCGGTGGAACGGCGCCGAGCTCGCCGCGGCCCAGGGCCGCTGGTAGAGCGCCTGCGTCTCCGGGCCACCGAGCTTGTCGAGCTCGCGCGCCATGTCGGCGACGCTCGTCCCGTCCTGGCGCGCATAGGCGCGGTAACTGTAGGGATATTTGAAACCGCCGGTCTCGTTGCCTTCGGGGGCGCCGCCGTTGTCGGACAGCAGCACGATCAGCGTGTCGTCGTATTGGCCGGTCTGCTTGAGATGCGCGACGATCCGGCCGATCTGCTCGTCGGCGTGGGTGATGAAGCCGGCATAGGTCGCCATGAATCGCGCGAAGACGGTCTTCTCCTGTTCGCTCAGATCAGCCCAGGCCTTGTCGCCCTCCGCGCGAGCCGGAAGTTCGGTATTCGCCGGGATGATGCCCTGCGCCTTCAGCCGTTCGAAGCGCTCGGTCCGGATCGCGTCCCAGCCCTTCGCATAGGCGCCTTCGTAGGCATCGATGTAGGCGGGCGCGACCTGGATAGGTGCATGTGCGGTGGTCGGTGCGAAATAGACGAACTTGGGCTTGCCCTCGGGCGCGGTGTCGCGCGCGCCGAAGGCCGCGATGGCGTGATCGGCCAGGTCCGTGGTCAGGTGATAGCCGGGCGTCTTCGGGCTGGTGATCGGCTCGTTGTCCTTGACGAGATCCGGCTTGTACTGGTCGGTCCAGCCGCTGAGATAGCCGTAGAAACTGTCGAACCCGCGCTGCAGCGGCCAGGAGGCCTTGGTATTGCCGGGCTTGGCGTCATAGCCGGGCGCGAGGTGCCATTTGCCGATCGCGAAGGTCTGGTACCCCACGGCCTTGAGGGCCTGCGGGACCATCTCGGCATTGCGCGGCAGTTCGCCGCGCGAGGCGGCGCTCTGCGTCGGATCGGGCGCCTGACCCGCGGCGAGGTCCTCCATGTTGACTGTCTGGTTGTTGCGCCCGGTCAGCAGCGAAGCGCGCGTCGGCGAGCAGATCGCCTTGGTATCGAAGTGGTTGTAGCGCAGCCCCTTGGCGGCGAGCGCGTCGATGTTGGGTGTGCGGATTTCCGAGCCGAAAGCGCCGAGATCGGAAAAACCGACGTCGTCGAGAACGATCAGCAGGATGTTCGGCCGCGCGGCCCGAGCAGGCTGAGCCACGCTGGCCGGTTTGGCGAGCGCGGCCGGGGCAAGACCGAGGCCGGCGGTCGCGATCGCCGCGGCGCTGAGGAGGAGGCGGATGCTTCTGGTCATGGGGAACGAGCCTTCGTGGTCGATCGGAGGGGAAAACAGAGGTTGAGGCGTGACGAGATCAGCCGGTTCGGCGCGGCCGGCTGCGGCCCTCGCGTTGCAAGACATCCAACGTCGCGGAGAGGCGCGCGACGATCTCGGGACGCCGGTCGTAGAGGTTGTCCTCCTCGCGCGGATCGGCAGCGAGGTCGTAGAGCTGCCCTTGCGGACCGCCGGCGGCCTGTGCGACCGTCTTGGGCGCGGTGAAGCCGCCCGAGCCGAGCCCGACGATCAGCTTCCAGTTGCCCTCGCGGATCGTGAACAGGCCGTCGAGCGAGTGGTCGACGATGTTCGGACGAACCGGCGGACCTGGCCGCTGTTCGAGCGCGGGCGTCAGGTCGAAGCTGTCCTCCGCGGCATCGTCGGGCAGCGCCAGTCCGAGTGCCCCGGCCAGGGTCGCCATGACGTCGGTCAGCGATCCGGTCTCGTTCGAGACCGATCCCGGCGCGACTCTTCCCGGCCAGCGGATGACGAAGGGAATGCGGTGCCCAGCTTCCCAGGCATCGGCCTTCTCACCGCGCCAGGCCTGGTTCGCCCGGTGGGCGAAGCGCGCCGCATCCTCTGGCTTCCAGTCGGCGCCGTTGTCACTGGTGACGATCACGATGGTCTGTTCGGCGATGCCGCGCGCATCGATCTCGTCGAGCAGGCGGCCGATCATCGCGTCGGTCTCGACGACGTAGTCGCCATAGTCGCCGGCCTGCGACTTGCCGCGATACTCGGGCAGCGGCACCCAAGGCGTATGCGGCGAAGGGAGCGGGAAATAGAGGAAGAACGGATTGCCGGCCTTCGCCGCCTGCCGGACGACGCCGATGGCCTTGTCGGTCAGGGTCGGCACGACCTCCTCCATGCGGAAGCCGGGCGCGATCGCACCGGCGCGCCAGAACACGCCGCGCGGCGTGGCGCTGCCATCGGTATGCGCGGTCGGCGCCTCGACCACGCGATCGTTCTCGAAATAGAGATAGGGCGGAAAGTCGAGCGATGACGGGATGCCGAAATAGTAGTCGAAGCCGTGATCGCGCGGGCCGGGCTGCAGCGGCTTGGTATAGTCGGCCGTCTCGCCGCTGCCGAGCCCGAGGTGCCACTTGCCGACCCCGGCGGTGTGATAGCCCGCGCGCTTGAGCAGACCCGGCAGGGTCAGCCGGCCAGGCTCGATCAGATTGGTGCCAGTCCCGTCGAGCACGCCCTTCTTCAACCGCGACCGCCAGCAATAGCGCCCGGTCAGCAGGCTGTACCGGCTCGGCGTGCAGACCGCCGAAGACGAATGCATGTCGGTGAAGCGCATGCCCTCGCGCGCAAGCCGGTCGATGTTCGCCGTCGGGATCGCCGACCAGGGATTGTAGGCCCCCGCATCGCCGATCCCCATGTCGTCGAGCAGGACCACGACGACGTTCGGCCGGCGCTGCCGCGCCGGGGCGGCGACGGCGCCCGCCCCGGCCCAGAGCGCCGCCGCGGCAACGCCCGAGCGCAGGAAGGCGCGGCGATCGAGCCCCGGCTCGGTGCTCACCACGCGAACCGCACGCCGCCGAACAGCCGCTTGCCCGCGTCGAGGTAGGACTGCGGCAGGTTGCTGCCGACGAACCGCACGCGCTCGTCGGTGTCGAGGATGTTGACGGCTTCGAGCACGACCGAGATCTGGTCGGTGACCTTGACGTTGATGCTGCCGTCGAGCGTGCCGTAGGACAGCGTATATTGGCTCATCGCCGGCGCCACGGCCGCCGTCGACAGGAAGCCGCTGCGCCACGAATAAGACAGGCGTACGCCGATCGGGCCCTTCTCGTAGAACCCCGTGAGGTTGAAATTGTGCTTCGATGCTGCGGTCAGCTGCTGCGGATCGCTGTTGTCGATGAAGGTGTAGTTGAGCACCGCACCCAGACCGTCGAAGGGCTTGGGCAGGAAGGTGAAAGCCTGCTGGTAATAGGCCTCGAAGCCCTTCACCTTGACGCCCTTGCCGTTGACCAGCTTGCTCACCGTGAAGTCCACCGTCGCGGCCTGCTGCGTGCCGTTCGAGTAGAGATAGGTGATCGGCAGGCTCTGCACCGTCGTCTCGCGCCGGATCAGCGAGCGCAGGTCCTTGTAGAACAGCGAAGTGCCGAGCACGCCATCCTTGCTGAAATACCACTCGGCGGTCAGGTCGAGGTTGTTCGAACGGAAGGGATCGAGCAGCGGATTGTTCTGCGTGACCGTACGCGCCGGCCCGTTCACCGTCGTGGTCGGCGAGACGTCGGCGAGGTTCGGACGCGAAACCGTGCGCGAGGCCGAGAGGCGGAACAGCAGTTCCTCGGTCGGCTGCCACTTGAGGTTGAAGCTCGGCAGGAAATCCCAGTAGGAGCGCTTCACCACCAGCGGAGCCGAGGCCGGCACGCGCGTGATGTTGCCCGCGTCCGGCTGGATCGTGATGCCTGCAAGATCGGGACTGACGCCGATCGTCGATTGCTGCGTGCGCACGGCGCGCAGACCGAGGTTGCCGCTGAGCGTCCCGAAGGCGAAGTCGGCGCGGCCATAGCCGGCCAGAGTCTTCTCCTGGACGTTGGTGATGCCCGTCGCGTCGTTGGTCAGGCTGCCCGGCGATGCAGCGATCAGTTGGGCATCGGTGAAGCGCGAGACGAAGGCCAGCGTGTTGGAGGCCAGCCAAGATCCCGCGAAGACGGCATCGCCGCTATAGGAACCGAGGTAGACACCCTTGCCGGGGCTGACCACGCGCATGAAGGGCGCGGCGCTGAACGATCCCGCGATCGGGCCGGCCGGCAATCCGCCATAGAGCGCCGAAACGCCGGCGGCGGTGACGGTGAGGCGCGAATTGTCCTTGTAGACCTTCCGATCGAGATAGCGCACGCCGAAGCGCAGTGCCGTCAGGCCCTCGTCGCCGAACTCGCGCGCCACGTCGCCCTTGATCTGCCAGACACGGTCCGATGCCTTCTGGTTGAGCGGTCCGTTGAGGCTGGCCACGCGATAGGTGTTCGGATCGAAGCGCGCCTGATCGAAACCGTTGTTGAAGATCATGCTCCAGAGCGTGTCGCCCGGGTTGGACACGAATTCGGCATCACCCGTGGTGATGTCGGCGATGTTGAGCTGGTCGAGTTCCTGCTTGGACGAGGCATAGCTGCCTTCGAGCGACGCCGTCCAACCGTCGGCTTCGTACTTGGCGTTGCCGGTCAACGAGTAGAGCCGGGACTTGCGGTCCTCGGTCCGGCTGCCGCCGCGCATATCGACGTCGGCGACGCGCAGCCGCGTCGTCGTCGGCAGGCCCGCGAGCACTTGCGTGGTCGCGCTGATCACGCGATTGGCGTTGGCGAAGATCTGCAGGAATTCGTTGGTGTTCGCCTTGACGTTGAGCTCGCTGTAGAAGCCGTCGAGCGAGAGCGTGAGCGCGTCGCTCGCCTTGAACTGCAGCGAGGCGATCCCGCTGATGCGCTCGTTGTCCTCTTCGAACATGTGGTAGTTGATCTGGTTCGGGAAGCGCACGCGCAGGGTGGGTTCGATCACCCCGTTGCCGTTGAGATCGTCGGGACCGCTGCCCGCGGGAATGCCGCTCGCTTCGGTCGAGGTCGTGTAGTCGGCGCTAGCAAGATGAGTGGCTGGCTTGCGGCGGGTGTAGGACACGCCGACCGAGACCCCCAGCCGATCGTCGGCGAAGGTGTCGGAGAAGAAGGCCGAGGCGCGCGGGGCGATCTTGCCCGAATTGGTCTCGTACTCGCCCTGGACCGAGGCCGAGAGCACGCGCTTGCCGATCTCGAACGGCCGAGGCGTGTGGATGTCTACCGTACCGGCCAGCCCGCCCTCTTCCAGATCCGCCGTCGTCGACTTGTAGACCGACAGCGTCCGCACGAATTCGGGCGGCAGCACCATGAAGTCGAAGACGCGGCTGCCGGCGGAATCGCCGTTGGCGTTGGGCAGCACGTGGCCATTGAACGTGGTCAGGGTGAAGTTTGCCGGAAGCCCGCGGATGTTGACCGTGCGGCCCTCGCCGCGCGTGCGGTTGATCTGGACGCCGCTGATGCGCTGCACCGATTCCGCGATGTTGACGTCGGGGAACTTGCCGACGTCCTCGGCGCTGATCGCATCGACGACGCTGGCCGCGGCGCGCTTGACGTCGAGCGAGCGATCGAGGCTCGCGCGGATGCCCTGAACGATGATCTCGCCGCCGGCTTCGTCGGCACCGATCTCCGCTGCGACATCTCCGGCCGCGACGTCGTCGGCCATCGCCGAGGTCGGCAGAAGGAGCGCAGCGGCAAGCACCGCACCGGAGGCACCGGCACGCCAGTCATTTCGCAGAAACATGAGAAAACAAACCCTTCCTGAACGCTTTTAAGCAGATCAGTCGGGTGGTCCCGTCCTGACGGACGCGAATGTCTATCGATATAGTAGATTTATAGGACAATTGAGTTTTTCTAAACCCGGCGAAAGCGAAGCTTGCTCCGCCGCCCGCTTGCCAGGGCGGCGATCGATCCCTTAGCTTGCGTCCGTGCCCGGGCGACCACGCCAGGCGCTCCTCCCCGCACGATCTTGAAAACCCGCTTCGTCGGCGCCCTTAGGCGCCGCGCTCACGATGGAGTTCACCCATGCGCGCTCTTGGTCCCCTTCTGCTCGGCGCGGCGGCGATCGCGCTGTCCGGCACGGCCCATGCGGGCGAAATCGAAGGACGCCTGACCGGCCCCGACGGCAAGCCCCTGGCCGGCGCGCGGGTGCTGGTCGACGATCTCCAGCGCGGCGCCATTTCGCAGGCGGACGGCAGCTTCCGCATCGCGCAGCTTCCCGCGGGCCCCGTCCGCATCACCGTGACGAGCGCCGGCCTCGCGAGCGAGACGCGGACGATCGAAGTTCCGCTCCAAGGCAACGCCACGAGCACCCTGGAACTGCGACCGAACGACCTCATCCGCCGCGCCGCCGCGCTCAACGTCGAGCCAAAGCCCGAACATCTGGCGCAGAAGACCGCCTACCTGCGCGGCGTGAAGCCGCTGCGGGGCAAACAGCCGAATATCCTGCTGATCCTGTTCGACGATCTCGGCGCGGGCGACCTGTCGAGCTATGGCAATCGCCTGATCAAGACGCCGAACGTAGATGCCATCGCGGCCCGCGGCCTCAAGTTCGACCAGTTCTATTCGAGTTCGCCGGTCTGCACGCCGTCGCGCGCCGCGCTCCTCACCGGGCGCTATCCGACGCGTGCCCATGCCGCGAACCACGTCTACATGCCGACCGGCACGCCGACGGCAACGCTGCGCGCCAGTCGTGGCTGGGCAAATGCCCTGCCCCGCGACGAGATCCTGCTCCCCGAAGTGCTCCAGCGTGCCGGCTATCGCACCGGCGCCTTCGGCAAGTGGCACCTCGGCGACATTCCCGGCCACCGGCCGACCGACTTCGGCTTCCAGGATTATTTCGGCCTGCTCTACAGCAACGACATGAACCCGACCAACGTCTGGCGCGGGAACGAGATCGTCACTCCGGCGGCGCAGATGGACCAGGCGACGATCAACGAGCGGATCGCCGACGAGGCCATCGGCTTCCTCGATCGCAACGCGGCACGACCGTTCTTCGCCTATGTGCCGTTCAGCGCGCCGCATTGGCCGCACGTTGCCAATCCCCGACACAAGGACGTCTCAGCCGGCGGCACCTACGGCGACGTGGTCGAGGATCTCGACAGCCAGGTCGGGCGGATCATGGCCAAGCTCCACGAGTTGAAGCTCGACGACGACACGATCGTGATCGTCACCAGCGACAACGGCGGCGACTTCGACGGCAGCGTCGGCAATCTGCGCGGCCGCAAGACCGAGACCTTCGAAGGCGGCATGCGCGTTCCCGCCATCGTGGTCTGGCCGGGCCGCACCTCGCCGGGCAGCACGAGCGCCGAGATGGCCATGAACATCGATATCCTGCCCACGCTCCTGTCGAGCCTCGGCATAACCTTGCCCCGCGACCGCATCATCGACGGCGCCGACATGGCCCCGATCCTGAGCGGCGGACAGTCGCTCCACGACCGTCTGTTCTATGTTTCAACCTGGAGCGGCCAGTACGAAGCCGTGCGCGACCGCGCGTTCAAGTTCCGGGACCCCGTGACCGACGGGACGCTCATTTCGCCTCCGCGCGGTGGGGCCGCGCGTACGGCGCTCTATTCGCTTGTCGACGACAATGAAGCCCACGATGTGTCCGCTAGGCACCGGGATGAACGCGCGAAGCTTCAAGCGCAATTGGAGGCGTTTCGTGCCGAGGCCGGTCGCAACGTCCGCGGCTGGCAGGAGCACGCAGCCTCGGCAAATGGCAACTAGGAGGCCGCTCTGGCGCCGTCGCTTACTCTTCCGCCGGTTGCGCGCCGGGCCTGATCAGAACCCGCGATCGTTGGGGAGCGTCTGCTCTTGCCGACCGGCATAGAGCTCCATCACTCGCTCCGGCAGGGCCCGAAAGCTGAACGGCTTGGATATAACGCCGAGCAGTTCCGTCTTCTCCAGCGCTTTGAGCTCGGGATCCATCAGGGCGGCCGAGATGATGATCGCCGGCAGATTCTCGTAGCCCCTCGTGGTGCGCGCTTTTCGTATGAAGTCGACGCCGTGCATCGCGGGCAGTCGAAAATCGACCAGAGCCAGATCGTATTGCCCAGGGCAGTTGGACAGATCTTCTAGCGCTGTGGCGCCGCAATCGAACGAGGTCACGTCGAAACGCTGGGTTCTTTCGAGCGACAGTTTGACGATGAACTGGATGCCTTGCTCATCTTCAACCAGAAGGACGCGAATGACCGACATGGGCGGCGGCTTTCTCGAAAGGGGCAGCACCGCCCCGTGGAGCGATCAGCATAATGCACAGAACGCCGATCCAGCCAATTCGTGCCCCATTTTCAAGCCTGGGTTCTTTGCCTCTCGCCAAGCCGCGCCCTTGTCTCGGTCGCTTTCCTATTCCGTGGTCTTGGCGCGCGCCGCCGCGACGATTGCCTGCGGATCGAAATAGTAGGGCTTGATCTCGCAGCACTTGCCGTCGCGGAAGCGGAACAGCTCGCACAGTTCGGCGGGCGGGATCGCCGGATCGGCGAAGCGCATGGTCAGGATCGTCACGGCATAGTCGCCGCCCGCGGTCGTTTGCGTGCGATCGAGCGCGGCGACGTCGAGCATGCCCATCACCTTGATGAACAGGTCGCGCAGCGCATATTTACCGCGATAGACGCCCGCCATCGGCAGGCACTCGGCTTCGGTGATGAAGAAGTCGTCGGTCAGCATCGCCGCAGCCTTGTCCCAGTCCCCTACCCCGGTTGCGGCGTAGAGGTCGTCGACGAAAGCGATCATGTCTTCGTGAGTCATGGCCATGGCGTCTCTCCTTGATCGGCGGAGATTGCGGACAATCGCGCGGCAGCGAAACCTAGCGATTAAACTAGCCGTAGCGGCCGCGCGCGGGCGCTATGAACCGGTCATGGAGACCGTGCGCCAGATCGTCCTCGTCCGCCGCCCCCAGGGTGTGCCCCAGCCCGACGACTTCGCGCTCGCCGAAGCGCCGATGCCCCAGCCCGGCGACGGCGAGATCCTGGTGAAGATGCGCGTCGGCTCGGTCGATCCGGCGATCCGCGGCTTTCTCGACGACCGGCCGAGCTATCTGCCCCCCGTTGCGCTGGGTGCACCGATTGCCGGCATGTCGCTCGGCGAGGTCGTCGCCTCGAACAATCCGGACTATCCGGCCGGCACTTTGGTCCGCGCCTTCGCCACCTGGTCCGATCATTACGTCATCGGCGCCGATGCGCTTGGCCTCGAAGTGGTGAGTCCCCAGCCAGGCACCGACCTCCATCACTACATGGGCGCCCTGGGTCCGGTCGGCCTGACCGCCTGGGTCGGCCTTTTCGCGGTCGGCGAAGCCAAGCCGGGTGAGACCGTGCTCGTCAGCGCCGCCGCCGGCGCAACGGGTTCCACCGTAGGCCAGATCGCCAAGGCGCGGGGCTGCAAGGTCGTCGGCCTCGTCGGCTCGGCGCAGAAGGCCGAAGTGATCCGCGACCTCGGCTTCGACGCGGCGATCGACTACCGCGCCACGCCGGACATCGCCGCAGAGATCGCCAAGGCCGCGCCCGAAGGGATCGACGTCTATTTCGACAATGTCGGCGGCGAGACGCTCGAAGCCGTGCTGCCGCTGATGCGACTGCACGGCCGCGTACCCGTCTGCGGCATGGTCGGCCAATATAACGACGCCGATCACCCGCACGGCGTGACCACCTTGTGGCAGCTCGTGGTCAACCGCATCAAGATGCAGGGCTTCATCACTTACGACTATCCCGAGGTTCTCGAACGCGCGCAGCGCGAGCTCGACGGCTGGGTCGCCGATGGTCGGCTGAAACCGCTCGCCAATGTCCGCGACGGCTTCGAGAAACTGCCCGAAGCCTTCATCGACCTGATGTCCGGACGCACGATCGGCAAGACGATCGTGCGGATCTAGGCATCCGAATTCAGAACCAAAAAGGGAGAGACCAGAGATGCCATTCACCGGCCCCAGCGAAGACCGCCTGGCGATCCGCGAACTGCTCGAGACCTATGCCGATGCGGTGACGCGCAACGATCCCGCGGCTTGGGGCGCGACCTGGGCCGAGGACGGAGAATGGTCGCTGCCCGACTATCCCGAGCTCGGCACCACCAAGGGCCGCGAAGCGATCGTCGCGATGTGGATCGAGGCGATGAAGGCCTATCCGGGCATCATGTTCGAGGCCTGGCCCGGTTCGATCGAGATCGCCGGCGACCGCGCGACGATGCGTAGCTATACCTCGGAAATCTATGACCAGGACGGTCTGACCAAGCGCGACCGCGGCGCCTACGAGGACATCTGCGTCAAGCGCGACGGCCGCTGGCTGTTCCAGAGCCGCACCTTCCGCAACATCCACCGCCAGCACGCGCCGACGGGCGTCTGAGCGCAGCTAGCGACCGAGCAACCCCGCGACCATTGCGAGCAACTGCGCCTCGGTGAAGGGCTTTACCAGGATCGGGATATCGCGAGCCGCCAGGTCGAGCGTCTGCGGCTCGTAACCCGTGGTGACGCCCCAAGGGATACCCAGCGCGTCGCAGCGATTACCGACGTCGTAGGAGAAAGTGCCATGAAGATTGAGATCGAGAATGGCCGCGTCCACCCTGCTGCCGCGCAGCAGTTCCAGCGCCTGCTCGACATTGGGAACCGGACCCACGACATCATAGCCGGCATCGCTGAGAACCCCCTCGACGACGAGTGCCGGCAGCATCTCATCTTCCAGGAGAAGGATGGTGGGGCGCGCTCCGCTCGTCGTGGCATTGTTCACGTGACGCTCCTCGCTGCGGCGGAAGCGCGCTAAGTCGCCCAGACGCTGACAGGCCGGAATAGGTCAGCGACACAACGCTGTAGCACGGCTGCCTTGGCAGTCGACACGTATCTCTGACTGACGCTGCGGCCTAACCAGGGCCACTTGGCTATTTGGATACGGCCGGTCCGGCCTTGCTCGCGGCAACCATCGAATCCCAGGTGGCCCATTCGATCGAGCGTCCCGGATAGACGACGCTCTTGAACGGCCAGTCCTTCTGCACCCAGGCGGTCACCCACTTGTACAGCTCGGCGTCGAAGCCTGCGTCGTAGTCGGCTTTCGTCACCCACATCCGGACCGTGGCATCATGGCCTTTCACCGGGCTCGGAGAGACATAGACGCTGCCGCGCTCGCGCTTTCCGTCGGGCGTGAGCACGGCATAGGCGAAGGACTTCCGGCCCGCGAAGCGCGACTGCTCGTTTTCCATGTCGCGCAGGGCATCGGCATCGGTGATGCCCTGACGCGGCCAACGGTCGCTACGGGAAAAGGTCCGCTGCAAATGCTCGATCGACGACATGTAGGCGTCGAAATCGACCTTCACGAGATCGGGGCCCAGCGGGACGAGCTTGAAGCCCGGCCCCTCGATCAGCGTGGGAACGGTGAAATCCGCCGCGACGAAGGACGGCTGCGGCGCAGATGCCGTCATTGCGACCGTCTTGGTCGCTTCGCTCACCTCCGCGAAGGCCGGGTATCCGGCGATCGCCAGACTCGCGAAAATCAGCCCTGCGCCTATGTCCCTAAGTCTCAACGTCATCGCCCCTTGAACTGTGAGTTTGGCGCCACGGCTCAATGCGCGTTGCCGGTCCGGCATTCCAAATGCGCCATCACCAGGCCAGCGGCAAAAGGCCTATGTGGCGCATAGACGCGGCCTATGCCTGCGTTTGCCCGACATGCGGAATAATCCGCGACATGGCGCGGGATTGAAGCGCCTCGGCATCCGACGCCGAGAGTGGACGTGGGCTTTGCTCACAGCGCCACGATCAACGCCATCGGGTGGTTTACGGTCAGAGACATGCTAGGCACGTTGGCATGACGAAGATCCACAGGCTTGCCGGTACCGTTGATGTAGACGGGCTACGATACGAATGGGAACTCCGGAGCGAGCCGCAGTGGGGCGAGACCGAGGGCTGGAAGGGGATGACCGTGGCGCTGCTGCAGCGCGATGGACCGCGCGGAGCGCTGTTGGAATTCCCTCCGCCAAAGCGCCTGATGAAAGGAATGCAGCGGGGCCGCCTTCAGATGAGCGACGCCACGATCTCCCGGGGCATCCGTGCAGCCTTGCTGGCCGGATGGGACCCTGGCTCAAGAGGCAAGCCCATGGTGTTCATGGTCGACGCGGACGGGAACTAGCCGCGAGTTGGTCCGCGGGAAAATGGCGTGGTTGCTGCTTACGTCGACCAAGTCGCTCACCCTCGCCCAAGCGAAAAAGGGCGGAGCCAAGCCCCGCCCTTTCCGTCATCACGCGCGGTGAGGAACTAGAACCGCTTGGTCACCTGCACCCGCACCGTGCGCGGCAGGTTGGCGAAGCCGAGCTGGTCGGCCTTGACGCCCACCGCCGTGCCCGTGCCGCTGCCCGTCGACGGGCCGTCGACCACACCGCTGACGTAGAAGGCGTTCGTCAGGTTCTTGCCGACCAGTGCGATCTCCCAGTTGCCGTCCTCGGCGCCGAAGCGCACGCCGGCGTCGAGCGTGACGTACTTGTCCTGGCGCGAGCGCGGATTGCCGAAGCCCGAGGCGAGGTAGGAACCGCTGTAGCGGGCATCGACGTTGATGCCGAACTTGAAGCCGTCGCCCACGGCTGCATCGTAAGCGACACCGAGATTGCCCGTCCACTTCGGCGCCACCGAAAGCGCCGCACCGGTCAGGTTCTGGTTCGAGAAGATGCCGCCGATCAAGGTGCAGCCCTCGGCGATCGTCTGGCCGGCGTAGCAGGGCGCGTTCGGGAAATCGGTGTACTTCGCGTCGGTATAGTTGAGCGAGCCGTGCAGGTTCAGCCCGTCCACGCTGCGCGGCGCATATTCGAATTCCATCTCGACGCCCGAGGTCTTCGCATCGGCGGTCAGGGTCTGGAAGGCGAAGATCGGCGAGTTGAAGAAGTCCACCTGCAGGTCGAGGTACTTGTAGGTGAAAGCCGTGAGGTTCAGACGCAGCTGATTGTCGGCCAGCGTGGTCTTGATACCCGCCTCGAAACCGCGCGCACGCTCGGGATCGAAGGTCAGGTCGGCCAGCGGATTGGTCGAGAACTTCGAGTTGATGCCGCCGTTCGAGAAGCCGCCCGACTTGTAGGCGGTCTTGAACGCGCCGTAGACCATGATGTCGTCGCTGGGCTTCCAGGTCAGCGTGACTTCGGGCGACCAGTTGTTGAAGGTCTGATCGGCGGTGATCCGGCCGAGCCCGTCGGGATCGGTTTCGGGACGGAAGATCGTGGTCACGCCCGGGTTGTTGTAGGGCTGGGTGAAGAAGCTGTCCTTGGTCTCATGCGTGTAGCGCACGCCGCCGGCGAGCTCGAGCGTGGGGACGATCTTCCACGAGAGCTGGCCGAACACGGCGAAGGTCTCGCCCTTGGTGTAGCTGGTCTTGCGCGTCGCGACGTAGAGGTCGCTGCCCGGCGCGGCGCTGTTCCGCAGCCCGGCGAAGGCGATGTACTGGCCGAAATCACGCCGCGTCTTCTGGTAGAGCGCGCCGATCATGCCGTTGAACGGACCGTCGAGCGTGGTCTGCGCGCGCAGCTCCTGCGAGAAGGCCTTCCAGGTCGAATTCTCGGTGGCCCACTGGCCAGTATTGCTCGTCTGGAAATCGCAGGCGCAGGCCCAGCGGTTGTTGTTGGTGTTGTAGTTGGTGACCGAGCTGATCGTCAGGCCGTCGAGCTCGTAGGCGATGTTGCCGTTGAGCGCCCAGGAGCGATAGCGGTTGTAGAGCGAGCCGTCCTTTTCGGCATAGGGGAAGTTCGCGGCGATGTCGGCCGGCATGTTGTTCTGGTGGGTGACGAAGTCGCGCTCGCAGCGATAGCCGGTCAGCTGGCTGAGCCCGCTGGCGAGGCCGCAGTCGAACGCGACGTAGTTCCACGAGGAATTGTTGACCTTGTTGTAGTCGTAGGCCGCCTTCAAGGTCGCGGTCAGACGATCGTTGGGCGTGAACTTCAGGGTCAGGCGCGCGAGCAGTTCGTCCTCGCCCGGCGAACGCGACGCGGCCGGGGTGGCGGTGTGGCTGATCGGGTTGCCGTTGCCGCCCGCGAGCAGGCTCTGGATATCGGCAGTCACGTAAGTGCGGTTGACCGAGACGTTGCGGAAATAGCCGCCGTCCATCTTCGAACCGCGCACCGCGAGGCGCACGCCGAAGGTGTCGGACAGCGGACCCGAGGCGATGATCTCGCCCTGGTACTGGCGCGAGCGGAACTCGTAGCCGGCGCGGGCGATGAATTCGGGATCGGAACCGGGATCGTTGGTGGTCAGCGAGATCACGCCAGCGGTGGCATTCTTGCCGAAGAACAGCGCCTGCGGCCCCTTGAGCACCTCGACCCGCTGGAGGTCGAAGAAGCCCTCCTGGATGATGCGGCCCTGGCCGTAGTAGGCGCCATCGACGACGACCGCGACCGACTGCTCGATGCCGATCGAGGTCGAGGACGAGCCGATGCCGCGCAGGGTCAGCTGCGCGCCCGAGCCGTTCGAGGCGCGGCCGACCGTGAGGTTCGGCGTGGCGGAGGCGATCTTCTCGATCGAGGTGATGTCGCGCTGGAGGATGATCTCCTCGGAGATCGCGGTCACGGCGACCGGGACGCTCTGCGCGGTCTCCTGACGCTTGCGCGCGGTCACGACGATGTCCGACAGGCCGCCCTGTTCCTCGACCGCGGGATCGGTGGCCGGGTCCGCGCTCTGTGCCAGAGCCGGCACGGCCGACAGCGAAAGACCGAGAATGCTCGAAGCGAGCAGGCCTGCCTTGGCAAGCGACATCCTAATACCTCCCAATTATTTGACTTGAGAGCGGTTCTAGGCGCGCACCGTCGCTTTGATTCCTGACGAAAATAATAGGCCTATCCCTTTGAGCAGGTTCTCGCTGGACGGCGGATCGGCAGGCCCTGTGCCGGGAGAACAGACATGACGACCAATCGCTTCTGGCAACTCGACCGCCATCCGCAGGGCAGCGACTTCGCCGCCGCGCTGAGCCTGCGCGAGGAGGAACTGCCGCCGCTCGCAGAAGGCGCGGTGCGCGTGCAAACGCTCTGGCTGTCGATGGACGCCGGCACGCGCATGTGGATGAGCCCGCGCACCGACGGCTATCAGCCGCCGCTGCCGCTGGGATCTAAGATGATCGGCCTGTGCCTGGGCCGCGTCGCCGAGAGCCACGATCCGCGCTTCGCCGAAGGCACGCTCGTGCGCGGCTTCGGCCAATGGGCCGACTATGCCGACGTCTCGCCCGATCTCGCCGGGCTCGAGGCGCTCGACGAGAGCCTGGCCGATCCGCGCCAGCATTTCGGCGCGCTGGGGATGAACGCCTGGACCGCCTATGTCGGGGTCAAGGAAGTCGCTCTGGTCAAGCCCGGCGAATGGCTGGCGGTCTCGGCTGCGGCCGGGGCGACGGGGAGCCTCGCCTGCCAGGTCGGGCGCAATCTCGGCGCGCGGGTGATCGGCATCGCCGGCGGCGCGGAAAAATGCCGCTTCCTGCGCGAGGAGATCGGCGTCGATCGGACGATCGACTATCGCAATGAGGACGTTGCCGCCGCGCTGGCGACGGTCGAGGGCGGCGTGAACGCCTATTTCGACAATGTCGGCGGGCCGATCCTCGATGCGGTGCTGCCCAACATGGCGCATTACGGCCGGATCGCGATCTGCGGCCTGGTCGCGAGCTACGACGGCGACAAGCCGATGCCCGGCCCCGCGCGCTTCGACCAGATCCTGATGCGGCGGCTGCGCGTCGAGGGCTTCTTCATCCCCGACTTCCTCGAGCGCGGCGCCGAATTCCTGCCGCAGCTGCGCGCCTGGCACGAGGCCGGCCGGCTGGCGACGCGGTTTGACGAGTTCGCCGGAATCGAGCGGACGCTTGAGGCCTATGCCCACATGCTGCGCGGCGGGAACATCGGCAAGGTGGTGGTGAAGGTGGGGTGATGCCCCTCCCGCAAGCGGGAGGGGCGCTCGCTCACTGCGCCGACATGCCGCCGTCGACGATCATCTCGGTCCCCGTGACATAGCGCGATTCGTCCGAGGCCAGGAACAGGTTCATGTTCGCGATCTCGATCGGATCGCCCATGTAGCCCATCGGGATCAACGCGACCGTGGCGTCATAGTTGGCGGCGTTGTCCTCGGCCGCGACGTCCTGCATGTTGGTCAGGATCATGCCCGGATGGACCGAATTGCAGCGGATCTTGTCCTTTGCGCCCTCGACCGCGATCACTTTCGAAAACAAGCGGACACCGCCCTTCGAGGCGGCATAGGCGCCGCAGGCGGGCACGCCGAACAGGCCGGCGACCGACGAGATGTTGATGATCGAGCCGCCGTTGCCCGCCTTGCGCATCGCTGCGACGGCGCGCTTGGAACCCAAGAACACGCTGGTCAGGTTGACCTCGTTCTGGAGGTTCCACTCGGCCAGGGTCAGCTCCTCGATCGGGCGCAGCACGGCGATGCCGGCGTTGTTGACGAGCACGTCGAGCCGGCCGTGGGCGCCGTCGATGTCCTTCATCACGCGGTCCCAGTCGGCCTCGCTGGTAACGTCGTGCCCGGCCGAGCGGGCGCGGCCGCCCTTCTCGCGGATCGCCGCAGCCACCTTTTCGGCGCCCTCGGCATCGCGGTCGGTCAGCCAGACGATCGCGCCTTCTTCGGCGAAACGCTGCGCCGTGGCGCTGCCGAGCCCCGGCACCGAAGCCGCCCCCGTAACCAGTGCAATCTTGTCCTTGAGGCGGCTCATGGTGTCTCCAATCGTGGGGTTTACATCTTCACGCCGAGCGTCACGCCGTAGGTGCGCGGCTCGCGGGCGGTGGCGAAGGACCAGAGGCCGCCGACGGTGAAACCGTGGGTCATGCCTCTGTCGTTGGCGAGGTTGCGACCGAATACCGTCAGGTAGGCTTCGGTATCGTCGCCGATGGTGAAGCGGGCCGAAAGGCTGGCGTCGAGCAGGCCCTGCGGATCGGTGCGGACGCGCGGATCGTTGCCCGTGACCACGACCGGGCCCGTGGTGAGATTGCCGGTCAGCGTGTTGGTCGAGATCTGCTGGTCGTAGCGGCCGATGTAGCGGTAGCCGATATTGGCAACGACCTTGCCGAAGCTGGTCGGCACTTCGTAGTCCGCGGCGATCGAAGCGGTGACGTCGGGGTTGTAGATCAGGTCGTTGTTCGAGAAGTCGAAGGGGATGACCAGGCCGGTCACCGGCGAGATGCCGCCGACCACGAAGCCCTTGAACTTGGAATCGAGCAGGCCGAGCGAGCCGGTGATCCGCAGCCCTTCCGCAGGCCGCGCGGTGAAGTCGAGCTCGAGGCCCTTGATCGTCGCCGAACCGACGTTCGAGGTGACGGTCTCGTTCTGCGTCGCGCAGACCGCGCAGAACAGCGTCGTGTTCTGCTGGAGATCCTTGTACTTGGAATAGAAGGCCGCGACGTTGAACTGCAGCTTGCGGTCGAACAGCTCGAACTTGGCGCCGACCTCGTAGGAATCGACCGTCTCGGGCTGGTAGGATCGGCTGGCCGAGGCCGGCGAACCGGCGCGCGGGCTGAAGCCGCCCGAACGGAAGCCGCGCGACCACGAGGCATAGACCATCATGTCGTCGTTGGGCCGGAAGTCGACGCCGACTTTGGGCGTGAACTTCTTGAACGTGTCCGAACCCTGGCCGATCTGCACGCCACCGAAGGCGTTGCGCAGCGACTTGCGATCGCGCGTGAAGCGGCCGCCGAACGAGAGGCGCCACTGGTCGGCGAACTGCCAGTTGAAATCGCCGAAGAAGGCATAGGACGTGGTCTTGCCGTTCACCTGCTGCGGGTTGGTGTCGAACACCTCGGGTGCGATCGCGGGATTGAACGCGAACAGGCGTGTCCACTGCTGGAGCTGATACTTCGAGCGGAAGTAATAGCCGCCGACGACGTAGTCGAAGCTGTCACCGATCTTGCCCGCGGCGCGCAGCTCCTGGCTGAACTGGTCGTAGGTCTGCTGACGCAGCACGTAGTAGAGATCGGCGGTCGAGCCGTCGAAGTCCTGCGTCTGCGTCTCGGTCATCTTGCGCCAGCCGGTGACCGAGGTCAGCTTCACCCCGCCAAGGTCGAGGTTCATCTCACCCGTTACCGAAGGCGCCTTGTAGAGCGAGACGTTGGGCAGGCCGAAGACCGTGTAGATGTCGGTCGTCTGGTTGCGGTTGCACTCGTTCGCCGGGATGAAGGTGCAGAACAGCTCGCCGGTCTTGGTGATCTCGGCGACCACCGGGTCCATCTTCTGTTCCTGCTGCTCGACCGTGATCAGCGCGTCGAAATTGCCGCCCGGCGCCTTGAACTGCAGCGAGCCGCCGTAGTTCTCGTTGTTCGAGAAGCCGCGCGGCTTGCCGGTCTGCGCCTGCTTGTACCAGCCGTCGGCCTCGTTGTGGAAATAGAAGACCTTCGCGGCCAGCGTCTCGCCGGCCAGCGGCACGTTGATCACCGCGCGCGTCGCCAGCGTGTTGAACCGGCCATAGGAGGCCTCGATCTTCGCGCCGAACTCGCCCGTGGGGCGCGAGCGGCGGATGTTGATCACGCCGCCGATGGTGTTGCGGCCGAACAGCGTGCCCTGCGGCCCGCGCAGGACCTCGATCTGCTCGATGTCGAAGAAGTCGAAATACTGGCCGGTGCTGGTACCGATGAAGATGCCGTCGACGACGACGCCGACCGTCGGTTCCTGCGATTTCTCGATGTCGGCGTAAGTCAGGCCGCGGATCGACAGGTTGGCGGCGGCAGCGCCCGAATTCTGGTTGGTGATGATGAGGTTCGGCGCGGCGCCCATCAGGTCGCCGAGGTTGATCGCCGCCTTGTTCTCGATCATCGCAGCATTGACCGCGGTGATCGCGATCGGGGTGTCCTGCAGCGTCTCGTCGCGACGACGCGCCGAGACGATGATCTCGTTGGGATCGACCGTGGCATCCGAGGCCTGCTCCTCGGCGACACCTTCGGCGAATGCGGGCGCCGCGA
This sequence comes from Novosphingobium sp., assembly GCA_004211435.1. GTDB lineage: Bacteria > Pseudomonadota > Alphaproteobacteria > Sphingomonadales > Sphingomonadaceae > Novosphingobium > Novosphingobium anseongense. The sequence goes on along the minus strand of SECS01000033.1, from coordinate 6,546 downwards.
GTCCGACGAGCGCAGTTGTGGAAAGCGCTACAACGAGCGCGCAACGACGATATGCGAAGCGCATGAGATCAGTCCCCCAATGGTCCGCGGGACTTCTGCCCGCTGGTACGAACAGGGTATGCTACGATCGGCCGAGGGGGATTAACTGCCAAAAGAAATAGGTGCGTCTTTCCCGTCACCGCGCGAGGTCTAGCCGTCATTTTACGGAGCGCCTTCATGACCGGGAATCGTCAATTCTTGCTAGTACGGCGGCCACAGGGCGCGCCGGTCCCCGAAGATTTCCGTCTGGTCGATACCCCGATCCCGACACCGCCGCCGGGCGGCTTCATCGTGCGCAACCGCTTCGCCTCGCTCGATCCGGCGCAGCGCGGCTGGATGGACGATGCCGAAAGCTACATGCCGCCGATCCCGCTCGGCGATCCGGTGCGCGCGACGACGGTGGGCACGGTCCACGCCTCGGACAATCCCGACTTCCAACCGGGCCAGTGGGTGCTCGGGGTCAATGCGCTCGAGGACTATTCGATCGCCCTGCCCGGCGGCTTCACCATGCCGATCGACGTCGGCCTGGTGCCCTCGCCGTCGAACTTCCTCTCGGTGCTCGGCGCGGTGGGGCTTACGTCCTACTTCGGCCTGCTCGACATGGCCAAGCCGCAGCCGGGCGAGACCCTGCTGGTCTCGGGCGCGGCGGGCGCGGTGGGCTCGGTGGTCGGTCAACTCGGCAAGATCGCCGGCTGCCGCGTGATCGGCATCGCCGGCGGCGCGGACAAGTGCCGCCGGCTGATCGAGGACTACGGCTTCGACGTGGCGATCGACTACAAGGGCAAGACGGTCGCCGCACTCTCCGCCGAGATCGCGGCGGCGGCACCCGATGGCGCGAACATCGTCTTCGAGAACGTCGGCGGCGACGTGATGGACGCCGAACTGCTCAACCTAGCGCTCAACGCCCGCGTCGTGCTCTGCGGGCTGATCAGCGAGTACAACGCGCCCGAGAAGATCGGCATCCGCAATCTCTGGGAGGTCATCGCCCGCCAGGCGACGATCCACGGTTTCCTCATCGCCGCCTATGTCGACCGCTTCGGCGAGGGCGCCGCGGCAATGGCGCAGTGGGTGGCCGACGGAAAGCTGCGCATGGACGAGGATATCCAGGAAGGCCTTGAGCACGCCTATCCCGCGTTCATGCGCCTGTTCAGCGGGGCGAATACCGGCAAGCTGGTACTCAAGATCGCGTGAGCCTGTCTCCCCGCGCCGGGGAGCAACAAAAAGCGCGGCGGGCCCGAAGACCCGCCGCGCCAGGTGCGGAGTGGAACCAAAGCCGCTTAGAACTGCACGCGCTTGGTATAGCCGCCGTCGATCACGACATTGGTTCCGGTGGTATAGGATGACGCCGCGCTGGCCAGGAAGGCGATGGTCTTGGCGACCTCTTCGGGCCCACCCCAGCGGCCGAGCGCGAACTGTGCTTCGGTCGCGGCGTGAAGCTCGGGCGCGCCGGCCTTGATCGCTTCCCAGTTACCGCCGGAGAAAGTGATCGGCCCCGGCGAGACCGTGTTGACGCGGATGCCCTTGGCGCCGAGCTGCTGGCCGAGCTGGCTGGCATAGGTGATCAGCGCGCCCTTGAGCGCGTTGAACGCCTGCGGGACCAGAAAGGTCTCTACGCCCGCGGTGCTCGACATGATGACGATCGCGCCAGTGCCCGACTTCTCGAGATATGGCTCAAGCGTCTCGCAGCCGACGACGGTGCCTTTGACGTCGACGTTGTAGCAGGTGTCCCAATCACCCGTCGCGCCCGACCCCGAGGCGCTGGCGCCGGCGACGAAGACGTCGCAGCCGCCCAGCTTTTCCGCGGCGGACGTGAGCCAGCCGGCATAGGCATCGAGGTCGCTCATGTCGAAGGCCTCGCCGATCACCTTGCCGCCGTGGCGCGACAACGAGGCGACCGTCTCCGCGACCTGTTCGGCATTGCGCGAGAAGAAAGCGACGTCGGCGCCTTCCTCGGCGAAGATTTCCAGCGCCGCGCGGCCGATGCCGCGGCTGCCGCCGGTCAAAATGACCTTCTTGCCCTTCAGTCCGAGATCCATCGCGCGCTCCTCACCATAACGTTTTGTCGAGCCGCCTTCTCGCCCCTCGCCTCCTGCCGAACCACTGTTTTTTTGGTCAGGATGGGCGCGGCACGCGGCATGCTAGCCCCCGCAGAAACCAGACGAGGAACGATGCATGGGACAGCTTGCCGGCAAGACCGCCGTGGTGCTCGGCGCCAGCAGCCCGGACAACATGGGCCAGCACATCGCCCGCCGCTTCCTCGCCGAAGGCGCCAGGGTGCTCGTTGCGGGGCGCAAGGCTGAAGTGCTCGACAGCTTCGCCAACAGGACCGACTGCGCCTGGGCGGCTTGCGACCTGACCGACGAGGCCAGCGTCTCCGCGCTCGCCGACACCGCGGCGGCAGAGCTGGGCGGCATCGACATCGCCGTCAACGCCACCGGCTGGGGCCTGCTCAAGCCTTTCCTCGAGACCACGCACGACGAAGTCCTGGCGATGACCGCGCTGCAGTTCGTCGGCCCTTTCCACTTCTACCAGGCGATGGTCCGCAAGATGGCCAGGAGCCGTGGCGGACGCGGCGGATCGATCATCCAGATATCCTCTGCCACGGCGACGATCATGCTCGAGGACCACGCTGCCTATATGGGCACCAAGGCCGGCACCGATCACGTCATCCGCTGCGTCGCGCACGAGTTCGGCCACGAGGGCATTCGCGCCAACTCGATCTCGCCGGGGCTCACCGACACGCCGATGACGGCCGGGGCCAAGGAGGTACCCGGCCTGTTCGACGCCTTCATCGCGGGCTATCCGCTCGGGCGCATCGGCACATCGGACGACATCGCCGCAGCCGCCGTCTGGCTGGCGGGCGACAGCTGCTTCATGACCGGCGAGAACCTGCAGGTGAACGGCGGGCTGACCCTGCGGCGCAACCCGAGCAACGCCGAGATCGCCAAGGCCGTGGCCGCGGCTAGCGCTCCACCTTCGTCTTGATGTCCGCGCGGAGCTGATCCTTGCGTACCTTGCCCGAGGCCGTGCGCGGGAAGTCGGCGACCAGCTCGAACCGCTCGGGGATCTTCTGCCGCGCGAGGCCGCTTGCGGCGACGTGGGCGGCGAGCGCAGCGGGTAGCGGCACCTCGCCATCCTGCGCGATGACATAGGCGCAGACCCCCTCGCCCAGCCGCGCGTGCGGCATGGCGACGACCGCGGCCTCGCGCACCATCGGGTGCAGGTGCAACACGTCCTCGATTTCCTTGGCCGAGATGTTCTCGCCGCCGCGGATGATCAGGTCCTTCTTGCGACCGGTGATCGTCAGCGCCCCGTCGGGCGTGCGCACGCCGAGATCGCCGGTGCGGAGAAAGCCGTCGGACGTGATCGCCTCGCGCGTCTGCGCCTCGTCGGCATAGCCGAGCATCATGCCCGGTCCGCGCGCCAGGATCTCGCCCTCGGTGCCGTCGGGCAGGTCGCGGTCGTCGGCGTCGACGATACGCACCCGGTAGTCGACGATCTCGCCGTCGGTGGTCGCGGCCAGATGCGCGTCGCGCGGCCAGCCGAAGGTCACCAGCGGCACTTCGGACGAGCCGAAGACGCGGAAGGCCCGGCAGTTCTCGAAAGCGGCATTGGCGGCAGGGATCAGGTCCCCAGGCACGGCCGCGCCGCCGCAGGCGAAGTAGCGGAACGAGGGTAGCCGGTTGCCGCTCTCGCGCGCCGCGGCCGCGAGCTCGACGAGGAACGGCGTCGCCGCGGTCGTGCCGACGCAGCGATGCCTGGTGATCAGCGCCATCGCCTGGGCCGCATCCCAGCTTTCCATCAGCACGGTGCGCGTGCCGCAGACCAGTGGCGCCTCGAGCCCGTTGGCATAGCCCGAAATGTGCGTGACCGGCGAGGGCATCAAGGTCGCCTCGCCCGGCTGTACGCCCCAGGCGCGCGCCGATTCGGCGAGGATGCGCTGGAGCGTGACATGGCTGTGCAGCACGCCCTTGGGCCGTCCGGTCGTACCCGAGGTGTAGAGCACCAGCTTGACCCCGAGCGGATCGACCCTGGGCCGCGCGAAACCCCGCCCCCAGCCTTCGGCGACGAGCGCGCTCATGTCGTCGGCGCCCGTGCCACGCACAGTGAAGACATGCGCGAGATCAGGCAGGACATCGCCGATGCGCCGGGCCATCGCCGCGAAGTCGTAATTGCGGAATGAGGCCGCGACGAAGAAGGCGCGCGCGCCGCAATCCCCGAGCATCTGCGTGACCTCGTGGTCGCGGTAGATCGTGACGATCGGATTGATCACCAGGCCCGACATCGCCGCCGCGAGATTGATCACCGCCGCCTCGCGCCAGTTGGGCACCTGGAAAGCGACAACGTCCCCCGGTCGCAGGCCACGCGCGTACAAGGTCGTGCTCAGCGCCTCGGCCGCGGAGAGAAGCATGGCGCGCGTCGATACCGCCTCGCCCTCGACGAAAGCGACGAAATCGGGATCGGCGCTCGCCAGGGCATAGGCCTGGTCGGCGATCGTGCGCTCGTCCCACAGGCCCTGCCCCGCGAATTCGCGCTGGTGCGGCGCCGGGCTTTCCAGCCAGGCCCAGGTCGGTGTCATCCTCTCACTCATGGCGCATGACCTGCCCCTCCCCCGCCGCGCGGCCAACTGGCGAAAAGGCCAAGCTACCTGTTACCTCTCGCAGCTTGTCGGCGCCCCAGGGCTTTGCTCAATTCCTCCCCGAAAGACCATACGGGAGAAAATCGTGGATCGCGTGGAACAGCTTGGCGACGTTGCCGAGATCATGCTCGACTACGTCGAGAACAAGACGACCTTCCAGACCGCCAAGCCGATGACCGTCCCGACGCGGTCCTATACCGACAGCGACCAGTGGCGCGCCGAGATGGAGCTGGTGTTCAAGCGCGTGCCGCTGATGCTGGCCTTCACCGCCGAACTGCCCAATCCCGGCGACTACAAGACGATGGATGCGGTCGGCCTGCCCGTGCTGATCAACCGCGCGAAGGACGGAAAGGCGCGCGCCTTCCTCAACGTCTGCTCGCACCGCGGCGCGCCCGTCGCGGAAGGCAAAGGCAACTGCGCGCGCTTCACCTGCAAGTACCACGCCTGGACCTATGGCCAGGACGGCAAGCTGATCGGCATTTCCGAGGCGAGCACTTTCGGCGACATCGACAAGCCCGGCCACGGCCTGCGCGAACTTCCCTGCGAGGAGCGCGCGGGCATGATCTTCGTCTGCCTGACCCCCAATGCGCCGATCGACCTCGATCACTACTTCCAGGGCTTCCTCGAGGATTTCGAAGCGCTCGACTTCGCCAACTGGTCGTACCTCGGCTCGCGCGAGATCATCGGCGCCAACTGGAAGATCGCCTTCGACGGCTATCTCGAAGGCTACCATTTCGCCTCGCTCCACCCCGAGACGATCCACCCGCGCACGCCGTCGAACTGCACGCACTACGAAGGCTTCGGCCCCAACATCCGCATCGGCTTCCCGCAGCGGCGCATCGCCGAGGCCTTGAGCGACGTGCCGCGGGCGAAATGGGGAGAGCAGGAGAACAACGGCTACGATTTCGTGCGGATCTTCTTCCCGAACGTGTCGATCTTCATCGCCCCCGAGATCACCCAGATCGCGCAGCTGTTCCCCGGGCCGACGCCCGACCGCAACCGCACCGTCCTGAACTACCTGCGCCGCGAAGCGCCGCGCGACGATACCGACCGCGAGAGCCTCGAAGGCATGATCAACTTCTTCCGCGACGTGACCTACAACGAGGACTACGTGATCGGGCTCGAGATTCAGCAGGGCCTCGAAAGCGGCGCGCACGACGACCTGACCTTCGGGCGCAACGAGCGCGGCAACCAGTATTTCCACGAATGGCTAAACTGGTATCTCGAGGACGATCCGACCTTGCCCGAGCCGGTGATGTGAGGATTGGAAATCCTCCCCTGTAAGGGGAGGTGGCAGCGCGGAGCGCTGACGGAGGGGTGTCGCCTTCTCGATAGCAGGACACCCCTCCACCACCGCTATGCGGGCGGTCCCCCTCCCCTTGCAGGGGAGGATCTTAGCCTCACCAGGCGTGCTCTTCGCCGTTCCACTTGTAGAAATCGCCCGACCGATCGAGCGTCCAGCGCTCGGCCAGCTCGCGTATCCCCGTGGCGCTGTCCTCGGGGGTGATGTCGGCGCCTGCGCCGCCCATGTCGGTCTGGACGTAACCGGGATGAATCAGCCCCACGATCACGCCGCGATCCTTGAGGTCGATCGCCACCGAGCGCATCAGCCGGTTGAGCCCGGCCTTGGCCGCGCCGTAGTCGTAGAACCCGCCATAGGGCCAGGTCGAGGCGGCAAGCTGGCTGGTGATGTTCATCACCTTCGCGCCCGCCTTCATCCGCGGCAGGAAGGCCAGCAGCACACGCAGCGGCCCTTTGACCATGACCTCGATCGCCTTGTCGAACTCCGCCCAGTCGACATTTTCGAGCTGCGCCGCCGGCGTGCCGAGGATGCCCGCAACGTTGTAGAGCAGATCGATCGGCGCCGC
>SECS01000329.1 GCA_004211435.1 Novosphingobium sp. | reverse complement strand
AGCACGATTGCCGAGGGCACGCCCGTCTATGGCGCGACGACTGGCGTTGGTGCGATGAAGGACGTCGCGTGGTCGCCGGAAGAGCTCGACGCTTTCAATATCGGGCTCGTCCGGGCCCATCACTTCGGCACCGGCGAACCGTTTCCGATCTGCGTCGTGCGCAATGCGATGGCGTTGCGCGTCAACACGGCGCTGACGGGCTATGTGGGTTGCTCGACCGAACTGGTTCAGGCCTATCTCGATCTGCTGCAGGCCGACGTCATTCCGGTCGTGCGGCGCACCGGCTCGATCGGCTGCGCCGATATCGGTCTGATGGGGCAGATCGGTGCTGTCCTGACCGGCGTCGGCGAGGCAATGTTCGAGGGACGCCGCCTGCCCGCAGCGGAAGCCTTTGCGGCGGCAGGCATCGCGCCGATGAAAATGGCGCCGCGCGACAGCCTTGCCTCGCTCAGCGTCAATTCCGTCAGCTTTGCGGCCGCCGCCGACGCGACGCGCACGGCCGCCTGCGCCATCCGAACGCTGCTTGCCACAGGCATGGCCGCTTCCGGTGCGATGGGCGGATCCCGCGACCCGTGGATTGCCGTCACCCATGTGGGCACACCACGCGAGGCGATGATCGGCAAATGGCTGTGCAACGCATCCGAAGGCTGGGACTGGCCGAAGGCAACGCAAATCCAAGACCCGTTGAGCCTGCGCATGATCGCGCAGGTGTTCGGCACGGTGTTTGAAAGCGTGCTGACCGCCGGCCACAAGATACTGGCGGCGACGGGCCGCTCCGACGACAACCCCGTGATCGTCGACGGCCGGGTTCTGACGTCAGGCGGTTCGCTGCCGCTCGACGTTACGGTGCTCCTGGAATCGGCATCGCTGACGATGGCGCATGCGGCACGCAATGCCTTCAACCGCTGCGTTCTTCTTGGAAACGGCCAGCGCCGCGATCTGCCGGTCAATCTGGTTCCGCATGGTGTGATCGCGACCGGCTTCGGCCCAATCATCAAGCTGGCCGGGGAAATCTTCTCACGCGTGCTGTCGATGACCAACCCGGTTTCGGCTCAGTCGCTGGTGGTGGCCGGCGGTATGGAAGACGAGGCAGCCTTTCTGCCGCTGGTGATCGAGCGTTTCGAGCGACAGGTGCAGGCGCTGCAGCGACTGGCGGCGCTGGAAGCGCTTCTGGCAGCCCAGGCGATGGATATCCATGGCGACGAGCCGGGCGGTGCGGTCAAGCTGATCTACGATGCCGTACGCCGCCATGCAGCCTTCTACACGGTCGACCGGCCGCTTTCGGCGGAGGTGGAGGCGATCGAGGCGGAACTCGCGTCTGAGGCCTTCCTGACAGAGCTGATCGCCATCTCGCCGATCCATGCGATCGACGGTTTCTTTGCGCTTGGTGGCTTCGGCATGCAGGGCGTTCAGCCCACGCAAGCGTGAGCACGGCACGCCTTTATTCCGCCG
>SECS01000328.1 GCA_004211435.1 Novosphingobium sp. | reverse complement strand
CGACGCAGCGCGGTGGGGAACGGCGGGACGCCGCCCGAGCGATCGGGGCCGAGCTGGCCGTTGTCCTCGGGCTTGACCTCGCGCGGCTCGTATTCCTCGACGTCGCCGCGGGCGAGTTGCCAGTCGCGACGCAGCGGGGCGAGACCGGCGGCGATGTCGATCGTCGCATCGGGATCGGTATAGGGACCCGAAGTGTCGTAGACGCGCACCGGCGGTTCGCCCGAGGTCGGCTCGAGGTAAATCTCGCGCATGGCGACCTTGAGCGGGCCGACGTGGATCTTCTTCGAGCCGCGAATCGGTCCGGTGGTGACGCCGATCTCGAGGCGGGAATTGATGTCGGCCATATGCGCTCCCTCAGAGGCTTAGAATCGAGGGCGAATGGCGGGAACGCTTGCGTAGAGCGGCCCTTCCCTCCGCCCGTGCTAACGGGTTCAGGTTCGACGGGTCGTAGGGCGCGACACCTACCTCTCAGCCGCTTGGCTCCCCGGGGATGGCTGGACAATAGGCTGGTCGGCCGTAGTAGTCCAGCCGCCCCATGACCTTGCTCTACCGCCTCGACGCACACGCCCCGGCGATCGCCGCGCGCTTCGGCGCCAGTTCGCGGAACGATCCCTGGGCGGGCGGTCACGTCGCGCCCGGCGGCTTCGCGCCGGTGGTGACGACGGGGCGCGAGTTCGTCGCCGGGCCGCGGCCGCAGGGCACGCCGACGCGAAGGATGATCCCGCGGGTCTGGGGCGTGCCTCCGCCCCCCTCGGCCGGCGATCCGGCGCGCGGGATCGCGACGGTGCGCAATCTCGACAGCCCGTTCTGGATCGGCAACCTGCGCAACAGCGAGTTCCGCTGCCTCGTGCCCGCGACCGCCTTCATGGAATGGGGAAAGGGTGTCGATCGCGAGGGCAAGCGCCGCCAATACTGGATCGCCTGCGCCGACCAGCCGCTGTTCGCTTTTGCCGCGGTGTGGAAGGACAGCGAAGTGCCAAGCTTCGCGCTGATCACCTGCCCCGCCAGTGCCGCGCTGCGCGAACTGGGCCGTGAGACGATGCCCGCAATCCTTCCCGCCGATCCCGCCGCGGTGCATATCTGGCTCAACGGCGGCTGGGACCGCGCACGCGATCTGATCGCGCCCTACCCCTCGGCAATGACGGAAATCCGGGCTTCCCGCGACAAGCTCAAGTAAACTTGAGGTTGGTCAAAACGTGTAGGCGAGGCCGCCGCCGACGAAGAACTGGCCGCGCTTGCCGCGGATCGACGTGATCGGGGTTTCGGCCGCGCTGCCCTGGAGCCGGGAGTATTGCGCGCCAACGCCGAGTGCGAAGCCGCCGTCTAGGAAATTACCCGAAAGGTCGATCGCGGTGAAGGCGCCGACATTCCACTCCTTGAAGCCACCGCGCCCGGCATATTGCGGCAGGCCGCTGGCCGCGCTGCCCGCGGCGTCGATGCCGTAGTTGTACTG
>SECS01000160.1 GCA_004211435.1 Novosphingobium sp. | reverse complement strand
GCGCCTGCCGCTGAGCCGATGGCGCGGATCGTCTGCATCGGCGAAGGCATGCTCGAGCTCTCGCGCCGGGAGCCCGACTGGAAGCTCGGTTATGGCGGCGACACGCTGAACACCGCGATCCACCTCGCCAGAGCCGGGCACGAGGTCGCCTTTTTGACGGCGCTGGGCGCCGACCCGTTCAGCTCGGAGCTCAAGGATAAGTGGCAGGAGGAAGGGATAGACACCGGCCTGATCCTGACGCACCCCACGCGTCAAGCCGGGCTATATGCGATCACCACCGACACGGCGGGCGAGCGCAGCTTCACCTATTGGCGTGACGCCAGCGCCGCGCGCGAAATGTTCGCGCTGCCTGAGACCGAGGCCGTTCTGGCTCAGGCCGAGCGGGCTGATCTCATCACCTTCTCGCTGATCACGCTTGCCATCCTGCTACCCACGGGCCGCGCCAAGCTACTTGCGCTGGCCAGCCGCGTGCGGGCGCGAGGCGGCAAAGTCGCTTTCGACGGCAATTATCGCCCGCGGCTATGGAGGAGCCAGGCGGAAACGCGCGTTGCGCGCGACGCCGCCGTCGCCCTAGCCGACATCGGGCTGCCGACGAAACCATCGTGAAGCTCGGCGCTGAGGGCTGCCGACTGCCCGACGGCACGGTCTCTGCACCCGAGCGCGTACTCCAGCCCATCGACACCAGCGGCGCCGGGGATGCCTTCAACGCCGGCTATCTCGACGCGCGCCTCAAAGGCGCTCCGATCGCGGAAGCAGCCCGCGCAGGCCACGCGCTCGCCGGCTGGACGATCATGCGCCCGGGGGCAATCCCGGCAGGCGATCCTCGGGCCGCTTCCTGAGCAGGCCCCACAAGACCGCCGCCGCCAGCAGATCGAGCGCGGCCAGGGCGACGAACAGCGGATTGTAGCCGAACAGGTCGGCGCTCTTGCCGATCGCGAACGTGAACAGCATCCCGCCGATCCAGGCGGCCGACCCGGCCATCCCAGTCGCCGTCGCCACCGTGCGGCTGTCGAACAGGTCCGACCCCAAGGTCACCAGCGCGCCGTTGAGCAACTGATGCGCGAAACCGCCGACGCAGAACAGCGCGATCGCCATGCCCGGCGAACCGGCCAGGCCGATGCAGGCCGGCCCGATCATGCAGACCGCGCCAAAGGTCATCGTGACCTTGCGCGAGGTGACGAGGCTTGCGCCCCGGCGCATTAGCCAGGGCGGCAGCAGGCCGGCGGCGAGCGAGCCGAAATCCGCGGCGAGGAAGGGCAGCCAGGCCCAGAGCGCGATCGCCTTGAGATCGAGCTTCCACACCGCGACAAGGTAGAGCGGGATGAAGAAGTTGAAGGTCTGCCAGGCCGGCTCGGCCAGGAAACGCGGCAGGGCGATCGCCCAGAACCCGCGCGAGCGCAGCACTTCCTTGCGGGTCGCCGGCTTGTCGGCCAGGTCGTCGCGGCTGCGGCCGAGCTCGATATAGGCGCGTTCTTCGGCCGAGAGACGCTTGTGCTGCGCGGGCGTGCGATAGCCGAACCACCAGAGCGCGGCCCAGGCGAGGCTCAGCGCGCCGGTGACGAGGAAGGCCTCCTGCCAGCCCCACCAGAGGATGCAGAAGGCGACGAGCGGCGGCGCAATCATGTTGCCCAGGCTCGTGCCCATCTGGAAGCCGCTGGTCGCCAGCGGCCGCTCACGCGGGGGGAACCATTCGGACACGGCCTTGGCCCCTGCCGGGATCGCCGCCGCCTCGGTGGCACCGAGCAGGCCGCGGAACAGGGCGAGGCTCGGCCAGCCGACCGCGAAGGCGTGCGCCATGTTCGCCAGCGCCCAGCCTACGGCGAAGAGGAAGAAACCGAGCCGCGTGCCCAGCGCGTCGAGCACCGAGCCCGCGACGGTCTGCATCACCGTGTAGCTCGCCTGGAAGGCGAGCACGACCCAGGAATACTCCTCGGTCGACATGCTGAACTCGGCCTGCAAGGTAGGCGCCGCGACCGACAGCGTCGAGCGCGCGAGGTAGTTGAGCACCGTGCCCAGGGTCACGAGGCCGATGATCCACCAGCGCAAGTGCTTGATCGTGCGCATCAGCGGTGCGCCTGCACGAAGCGCGCGCCTGCCGCGGCCGCCGCGAGGCCGTCGGGCGGGGAATCGACCTCGATATAGCCGACCGCGGCGGTCAACCGGCGAATGCGCGGCAGCAGCGCCGCATAGTCCATCTCGCCCGCGCCGACGACGACGGCATGATCCGTCGTGCTCTTGCCGCGGTTGCGGTCGATGTCCTTGAAATGCATCGAGCTGACGCGCGGTCCGAGCCGGGCCAGCAGCTCGAGCGGCGCGACGCCGCCGTACCAGCACCAGGCGAGGTCGAGCTCGATCGCCAGATCACCCGGGGCGATGCTGCGCAGGATGATGTCGAGCGGGCTCTCACCGCCGTCGAGCGGCATCAGGTCCCACCAGTGGTTGTGATAGGCCAGGGTCAAACCCGCGGCGCGGCACTTGGCGCCGAGCGCTGCCAGTTCGGGCAGCCAGGCGTCGAAAGCCGCGCGTGTGGCCACGCCGAGCCGTCCGGATATGAACGGCGGGGCTGCGCTCATGGCGATGACCTTGGCGCCGATCGCCACGGCATCGCCGATCTGGCGATCGAGATCGGGACGCACCGGCGGCAGGCGGACAACGCCCACTTCGAGCCCGGCGTCGCGCACCATCCGCGCCTTGTCTTGCGCCGAGGGTTCGCGACTTCCGCCTCCGTAACCGGCCAGGCGGAAGCCGAAGTGGCTGTAGCCCATCGCCGCGATCGCGCGGAGCGTGCCGGCATAGTCGCGGCCGAGTTCCTTCATGACCGTGATATCGGCGAGGCCGAGAGCGGCACGTCCGCGCGCCGATGCTGCACAGACGGCGGAAGGCAGGGCGCTAGCGGCGGACAGGCCGAGTCCGCCGCGCAGCAATTCACGACGGCCAATGATCACAGAACCCTCCCAAAAATTGGTCAGGCCACCTATCCAGCCGGATCGCTCGCTGTCAATCCAATCGTCGCTTCAGCGCCGCGCAGCGCAGGCCTGCTTGCCGGAAATCGCTGCCCAGTCGATCGCCGCTTCGAGCAGCGCCACATGGTGCGGTTCTGAATAAGTCTCGGGCCGATGGCCGATCGCCGAATAGAACATGCGGCCTCTGCCCACGCAGTTGGTCCAGGCGATCGGATGATCGTCACCCATGCGCAGGTTCTGGTTCATCATGCCCACGGGCTTGTAGCTGCTCTCGTCGAGCGTCGCGATCACCGTAGCGCCGATCGTGCGCGGGTTGGTGCGGAACGAATACCATTCGTCGTTCATCGTCCATTCGCGCGGCAGGCCGCGTGCGGCGGGATGATCGGGCGCCTCGACGACCACGCGCGCGTCCTGGAACTGCGGCGCCATCGGGTGGCCGATGAAGCGCGCACCGAGCAGACGGTCGGCATACCAGTCCCAGAAGTAGATGAAATCGCCGGCGCTGCCATGCATGCCGACATAGGCTCCGCCCTTTTCGATCCAGGTCTGGAAAGCACGGCGCTGCGACAAGGTCAGGACGTCGCCGCTGATGTTATTCCAGATCACCGCATCGAACTGACGCAAAGTCGCCGGGTTGAAGGCGCCGCCTTTGTCGGTGACGACGAGAGCCCAGCCCTTGCGCTCGGCCATCGCGGTCAGTGCCGCGCGCGCGGCATCGACCGAAGGCCCGTCGCGGAAGCCGTTGATCTTCTCGAACAGCAGCAGCCGCGGCTTGCCCTTGGGCAGATCGAAGCGCGGCACGTCGTTGTCGTAGCGGGCGCAACGCGCGACCTTGTCGGCGGCGGTGACCGGCAGCTTTTGCAGTTCGGCATCGATCGCGGGCAGCGCCTCGGCCTTGATCCCGGTCATCGCGCCGCCTTCGCGCAGGCTCAGGATAGCCGCGAAGGTCGGCGGGGTGGTGCCGGCAAAGCGCGGCGGCAGCTTCGAAAAGCGGCCGGGCGCCGCCTTCTCGAGCACGGCCTTGGCCGCGGAGCTCAGCATGATGTCGACCAGCGGTGAGTCGACCGAGAACGGCGCATCGCGCAAAGGGCAGTCGGTCACGGGGCGGGCGGTGGCAGGCTGCGCCACACCAGCGACCATCGCGGCGGCCAGAACCAGGCCGGCAAATGTCTTCATAGTCTCTCTCCCGCCGCCGAGCGTCAGGCGCGCTCGGCCTCTATTTCTTCGAGGCTCTTGCCCTCGTTACGCGGGGCACCGAGCCAGCCGATGATAGCGCTAACTAGCAAGAACCCGACGAGTATCCAAGCCAAGGTGTGAAAGCCCGTCGCGGTCAGCATCGGCACGAAGAAGCTGAACACGCCGAGGCCGATGCGCACGACGGCGAAGGTGACGCCCTGGGCGGTCGAGCGCAGCAGGGTCGGGAACAGTTCGGCGCTCCACAGCTGGAAGAACGACTGCGCGCCGAAGCCCATGGCCGTCGCCATGATAACGATATGCACCACGGCGACCGGGCCGGTCAGCGGCAGCACCGCGAGCAGGGCCATGCCACCCACCTGCATCAGCGCCGAGACCAGGAACAGCGCACGCTGGTTGACCTTGTCCGACAGCTTCATGAAGACGAACCAGATCGACACGATGCCGAGCCCGAAAGTCAGGGCCTGCAGCGCGACGCTGGCCTGCTGGCTCTGCCCGCCGACGGTGCGCAGGATGTAGGGGAAGAAGAAGCCGTTGGTGCCCGCCCAGAGGTTCCAAAAGCCATACATGCCGATGAGGAACAGCATCGACTTGAGGTACTTCGGTTGGAGCAACTGCCGCCAATCGGATTTCTCGGCATGATCGTCAGCCGCGCGGGCTTCTTCCCAATAGCGCGATTCGCGCATGCGTGAACGCAGCAAGGTCAGGACCAGCGCGAGCACCAGCAGGTGCCCGAAGATGAAGCGGATGCCGAGCAGGCCAAAGGGCGCGAGGATCAGCCCCAGGGTCAGCACCACGACGGGCCCGAGATACCAAAGGATCTGCGCGATGCCGCTGTAGCGCGCGCGTTCGCGCTTAGGCGCGATCTCGGCGATCAGCGACCATGAGGCGGGGATGTCGGCTCCCACCGCGAGGCCGACGAGGACGAAGCCGAGCACGATCATCCACGGCGCCGACGCGAAGGTCAGCCAGGCCATGCCGAAGGCGTAGAACAGCATGTCATACTGGTAGATGCGCTTGCGCCCGAACCGGTCGCAGAGCACGCCGCCGATCAGCGCGCCGACGCCGGCCGAGATCGCATTGGCGCTGAAGGCGCCGATCAGGCCGATCGTCGTCGGGGTCATGCTGTAGAGTTCGGCCCAGAGCGCGAGCGCGGCCGAACCGGCGACGATCGAACCCGCGTCGATATAGTTCGCGAGGCCCGCCAGAATGGAATCGCGCATCGGCGACGGCCCCGCCTGCGGTGGGTCTAGCGTAGGGGCGATCGCCTCGGCCTGCTGCATTCCATCATCCCCGAATGATCTTTTTCGATCGATTATGCTCGAAATAGATCGTTAGCGGGAACGCTGCCGCGTGGCAACCGCATCACTTCACGACGACACGAACCCGGCCGAGGTTATCGATGCGCGTGTAGGGGGTGACGGCGTCGCCCTGGCGTTGCGACACGCCGCGCAGGCCCGCGAAATAGGTGCCCGGCTTGTCGTAGCGGTAGGTCGTGGTGACGGTGGCCTGCTTCGCGCCACGCCGGACCGGCGAGGTCCGGGCGAAATTGCCGGTCCCCTCGAGGTCCCACTCGGCCGCGACCACCGAGCCCGCGCCAGGCGGCACCGCGATCGTGCCGCGGAACGAGACCGTCTGCCCGGCGGCGATCTCGACCTTGTCCGATCCCGCAACGCGCAATGTCACCACGGGCTGGATGCCGTGACGCTGAGCCGCGGCAGGCGGAACGACGACCTGGCCCTTGTCGATGCGGTAAGCGGTCGAGGCTGGCGGCGGCGTGCCCTTCTCCACCCAGGCCGCGAGATCGCTGAGCGCCTGCTGCAGCACGGGTACGTAACTGATCACGCGGCTCGAGGCCTCGGTCGTCGGCTCGTCGCCATGCAAGGCGTGGTCGCTATACCAGAGGCGGAAGTTCTGGTCGGTCTTGGCGCCGAGATGGTCCTTCACCCGCGCGCGGTACCAGTCGGCCTGCCAGGGCATGGCCTCACGATCCCAGAGCGAAGCGGCGACGATCATCTTGCCCTCGAAGCGTCCGGTCTGCAGCGAGCCCGAGGTCGACTTCACGAAGAGCGGGCCGAGCAGCATGGGTCGCTGCGGATAGATCGGCGTGCCATCGGGCTTGCGGAACTGGTCCCAGACCGCGAAGTCGGGTCCGGGCACCTGGTGGCGATGATAGGTCTCCATCGCCAGGAAGTTCGAATTGTCGACCGTGACCGCGTCGCCGGCCTTGACCAGATCGACCGCGCGCGGATCGGTGACGCCGAGCAGCACGGCATCGCCGTCCAAGGTGCTCAGCATCAGTTTCTTGCCCTTGGCCGCGCCGCTCGAGACAACGAGTTCGCCGCCGAGGAAATAGACCGGCGGCGGCATGCTGCTCAGCCGGAAGCCGACGACCTTGTCCGCTTCCGCGGGCGAGCCCTTGTAGGCGGTGTCGACCCCGCCGCGGTTCTTCGCCGCGAAAGGATCGGTGCTCAGCCCCAGCCGCGCGGCCTCACTCGCGATGATCGGCGCGGCCACCGTCGACTGGAACTGGACGCGGTCCCTGGTGAAATATTCGGGATGATCGTACCCGAGATAGCCGGGCTTGGTCCAGAAGTCGGTGAAATAGCCCGGATCGGCCAGGGCGACGCCGCCATAGAGCGCGGCGAAGCCGTGCAGGCCCATGGTCCTGTAGCCGAACCAGCTTTGCATCGGGAAACCCATCTGCTCGATCTCGCGCAGCACCGAGGCCTCGTAGGGCGTCAGCCCGGCATAGGGATCGCCGCTGCCGCCCGGCTCCATCGCATCGATGATGCCGGGAAACCTGTCACGCAGCACGCGCAGCGCCTGCATGCGCACGGTGAACATGTTGGGGATCGCCATCGTCGAGCCCGGGACATAGGGTACGACCCCGTCCCAGACACCGCGGGTGTTCTCGATCGAGCCGATCGTGCGATAGGCGCCGCCGCTGCCGCCATAGGCATAGCCGTAGGGCCGCTTGCCGCCGTACATCTCTAGCGCGACCTTGCGCGAATAGGCGGCCGCCGCGGCATTGGCGCGATAGGCGGTGATCGTCGGATCGGACAGCGCGAGCGAACCCCTGGCGAGGTCGATCTTGCCACCACCGTTGGTCTCGATGAAATAGGCACCGGCGGCAATCGCCGAACCGATCTTGTTGTATTCGCCGGCCGGCATCGCCTGAGCCAGGTTCTCGTTGTCGGGCACCGGGGTGATGTGCTGGAAGAAGCGGCCCTGGTACTGGCCCTTGGCCGGGAAATAGAACGAGAAGCGCGTGTCGGTGCCCTTGAAGCCGCCGTGGACGTAGCGGTGGCGCACGGGTCCGTCGCGCCATTCGTCGACATCGATGTAGGGTTGCGCAAAGAAGGGATCGCTGTCGGGCGAATAGAGCGCGGGCGCGGCGCTGGCCGGAGCGGGCTTGGAGGCCGAAGCGGGCGCGGGGGCCGGCTGGGCCTGAACGGCGACGCAGATGCCGCCCAGCG
>SECS01000327.1 GCA_004211435.1 Novosphingobium sp. | reverse complement strand
TCGGAGCGGGCATCGGTCAGCCGCGCTTCGCGCGCTGTTCCCTCTGCCTCGACCAATGTCGGCGAACCGTCTTCCTTGCTGAGGGAGACGATCCAGTGGATGCCGGTCCATTCCTTCAGCTTGACGCCGAGTTCGCCCGGCAGCGTCGTTGGTCCGCCGTCGGTCAGGCGCATGTCGAGCCGGCCCGGTTCGATCTTCACCAGCCGCACGAAATTGCGCACGAGCGCCTTCAGCTTCGCATCGCGGTTCTTGGAGCAGAGATCGACGATGTCGGCCAGCGAGCGAACCGCAACGCTGGGCTCGGGCTTTTCCTCGACACGGCCGACCGGCATCTCGCGCGGATTGTCGTTCGGCACGGCCTTGAGCATCGCCGTCGGTCCGCCTGACGGCATCCGCTGCGACTGCATATCGATCCCGCGGGCATTGAGTGGCTGCTGCGATGACGAAGTCTGGCCTGCGCCATTACCGCCGCCGTTCCCATTGGGCACTCCGCGCTGGCCATCGCCACCGGAAAGGTCGGCAAGCCGCCGCGCCGCGTCTTCCGGCGAGGGAAGGTGGGCGGCATGAGTGAGGCGGATCAGCACCATTTCGGCGGCACCGGCGGGGCGGGAAGAGTTCTCCGCTTCCGGAATGCCCTTGAGCAGCATCTGCCAGATCCGCGACAGGGTGCTGACGGCGATCGTCTCGGAAAATTCGCGACCGCGCACACGCTCCACTTCGCTCAGCGAAGGATCGTCCGCCGCTTCCGGGATATATTTGAAGCGTGTGACGAGATGGGTGAAGTCTGCAAGGTCGGTCAGAACCACGACAGGGTTGGCGCCGGCCTCGTATTGGGCGGTGAATTCGGAAAGGGCAGCCGTCACGTCGCCCTGCACGATCTGTTCGAACAGATCGACGATGCGGGCGCGGTCGGCAAGACCCAGCATGCCGCGCACGGTATCAGCCACCACATGGCCTGCGCCATGGGCAATCGCCTGGTCGAGAAGGGAAAGTCCGTCGCGAGCCGAACCTTCGGCCGCGCGCGCGATCATCGACAACGCCTCGGTCTCGGCCGGTATGCCTTCCTTTTCAAGAATGGTCGTGAACAGGCCGACGAGATCGGCGGCGCTGATCCGGCGGAGGTCAAAGCGCTGGCAGCGCGACAGGACAGTGATCGGCACCTTGCGGATTTCCGTCGTCGCGAAGATGAACTTCACATGCTCCGGCGGCTCTTCCAGCGTCTTCAGCAGGCCGTTGAAGGCCTGCGTGGAGAGCATGTGCACTTCGTCGATGATGTAGACTTTGTAGCGCGCCGAGACAGGACGATAGCGCACCTGCTCGATGATCTCTCTGATATCGTCGATGCCGGTATGGGAGGCCGCATCCATCTCGATGACGTCGACGTGCCGGCCTTCCATGATCGCCTGGCAGTGCTCGCCGGGGATCCGCAGATCGATCGTCGGGCGGTCGATCTCGGCGGTCTTGTAATTGAGCGCGCGCGCC
>SECS01000032.1 GCA_004211435.1 Novosphingobium sp. | reverse complement strand
CGCAGCCAGTGGTCGAAGTAATCCGAGATCGCATAGCCGCAGAACGGCAGCATGGCGAAGGGATCGCGGCGCAGCTGGCCGACCTTGGCTTCGGCCGCGGCGGTGGTTTCCGAGGCGACATTGGCCGCCAGGTAGACGCCGTGCTGCCAGTCGAAGGCTTCGGTCACGAGCGGCACGGCCGTCGCGCGGCGGCCGCCGAACAGGATCGCCGAGATCGGCACGCCGGCGGGATCGTTCCACTCGGCCGCGATCGCCGGGCACTGCTCGGCGGGGACGGTGAAGCGCGCATTGGGGTGTGCGGCCGGGGTGCCGGTAGCCGGCGTCCAGGCCTCGCCGCGCCAGTCGATCAGGTTCTCGGGCGGGCTGTCGGTCAGGCCCTCCCACCAGACGTCGCCGTCGGTGGTGAGCGCGGTGTTGGTGAAGATGGCATTGCCCCACAGCGTCTCGACCGCGTTGCGGTTGGTCGCATAGCCGGTGCCCGGCGCGACGCCGAAGAAGCCGGCTTCGGGATTGACCGCGTAGAGGCGGCCGTCGTTGCCGAAGCGCATCCAGGCGATGTCGTCGCCGACGGTCTCGGCCTTCCAGCCCTCGAGCGTGGGCTGGAGCATCGCCATGTTGGTCTTGCCGCAGGCGCTGGGGAAAGCGGCGGCGATGTAGTGGACCTGCTGTTCGGGCGAGGTCAGCTTGAGGATGAGCATGTGCTCGGCCAGCCATCCCTGGTCGCGCGCCATGACGCTGGCGATGCGCAGGGCCAGGCACTTCTTGCCGAGCAGGGCGTTGCCGCCGTAGCCCGAACCGTAGGACCAGATCTCGCGCGTTTCGGGATAGTGGACGATCCACTTCTCGTCGTTGCACGGCCAGGCGACGTCGCTGACGCCCTCGGTCAGCGGCATGCCGACGGTGTGGATGCAGCGCACGAAGAAGCCGTCGTCGCCCAGCATATCGAGCGCGCCGGCGCCCATGCGGGTCATGATCTTCATCGACAGCACGACATAGGGGCTGTCGGTCAGCTCGACGCCGATGACGCTGGCCTCGGAGCCGAGCGGCCCCATGCAATAGGGCACGACGTACATCGTGCGGCCTTCCATCGCGCCGTCGAACAGGCCGTTCAGGCGTGCGCGCATCTCGGCGGGCTCGGACCAGTTGTTGGTCGGGCCGGCGTCGGCCTCGTCTTCCGAGCAGATGAAGGTGCGGCTCTCGACGCGGGCGACGTCGCGCGGGTCGGAGCGGGCGTAGAAGCTGTTCGGGCGCTTGGCGCTGTCGAGGCGGGTCAGGGTGCCGGCATCGACGAGCAGCGAGGACAGTTCGTCCCACTCGGCCTGCGAACCGTCGCACCAGCGAATCGCGGCGGGCTTGGCGAGCCCAGCGACCTGCTCGACCCAGGCGATCAACTCGGCATGCCGCGTCGGCGCGCCTCCGTCATGCTGCCCGGTCGGGATCGCTTTCTGCTCGGTCATTCAAGTCTCCATAGCCTTTGCGCATCCTGTTCGGACGTCGCAATCTACCGCGGATGCTGCCACCCACGAAATGCGTTAGCAGGCACCGCCAATGGATTCTCCTTAGGAATCCTTTGCTCGCCCTTTGGCGATGTTTTGGCCATGCTGCAATCAATGTAACACAAAGGTCCGCACAGGCCTTGTCCCATCGCGGCTCAGGGCATGCCTGGCGCGCGGAACCCCACCTGCCGGACCGCTGATTGCCGCCGATAGCGGCGATGCGAACCGTTTGCAATTCACCCGATCAGGGGCGGTGTAGCGCAGCTTTCAATTCGCCCAGCATATGCGGTGCAGCGGATGCGAATTGCGCCGAATCGAGCGCGTTCGCCCGCTGCGCGACGGTGATTGCGGCATGGCAGAAGCGCGCGGGCGATGCCTGGTTGGCGAAGGTGTTGTAGACGCGCGTCTGCTGCCGGTCGAACGTGCCCAGGCCCTGGCGCCCCTGTTCCTCGCGATGGGCGGTCGCGAGCAGGCCGCGATGACGCATGAGCATGCGCGCATAGGCGGGGGCGACGGGCGGGCGTCCGCGCCCGCGACACGACAGCGCCGCGACGTTGAGCCCGGCGCGCAAGCCCCAGATCGCCTCGCTGCCTTCGGCGCGGCGCTCGAAGAGTGCCGGACGGGCGACGGCGCGGCTGACGGCGGGTTTGACGGGCTTGTCGAAGAGGCCGCAGGACCCGAGAATGAGACTCGTGCCGGCCAGTCCAGCTGCCGCGATTGCGGCGGGTATGTCACGCTGCATGAGATCGTGCCTTTCACTCCCGGAACCGCGGGAATGGTCGGCATCGGCTGGTAAACACCGGGTAAGCGGACGGCCGAAGCGTGCGGCGGCCGGGGCGGGACGTGGTTCGGTTTGGCGTGGCTTGGCGGTCGCTGCTAGGCGGCGGCGAAGCTGGCGCGCATGCGCGCGACGTCGGCCGGGTGGCCGGTCATGATCTCGAAGGCCTTGGCGGCCTGGGCGATGACCATGCCACTGCCGTTGAGTACGCGGCAGCCCTTGGCGCGGGCCAGGCGCAGCATCTCGGTCTCGAGCGGGAAGTAGACGATGTCGGCCACCCAGTGGCGCGGCAGGATCAGCTCGGGCGCAATCGCCGACTGCGGATTCGCCGCCATGCCCATCGGCGTGGCGTTGACGATGCCGTCCACCGCGTCGGTGCTCAGCGCGGCGCTGTCCTGCACGGCGACGCGGCCGGCGCCGAAGCGCGCCTCGAGCGCTTCGGCCAGCGCCTGCGCGCGCGCGGGGTCGACGTCGGCCAGGATCAGCCGCTCGACCCCCAGCGACAGCAGCGCGCAGCCCACGGCCGCGCCGGCGCCGCCGGTGCCGAGCTGGAGCACGCGGCCCATCGGCGCGCCGGGCAGGCCTTCGCGCACGCTGTCACGGAAGCCTTCCATGTCGGTGTTGTGCCCGGTCAGCCGGCCGTCGCGGATGGCGATCGTGTTGACAGCGCCGACCAGCGCGGCGCTTTCGGCCAGCTCGTCGAGCAGCGGAATGATGGCCTGCTTGAACGGGTAAGTGACGTTGACGCCGCAGAAGCCTTCGTCGCGGAGTCGGACGAGCAGGTTCGCGAGATCGCCGTCGGCCAGGCCGAGCTCGTCGAAGTCGAACAACCGGTAGCTGAGGTCCAGGCCCTGCGCGCGCGCCTCCTGCTCGTGGAGCAGGGGAGAGCGCGACTTGGCAATGGCACGGCCGATAAGCCCGGAACGAAGCATCTGTGTTTCAACCAAAAAAGTGCCGGACCCGTTCCGATGGCGCGGGTCCGGCATGAGGGGTGGTTAGAAGTTGACCTTGAGGCCCATGTAGAACGAGCGGCCGATCGCATCGTAGAGCGCTGTGTCGGTGCCGTTCTGCGAGCTCGAAACGATCGGCAGGCCGCGGTCGAGCAGGTTGTTCACGCCGCCGCGCAGCTCGAAGCTGTCGCCCACCTTGACCGATCCGAACAGGTCCCAGAGCGCGTAGGGCTTAACGCCGATCTGCGCATTGGCCGGGGTCAGCACGGCGCTGTTGTCCTTCATGCCGCTCTGATAGCGCCAGCGCAGGCCGAGCCCGACGACGTCGGACCTGTAGCCGAAGGTGGTCAGCGCGCGCCATTTCGGTGTGGCGCGCGGCGGCACCGAGCCCGGATTGGCGCCGCCGATGCTGACGCCCGTGTAGTCGAGGAAGGCCGCGCCCGGCAGGAGCTGGACCTCGTACTTGTGGAGCCAGCCGATCGACGTATCGACGTAGAACTTGCCGCTCTCGCCGACGAAGGGCGCGGGCACGCCCCAGCGCGCCTGGACCTCGATGCCGTCGGTGTTGACCTGGCCGAGGTTCTGATAGGGCGTCGCGACGTTGAGGATCTGCCCCGTGGTCGGATCGCGGCTGATCAGCGCGCAATAGGCGTTGGCGTTCGAATAGGTCGTGTTCGAGCCGTCAAGGTTGAAGCACTTCGACAGCACGGTGAGCCCGGGCACGGTCGAGATCACGTCCTTGACCTTGATGTTGTAGTAATCGACCGACAGCGAGAAATCGCCGAAGACACCGCCGCCGCGCGGGGCGTTGAACACGAAGCCGACGTTGAAGGTCGTGGCGCGCTCGGGCGTCAGCCCCGTGTTGCCGGCGACGACCTGGCCGGTCGCCGTGGTCGGGAACTGATAGGAGCCGATCGCCGCGGCGGGGACGCCCTGGGCAACGCAGAGCGCGGCGACCTGCGTGGCGTTCGCGCCGACACGCGCGGTCGAACGCGAGTCGCAGGGATCGCCGAGTGCGCTCGGCGGCGTGCCGATGACGAGCTGGGTACCCTGCGGCGGCGCGAAGAGTTCACCGATGTTCGGCGCGCGCACCGCGCGCTGGTAGCTGCCGCGGAACATCAGGGCGTCGATCGGTTTCCAGCGCGCGTCGAGTTCGAAGCTCGTGACGCTGCCGGTCACCGAATAGTCGGAAACGCGGAAGGCGCCGCCGATGCCGAGTTCGCGGAAGAACGGCTTGTCCGAAATCAGCGGCACGTCGATCTGCGCGGCGAGCTCCTTCACCGAGATCGCCTTCTTGCCCACGGGCAGCGTGTTCACCACGCCCTCGATGTTGCCGCCCGGCGCGAAGGCTCCCGCGATGAAATCGGTATCGGGCGAGAACGAATAGGTGTTGCGGCGGTAGTTGGCGACCATGGCGAGCTGGACCGGTCCGGCACCCAGGTCGAACAACTTGCCGTTGACCTGCAACTGCGCCTGGGTCTGCCCGAGCTTCTCCTGGCTGAAGGCGTTCTTGGTGATGAAGGACACGCACTGCGGCGACAGCGAGCGGGCATTGGCGTCGCCGAACGGATTGAACCCGCCGGCACAGAGCGAGGCGCCGCCGTCTGGCGCGCTGAGCAGGCGCTGGACCTGGCTCTTGAGCACGGCGTTGCGCATCGTCTGGTCGTGGTTGGATTCGTCGTAGGAAGCGAAGGCGTCGAAGGTCCAGCCCTCGGTGATGTCGCCGCGCATGCCCGCCATGTACTGGAGGACGCGGTAGCTCTCGTCCCAGTTCTTGTCGGGCACGCCGACATAGCGCGCATTCCACGAGAAGTTGGCCGTCGGGTTGGGACGCGAGGCGAGCACCGTGCGCAGCCCCGCCGGAATGAACGGGTTGGTCACCGGGATCGTCGTCAGCGTCGGGAACTGGGTCAGGCTGCCGCCGCTCTCGGTGTTGACGTTGAGATCGACGTACATGAACTGGCCATAGGCGGTGAGCGAGGGCGAGAGTTCGTAGTCGGCCTTGAGGAACGCGCTCTTGCGCTTCATCGCGTTGAGGAACTGGATCTGCTGGCCGACGGGCATGCGGACGTTGTTGGCCACGAGCAGGTAACCGTTGCCGTTGGTCGGTCCGCGATAGTTCTGGCCGCCGTTCTGGACGAACAGCGTACCGTCGTTGTTGAAGCCGAGATTGGCGAGCTGGACGTTGGCGGGCAGGGCGCTCACGCCGTAGCCGGCGAACAGTCCCTGGATCACCGCGGCGCTGGGCGCGTTGGTCGCGCTCGGCACGAAAGTGCCGGTGCCGATGAACGAGGACGGCGTCTTGTCATAGAAGAACGACCGCTTGGAGCCGTCGACCGGATCCTGATTGGCATAGCTGAAGGCGGCGATCAGATGGCCGCGATCGTCGGCGAAGTTGGTGCCCAGCGCGAGCGAGCCGTTGAAGCGATAGGCATCGCCGCGCTCGCTGATCGAGTTCATCAGATCGACCTTGACGCCCTCGAAGCTCTTGATCGTCTTGAAGTTGACCACACCCGAGATCGCGTCCGAGCCATAGACCGCCGAGGCGCCGCCGGTGATCGTGTCGATGCTGCCGATGATTGCATCGGGCAGGATGTTGACGTCGACGTTGCCGAAGATGTCCGACACCGGAAGCCGCTTGCCGTCGAGCAGGACGAGATTGCGGTTGGTGCCGAGGCCGTGGAGGTTGATCGAAGCGCGGCCGCCCGTTCCCTGGCCGCCGGTCGCGGCGTTGCCGCCCACGGTGAAGCTCGGGATCTGGTTGAGCGCGTCCTGCAAGGTCGGCGTGCCGCTCTCCTTGATGGCGGTGTCGCTGATCGAGATGATCGGGCTGACCGCGGCGTTGTTCGGCCGCTGGATCAGCGAGCCGGTGACCACGATTTCGCGCGCGGGCGTGGCGTCGGCGTCCTCGGCAGGCGCGGCATCCTGCGCGAAGGCGGGGCCGGCGAGCGCGATGGCGCAGGACAGAGCTGAGACGGAAAACGCAAGGCGAGTGCCGATGGTACGCATGAAGATCCTCCCCCTGCCGGCGTTATCGCCGGCCAGGACTCTGCATTTATGTTACGAACTAGTTCCTGTCAATTTATTCATGCATCGGCCGCACGGCGCGCGACGCGATTGACCAGGAAGGCGCAGGTCGCGCAGGCGAGCAGCGGCACGCAGTAGGCGCCGAAAAGCACGGGAAGCGGGACCTTGGCGGCCATCAGCTCGCCGCCGAGCCAGGGGCCGACGATCGCGCCGCTGCGGCCGATGCCGATCGCCCAGCCCACGCCGGTGGCGCGCACGCGCGCCGGGTAGGTGCCCGCGGCCAGCGGCCAGACGCCGTTGTAGCCGCCCTGCAGCAGCATGCCGATCAGGAAGGCGTTGGCCATCGTCGCGCCGACGGGCATTGCCACGGCGCCGAACCAGAACATCGCCGCGGCCGCGCAGACGAGCATCGTCGGTACGAGTCGTCCGAGCGGGACGCGCACGGCCAGCACGCTCATCGCGACGGTGCCGATGAAGGCGCCGAGGTTGTAGAGCGCGCCCGCATAGATGCCGTCGGTTTCCGACAGCCCCGCCTCGATCGACAGCTTGGGAATCCAGCTGACGATGAAATAGAGGACCATCAGCCCGAAGAAGACCGCGCCCCAGAGTGCCAGGGTGCGCGCGCGGAATTCGTCGGCAAACAGGCCGCCGACTCCACTTCGGTGCCCTCCCGTTTCGCCGTCCATCGGCACTGCATCGGTCAGCAATACCCAGGCGATGGGGAACAGCAGGACCGTGGTCGCGCCGGCCGCGGCAAGCAGCACGTGCCAGCCGTAGAGCGGCAGCAGATGCGCGACGATCAGCCCGGTGAAGACTGCCGCGAAGGGATAGCCGGCCTGAACCAGCCCGACCGCGAGATTGCGGTGCCGGTCTGGTGCGGCTTCGGCGGCGAGCGCGGCCATGGCCGCCAGCACCGTGCCGATGCCCGCGCCGACGAGCACGCGCATGGCGAAGAACTGCGCGACGCTGGTGACGAAGCCGCTGGCGATCATGCCGATCGACATCAGCAGCAGCGCGGCGAGGATGATCCTTCGCCGTCCCAGCCGGTCGGCGAGCGGCGCGATGAACATGCCGCCGATCGCCATGCCGAGCAGGCCGGCGCTGAACAGCGTGCCCATGACGTCGGCGGCTATGCCCCAGTCCGACTGGATGCGTGGCGCGATGAACGAGAGTATGGTGACGTCAACGCCGTCGGCCATGTTGATCGCGAAGCACAGCGCGACGATGGCCAGGGCGCGGCGCGTCCAGTGGACCGGCGCGCTCGCGGCCGGGGTGTCGATTGCAATGGCAGCCACTTTTCCCTCTTCCCGTTGTGCCCGGGAGAACGGACGCAGGGCTGCCGTGCCGTGCCGTTACCGGCGCCGGTCAGGCCGCGTGCGTCACCCAGGCTATTATGATGTCCGCAACCTGCTTGGCGCGCCGCTCCACCGCTTCCGCACTCGTCATGTCGATCCCGAAATTGTGCGAGAAGGTGAACTGGTTGGAGACGTTGTAGAAGCTCAGCGCGCTCATGTTCATGTGCAGTTCGATCGGGTCGATGCCCGGCCGGAACGTGCCTTCGGCCTCGCCGCGCGCGACGATGCGCGCAAGGATGTCGATTACCTGGCGGTTGTGTTCGGGCAGACCCTCGATCTGCTTGAGATGTTCGGCGCGATGGATGTTCTCGTTCATCACGAGCCGCACCAGTTCGGGGTGCTCGCAGTGATAGCGCGCGTCGTGCTCGATCAGTCGGCGCAGCGCGTCGATCGCGGTGCCGTCCTCGATGTCGACGGCGCGCTCGCTGTCACGAACGCGGCGATAGGCGCGCTCGAGCACGGCGCGGTAGAGTTCGTCCTTGCCCTCGAAGTAATAGTAGATCTTCCGTTTGGTGGCACGGCCGGCGATCTCGTCGATGCGTGCGCCGGCAAGGCCCTTCTCGACGAATTCCTGGGTCGCGACGTCGATGATCTGATTCATCGCCTGCTCGCGCGCTTCGGCATGCGAGCGGCGCGGCGGCTTGGCGGGCTGGTTCAAGGAAATCCCTCCGTGAGACTGGATGCGCCTCGGCCCTCGGCGCGGTGATCCGCGACCGATAGCGCCGATTGCGGCCTTCGTCTCCCGTGCAGTGGTTCGATGTCCTTGCATATATGTAACGAACTAGTTCCTATCATTTTTGCTTTTGTCAAGGAAGGGCTCGTGTTAGGCCAAGGCCGACCGGGCATGTGACTCCGGGTTTTGGGAAGCGGCAGCCAGACCATGAAGACCTCCATCGCCACCGTTTCGATCAGCGGCGCGCTCGACGCCAAGCTGCAGGCGATCGCTGCCGCGGGCTTCGCCGGCGCCGAAATCTTCGAGAACGACCTGCTCTCGTCGCATCTCAGTGCCAAGGAAATCGGCGCGATGATGCGCGACCTTGGTCTCGCCTGCACGATGTTCCAGCCGTTCCGCGATCTCGAAGGGCTACCGGAGCCGCAGCGCGCGCGGGCCTTCGACCGGCTCGAGCGCAAGTTCGACGTGATGGCCGATCTCGGTACCGACCTCGTGCTCGTCTGTTCGAGCTGTTCGCCGCTCGCCGACGGCGATCGCGAACGGACGATCGCCGATCTGGTCGAGGCCGGCGAACGCGCCGCGCGCCGCGGCATGCGCCTGGGCTACGAGGCGCTGGCCTGGGGTCGTCATGTCGCCGACCATCGCGAGGCCTGGTCGATCGTGCGAGACGCCGATCATTCCGCGGTCGGGCTCGTGCTCGACAGTTTCCATTCGCTCGCGCGGCGGATCCCCGCGTCGAGCATCGGCGACATCCGCGCCGACAAGCTGTTCATCGTCCAGGTCGCCGACGCGCCCATGCTCGAAATGGACTATCTCGGCTGGAGCCGCCATTTTCGCTGCATGCCGGGGCAGGGCGAGTTTCCGCTCGACGATTGGGCCGAGGCGATCCGCCGCATCGGCTACGACGGCTACTGGAGCCTCGAGATCTTCAACGACCGCTTCCGCGCCGGCTCGGCCAGCCAGGTCGCGGTCGACGGCTATCGCTCGCTGCGCATGCTCGAAGGCGGGATCGAGCGGCCGGCCGCCGCCGCGGTCGAACTTCCCCCGCGCATTTCCACCACAGGCGTGGAATTCATCGAGTTCGCCGCGAGCCACGAGGAGGCCGACGAGCTCGGCGCCATGCTGCGCCCGCTCGGCTTCCGCCCGACCGCGCGCCACCGCAACAAGGACGTGACGCGCTGGACCCAGGGCGCGCTCAATCTCGTCATCAACTGCGAACCCGAGGGCCTCGCGCACTCGTTCGACGTGGTCCACGGGGCCTCGGTCTGCGCGATTGGCCTCGCCGTTCCCGACGTCCCCGCGGCGCTCGCGCGCGCCGACCTCTTGCGAATCCAGCGCTACGAGCAGGCGGTCGCACCCGACGAATGGCCGATTCCCAGCGTGCGCGGGGTCGGTGGGAGCCTGCTCTACCTCGTCGACGCGGCGACGCGCGCGGCGATGTGGGCGCACGAGTTCCCGCATCCGCTCGAACCGACGGGGCCAGCGCTGCTCACGGGCTTCGATCACGTCGCGCAGACGATGCAGTCCGAGGAATTCCTGTCCTGGCTGCTGTTCTATCTGGGCCTGCTCGACATGCGGAAGACGCCGCAGGTGGAGATCGCCGACCCCATGGGGCTCGTCCTGAGCCAGGCGGTCGAGACGCCGGGGCGCGAGGTGCGCTTCACGCTCAACGGCTCGCTCGCGCACCAGTCGCTGTCGTCGCGCTTCATCCAGAACTATTTCGGGGCCGGGGTGCAGCATATCGCTTTCGCCTGTCCCGACATCTTCGCCGCGGCCGACGCGGCGATCGCGCTCGAGGTCGATCGGCTCGAGATCCCGCGCAATTACTACGACGATCTCGAAGCCCGCTGGGGGCTCGATCCCGAACTCGTCGAGCGCATGGCCGCGCGCGGCATCCTCTACGACCGCGACGGCGAGGCCGAATACTTCCAGTTCTACACCCGCGCCTTCGCGCGCCGCGTCTTCTTCGAGGTCGTCGAGCGGCGCGACTACGCGGGCTACGGCGCGATCAACGCGCCCATCCGGCTGGCCGCCCAGGCGCGCCACAAGCCGCCATTCCTCGATTGAGCCCAACGACAAGATACAGGAAGAGAGACCATATGATCCGAAACGCAATCTGCGGCGCGATGAGCCTTGCCACGGTGCTTGTCTCCGCTCCGGGTCAGGCGGCCCCGGCGCGCGATTTCCCGACCGCGGCCGAGCCGGTGCTCGAAGATCGCTTCCCCAATCCCGCCGTGAGTTTCCCGGGTGGCGTCTCGGCCTGGCGCGACGTGGTCTACCAGACCCTGCCCGGCTACCGCCCGCAGATCGTCGACGTCTACGTGCCTGCGGGCAAGGGGCCGCACCCGCTGGTGCTCTATATCCACGGCGGCGGCTGGATGGGCGGGCACACGCGCCACTCGGGCGCCTTGGCCGATTTCCCGAAGGTGCTCGCCAGGCTCGCGGCCGAGGGCTTCACCGTGGCGAGCCTCGAATACCGGCTTTCGGGCGAGGCGCGTTTCCCGGCGCAGCTCCAGGACGCCAATGCCGCGCTGCGCTTCCTCCGCGCTCATGCCGCGCAGTACAAGATCGACACCACGCGCGTCGGTCTCTGGGGTGGCTCGGCCGGCGGCCATCTGGCGGCGCTGACCGCGCTGACCTGCCGCGATACCGCGCTCGATCCCGCCGCGGCGCAGGACGGCTGCGTCCAGGCCGCGGTGACCTGGTACGGCGTCTACGACTTCGCGACGATGCGCGAGGCCACCACCACCGACGCCCCCGGTGCACGGTTGCTCGGTTGCACCGGCCCCTGTCCCGCCGAAGCGCTACGCAAGGTCAGCCCGGACAGCTACATCGACGCCAAGGACCCGCCGTTCCTGCTGATCCATGGCACCGAGGACAAGGTCGTTCCCGTCGGCCAGTCGCACGTCGGTGAGGCTGCCCTGCGCCGGGCCGGGGTGCCGGTCGAGGCGATCTACATCGACGGCGTCGACCACAGCTTCATCGGCAAGACCCCGGCGCAGACGCGCGAGGCGACGCTGCGCGCGACCAATGCCACCTTCGACTTCTTCCATGCGAAGCTGGGAGTTCCGGCAAAGTGATCCGCCGCGCGCTTACTGCCGCGCTGTTGGCGCTGGCCGCGCCGCTCGCCGCTCAGCCCGTCGCGGTCGACGGCGGCGCGGTCGAGGGCGTGACGCTGCCCTCGGGCGTCAAGGCATGGCTCGGCGTGCCTTTCGCCGCGCCGCCGCTGCGCGAACTGCGCTGGAAGCCGCCGCAGCCGGTCGCGCCTTGGCAGGGTGTGCTGCACGCCGACCGCTATGCCGCCGAATGCCTGCAGCCGCTGCGCTCGCCGCGGCAGAACCACTATTTCGGCAACGAGGCGACGAGCGAGGATTGTCTCTACCTCAACGTCTGGGCGCCCGCCGGCGCGCAGAAGCGGCCCGTGATCGTCTGGGTCTACGGCGGCGGCTTCAACATCGGCTCGGCGAGCATGGCCAACTATTCGGGCGAGCCGCTGGCCCAGGCCGGCGTCGTCCGCGTCAACATCGCCTACCGCGTCGGGCCGCTCGGCTTTCTCGCGCACCCCGAATTGAGCCGCGAATCCGGCTATGGCGCCTCGGGCAACTATGGCCTGATGGATCAGATCGCCGCGCTCGAATGGATCAAGCGCAACATCGCCAGATTCGGCGGCGATCCCGATAACGTGACGATCGCCGGCCAGTCGGCGGGCTCGATGTCGGTCGCGCTGCTGCAGATGAGCCCTGCCGCGAAAGGCCTCTTCGCCCGCGTCGCCGGCATGAGCGGCAGTCCGTTTGGCGGCATGCTCGGCCCTTCGCCGCTGGCCAAGGCCGAAGCCCAGGGGCTGGCCTTGCAGAAGGACCTCGGCGCTGCCTCGCTCGCCGATCTGCGCGCTCTGCCCGGCGACAAGGTCACCGCGGCGCTGACGCCGCGCGATCCGATCGTGATCGACGGCCGTATCGTGACCGGCAGCGCCGAAGAGGTTTTCGCTGCCGGCCGCCAGAACGACGTGCCGCTGCTGATCGGTTATACCCGCGACGAGAGTTTCGGCCCGCTCGGTCCGGTCAAGGATGCCGCGGCCCTGGCCGATGCGGTCCGCGCGCGGTTCGGGGCCGAGGGCGATGCGATACTCGCTGCCTATCGGAACGCCGATCCCGCGCGCGCCGCCGCCGACATCGCGCGCGACGCCAGCGTCGGGCGGCAGATGGCCGACTGGGCGCGTTTCCAGCAGAGCCACGGCAAGGCGCCCGCCTATGCCTATCTGTTCACGCGCCGGCAGCCCTATGCCCCTGGCGTGACTTTCAGCGATCACGATCCGGCGACGGTCGGCGCCTATCACACGGGCGACGTGCCCTACTGGCTGCGTACGCGCGAGGCGCTGAACCTGTTCCGCACGACGCGTACCTGGGAGCCGGCGGACCTGTCGCTCGAAGCAGAGATGTCGGACGCGCTGCTGGCCTTCGCGCGCGACGGCCGCCCGGTCAGCACGAAACTAGGCGCCTGGCCGGCTTTCGTGCCGGGCAAGCCGCGGCTGGTCTGGCTCGGCGAGGAATCACGCCCCATCGCCTGGCCGCACTATGCCGACATGGCCAAGCTGCGGACGGCCTCGCCGGCAGCCCGCACGCCGGGCAGGCCACGCGATTGATCGGGCTCGTCCTCGCAGCGGCGCTGGCCGGTGCAACGCCTGACGTCGCTTGCGGGGCCGACAGCGAGTTCGCCTATGTCTGCGGCCCGGAGCGTCCCGAGGACGTGCTGGCTCTCCCGGGCACGCCCTGGCTGATTGCCAGCGGCTTCGCGCGGGGCGCCGGGCTCAAGCTCGTCGACACGCGCGGACGCTCCTTCCGCAAGTGGTTTACGGGCACGCCCGATCAGATCGCTCCCGACCGCAAGCGCTTCGCGCAATGCCCGGGGCCGGTCGATCCCGCGCTGTTCAACGCGCGCGGACTGTCGCTGCGCGAAGTCGCACCCGGCCGCTGGCAACTGCTCGTAGTCAACCACGGCGGTCGCGAGTCGATCGAGGTGTTCGAGGTGCGCGCCGGGGGGGGCGAGCCGAGCGTGACCTGGCGCGGCTGCCTGCCGATGCCCGAGGGGCAGGTGGCCAACAGCGTCGCGAGCTTCGCCGACGGCACCGTCCTTGTCACCGTGCTCACCCGACCGGGCACGGCCATCGCCGATTTCGTCCAGGGGCGGACGACCGGCGCGGTCTGGCAATGGGCGCCCGGCGCCAGCGGCTTCGTCCAGCTTCCCGGCACCGAGCTTCCCGGCAACAATGGCCTCGAAGTCGACCCCGACGACCAGCGCTTCTACGTCGTCGCCTTCGGCTGGCACGCGGTCATGGTGTTCGACCGGCGGCAACCTGGCGGCCCGATCGAGCGGATCGAGGCGCCGGACTTCATGCCCGACAACATCCATTGGACCGGTGGTCGTCTGCTGCTGGCAGGCATGCGCTACGACGAGCCGGCCTGCGGTGGCCTGCGCAAGATCGTCGACGGCAAGGCCGATCCCATGCTCTGCCATCGCGGCTGGGTGGTGGGCGAACTCGATCTGAAGAACCGGCGCATCGCGACCTTCGCTTACGGCCGCCCGCAGGCAAGTTTCAACGGCCTGTCCAGCGCTGCGCTGCTGAACGACGAGCTCTGGCTCGGCTCGTTCCAGTCCGACCGGCTTGCCGTCCTGCGCCCGGCAGATCGGCAGCACGGGCCGGCACAGTAGCCCCTTACTGCGGGCGCGCGGCCTTGGCGTCGGCCGGCGTCATCCGGTCCTTGTAGCGGTTGCCGAAATGGGTGCGGACGTAGTTGGTGACGTCGGCCGCCTGCTCGTCGGTCATCATCCGGCCGAGCGGCGGCATGCCGTTCATGCCTTGCATCATCACCGAGAGGACGTAGCCGCCCGCCTCGAGCTTCGGGTTCTTGGCGAGCGCGGGATACATGCCGGCGCCCTCCGCGCCTTTGGCATCGGGCATGTGGCAGGCTGCGCAGACGTTGCGATACATCGCCTCGCCGCTGGTCTCGCCGAACTTGTCGCGGCCGGTGAACACGCCGGTCGCGGCGGCGTCGCCCTGAAGCGGGGCCGGCGCGGCGGCGATCTCGGTGGTCATCGTGCCCAGCGCGGTGGCTGCGGCGGCGATCAGGAAAAGGGTCTTGCGCTGCATCTTGATCGTCATGGGGATCAGGCCGCCTGTACGTGTTGATGGAGCCGGGTGATGGCGTCGATCGCCGAGGTGATGCCGCCTTCCTGCCAGCCGCCGTAGTAGGAGGCGTGTTCGCCCGCGAGCATGATCCGGCCGTCCATCGCGCAGAGGTTCTTGTAGTGCTCGGCGCGCGCTTCCTCGCTCCACTGGCCGAAGCAGCCGAGCACCCAGGGCACGCGGTGCCAGCCGACCGAGACCCCGCCGACGAACTCGCTCTTGAACTGCGGATGGATCTGCGAGCCCCATTCGAGCACCCGCGCGATGCGTTCCTGCGGGCTCAGCGCGGTCAGCTCGTAGCCGGGCACGCCGCCGGTATAGGCGGCGAGCAGGACGCCGGGGCCTTTCGCGCCGTAATTGCTGCTCGGATAGGAGATCTGGCTGTTGGGCAGGTCGGTATAGGAAATGCCGCCATAGATCTGGTCGTCCTGCTCCCAGAAGCGGCGCTTGAACTCGAGGCCGACCTTGCAACTCGTCGAATAGGGGATCGAACGGATCGCCGCGGCGAGTTCGGGGCCGACGTTCATCTCGATCTGCGCCAGGATCGGCAGCGGGATCGTGCAGATGCAATAGTCGGCGCTGGCGGTCATCTTCGCACCCGACTTGGTGTCGAGGTAGTTGACCGTGACGCCGGCCTCGCTCTGCTGGATCGCGGTGACCTTGCTGTTCAGCCGCACGACCTTGCCGACCGCGCGCTCGAAGCCCTTGGCGACCTCGCCCATGCCACCGACCGGCTGGAAGATCGAGAACTCGTGATCCCAGGTGAGATTGCCCGCGATCGAGCGCCACAGGCCCGAGCGCAGCACGGTCTCGGCGGTCATCGGCTGGGACGGGATCGGCTCGGCGGTCAGGCCGCCGCCGGGCTCCTTGTCCCAGCCGCGCCGGTTGCTGGACTCGCGGCCCTTCACATAGCGGAAGTCCTTGTCGAGCGCGCCCCAGGAGCGCAGCGACTCGAGCAGGATCTCGCCGTCTTCCTTGGATATCGTGTCGGCCAGCGCGCCCTTGTTGACCGCCTTCGACAGCAGTTCGCCGACGTGGCCGTAATAGTCGGCCTGGATGTGCCGGAAGCGTTGCGGCTTGCCGTCGAAGGCTTTGGTCGAGTGGACGTAGGCGTTGTAGTTGACCTGCATGAACGGTTCGAGGCCGATGCCCAGCTCGTGGCAATAGTGGATCAGGCCGTGGTGGTGCCAGGGGATGCGCCAGGGGCCGGGGTTGATGTAGTTGCCGGCCGAGAAGCCGACCTTCTGCGTCGCGCCGCCGAGTTCGGTGTAGGTGTCGCCGCCCGCCAGGGTCCACGAACGGCCGCCGACGCGATCCTGGTATTCGAGGATCTGCACCTGATAGCCGGCGCGGCCGAGTTCGAGCGCGGCGGTCATGCCGGCCACGCCCGCGCCGAGGATCAGCACCGACTTGCCCTTGGCGCTGCCGTCGAGCTTGACCGGTCCCTTGAAGTTCGAGGCCTTGGCCTGGTCGAAGGCGCCCATTGCCATATACATCGCGGTACCGCCCGCCGCGGCGCCGATGAGGCTGAGCAGATCGCGCTTGCTCATCCCCGGGTTGAGGTTTTGCGACATTGTTCGTTTTGCCCCCGTGTGCGGCGCCAGCGGCGTCGCCTCGGCACCGACATCGGGCGGCGATCGGCAAATGTTGATACGCCTTTGTGCGCATTTCGGGCGGCGCAGTGCAGCGCGAGACTGCCGTCGCCCAATGCCTCTCCAGCGGCTCGATTCGGGAATTTCCCCCAATTGGACCTGTCGAGGTTGAAGCAATTCCGCGGTCGGGCGGTCTGAAAACGAAGCGCTTGCCAAGATGGTTGTGCGGTGCAACATTCGTCACGCAAGTGCAAAAATGAAGATCCCCGCTTGAGGGCATTGGGTTTCATGGGTCGCAGTCACGCACGTCGCAGAACGTCGAGTTGGTCTCGTCCGAATGTCGCATCCGCGATCGGGGGGCTCTGACTCTCCGATGATGCTGCGCCGCAATACGAACTGGCTTCGACGCGGCATGCAGGCCCCGGAAAACCCCTGGCGCATCGGCATGCTCCGCGCCGCGCCGATGTTCGCGCTGGCCCTGGCTTTGATCGCCATCGCCGCCAATTTCGCAGCCGAGTTCTCCACCGCCGACGACACGCAGATGCACGTCCTCGGCCTCGTCTGCCTGACCGCGATCTGCGTCGTCACCGCCGCCGCGCTGGTGCGCGAGGGGACGCGGCTGGGCGTCGCCGTGGCGACCGACGGGACCGCGGACCTGCTGAGCCGGGAGAAGCAGGCGGCGGAAGCCGCCAACCTCGCGAAGAGCCGCTATCTGGCCGGCGTCAGCCACGAGATCCGCTCGCCGCTCAATGCCATCTATGGCTATGCGCAGCTGATGGAGCGCGGCGATCAGGTCTCTTCGCGCGAGGCGGCGCGGGTGATCCGCCGCTCGGCCGAACATCTGACGAGCCTGGTCGACGGGCTGCTCGACATCAGCCAGCTCGAGAACGGGATCATGCGCGTCAAGCACGACACCGTTCGCTTCGAGGAGTTCCTCGACCAGATCTTCTGGATGCTGCGGCCCAGCGCCCAGGCGAAAGGGCTCGAGTTCCGCGCCGACTATCCCGAGCGCCTGCCCGAATATGTCCGGATCGATCAGAGCCGGCTACGGCAGGTGCTGATCAATCTCCTGTCCAACGCGATCAAGTTCACCGAAGCCGGGTCGGTCGTGTTCAAGGTGCGCTATGCCGGTCAGATCGCGACGTTCGAGGTGATCGACACGGGGCCCGGCATACGCGACGAGGATCGCGAGCGCATCTTCGATCCTTTCGAGCGCGGCGGTCATGCCGGCGGGCCGGTGCAACCCGGCGCCGGGCTCGGCCTGTCGATCACCCAGGCGATCGTCCAGATCCTGGGGGGCGACCTCGCTTTCGAAAGCACGCCGGGTGAGGGCAGTCGCTTCAAGGTGGCCCTTATGCTCGGCCAGGTCGCGGGGCGGGTGGGGGAACTGGCCCCCGCGCGCAGCATCGTCGGCTACGAGGGGCCGCGCCGTTCGATCCTTGTGGTCGACGACGACATCCAGCAGCTCTCGTTCCTGCGCAGCCTTCTCGAATCGCTGGGCTTCGACGTTGCCGCGGTGCCCAACGGCGAGACCGCGGTCGCGCTCTGCGCGGGGCGCGGCTTCGATCTCGCCGTGCTCGACATCTCGCTGCCGGGCATGTCCGGCTGGGAAACCGCGGCCTATCTGCGTGAGAAGCTGGGCCGGGAGCTGCACATTGTCATGCTCTCGGCCAACGTCCAGGAATTCCACAAGCCCGAGACGACGGTGATCGTCCACGACCTCTTCCTGGTGAAGCCGGTCGAGTTCAACGCGCTGCTCGACGCCCTGGGCGGCCTGCTCAAGCTGTCGTGGCGCTGGGAAAGCCGTGAGGCGACCCCGGGCCCGCTTCGCGCGCCGATCAGCGGCCTGTCCGAGCTGGCGATGGTCCACGTCGAGCGGCTGCGCGACCTGCTGCGCATCGGGCACATCCGGGGCGTCGAGGCAGAGATCGTCGCGCTCGACGATGCCGCTCCCGAAGCGCGCGAACTGATCGCGCAGCTCTACGATTATCTCGATCGCTTCGACCTTTCCGCCATGAAGAGGAAACTGGACAATGTCTGAC
The DNA here is from genome assembly GCA_004211435.1 of Novosphingobium sp. Taxonomy (GTDB): domain Bacteria; phylum Pseudomonadota; class Alphaproteobacteria; order Sphingomonadales; family Sphingomonadaceae; genus Novosphingobium; species Novosphingobium anseongense. The sequence continues at coordinate 9,767 of SECS01000032.1, read as the reverse complement.
ATGGCCGTGGCGCCGCGGCCCGACACCGTGCTCGTGATCGACGACGAGCCGGATTCGCTGCGGATGCTGACCGCGATGCTCGAAACCGCCGACCTGACCGTGCTGATCGCCACTTCGGGCGCCAACGCGCTCGAGGTGCTCCATCACGTCAAGCCCGACCTGATCCTGATGGATGCGGTCATGCCCGGGATCGACGGCTTCGAGACCACCGCGCGGATCAAGCGCGATCCCGTTCTGACCTCGATCCCGGTGATCTTCATGACCGGGCTGACCGAGCCCGAGCACGTCATCGAGGCCTTCGAGGTGGGCGGCGTCGACTATGTCCGCAAGCCGATCCAGTGGCAGGAACTGCTGGCGCGCGTGCGGGCACACATGGCGCAAAGCCGCGCGGTCCATGCCAGCGTCACCGGTCTCGACGCGACCGGGCGGATGATGATGGCGACCGACGGTGACGGTCGGCTGCTCTGGTGCACGCCCCTGGCCGAGCGCGCGATCGGCCGGGTCGCGCCGGGCTGGACCCGCGGCGACACGGTGCTGCCGCCCCTGCTGCGCGGCGGCGTGCGCCGGCTGCTCTCGCAGGAGAACGGCAACGGCGCCACGTTGCGCATCGACCAGCCGCACGGCGCCTTCGAACTCGTCGTGGTCGACAAGCTGCGCGGCGACGAGGTCTTGATCCAGCTCACCGAGCTCGATCCCAAGCGCGACGTTTCGCGCCTGCAGAGCGGCCTCAACATCACCCAGCGCGAGGCCGAGGTCCTGCTGTGGGTCAGCTACGGGAAGTCCAATTCGGATATCAGCGACGTGCTGACGATCAGCCCGCGCACGGTGCAGAAGCACCTCGAGCACATCTACGAGAAGATCGGGGTGGAGACGCGGTCCTCGGCCGCGGCGGTCGCGATCAAGATGATCGGGCGGTGATCCTCCCCGTGCCGGGAAGGAAGAACGCTCACCCAGCGCGCTTGGCGGCGATGGCCTCGATCTCGATCAGGTAGTGCGGGCCGACCAGCGCCGCCACCTGGAATGTCGAGCGGGCAACCGTGACCGGCGTCTCGGGCGTGCCGAAGAAAGCCTTGAAGCCCTCGTTCGCGCCGGCGAAGTCCATCTTGCCGGTCCGCGGATCGGGAGCGACGAACAGCGACAGCTTGACCGTGTCCGACAGCTTGTAGCCCTGCGATTCCAGGATCTGGCGGATCTTGCCGAGCGCGCTGATCGTCTGGGTCTTGGTGTCGCCCATCTCCTCGAGCGTCTTGACCTCGGCCATCGGCTTGGCGGGGTCGACGGGCGAGGCGAGCTGGCCCGAGACGAAGATCAGTTCGCTGTCGCCGCTGACCTTCGCGGCGTCGAGGATCACGGCCTGTGGGTTGCTCTTGATCCGCGTCACCTGGGCCTGGGCGGCGGCGGGCAGCAGCGCGGCGGCAGCCAGAGGGAGGATGGCGGCGGACAGAAGCTTGAAGCGCATGGGTCTTCTCCTTGTGATCTGGGGCGCGGTCTGGGTCAGAGCGCCGCGGCGGCGGGCCTCGGCCGGAAGGCGCGTGCGACGACCTCGATCGAGGCGCGCGCGGCGGCGTGGTCGGGCTCTTCGTTGGGATCGTTGAAGCCGAAGCTCTCGTCGGCGCCGAGCGCCTGGACGAGGATGCCGTCGCGCCGCGCCAGCAGCGAGACGTGGTCGTACTGGATGCCATAGTCGACCTGGCTCTGCGGCAGCAGCCAGGCGATCTGGCCGCGTACGGGGATGACGCTCTCGTCCTTCATCAGCGCGCGGGCGCCGTAGCCGGTGCAGTTGACGATCACCTTCTCGCGGATCCGCGCAAAGTCGGCGGGGGCCTTGAATTCCATCGGCACGAAGCGCCCGCCGGCCAGCAGGAAATCGCTCTCGAGCTGGTGGAACAGGTCGGCGACGTTGAACCGCATCGTGCTCGTCCGCCGCACGAAGGACACGGGGAAGGGGTGGCTGCCGCTGGTCAGATCGTCCTGCCGCGGCACGAGGTCGCTGACCCGGTCCTTGTAGTCGACGAAGCTGTCGTTGCCGCCGCCGGGCATGGCGATGACGGTCTTCGGCCGCTTCTCGAACGGGGTGTCCGAAAGGGCATATTGATCGACCCATTCGACCGGCGTTCCGGCAAGGCCGAGGAACGACTGATGCACCGTGAACGTACGCCGGGTCATGCGCTCCCAGCGCGTCGCGAAGGCCTCGGTCGCGGCGCTTTCCATCGCCACGCGGCTATAGGGCGACCAGGTCCCGGTCGCGCGCGCCGAGCGCACGTCGGGGAAGCGGTCCTTGGCGTAGATCGTGACCTTGAGGCCCATGCGCTGCGCCGTGATCGCGGTGGTCATGCCGATCGCACCGGCACCGACCACCGCGATTTCGCGCGCGCCGGTCTGCATCACCAGCGGCAGGGCCTCCATGGCCGAGCCCCACGACAGCGACCAGCCGCTGCCGCCGTGGCCATAGTGATGCAGGACGGTCTTGCCCGCGATCGGCTCGATCTCGATCCGCGGACCTGCCGCGCGGAAGGGGCGCAGGCAGACGGTGACGCGGAACATGCGGTCGGTCCTGGCGGCGACCGGCATGAGGGCGGCCGGCGGCGAGAACAAGGTCTGGGCCAAGGCCGCCTGGCCGGACGCTGCCAGGCCGAGCGTGGTCAATCCCGCATTTCGTAGAACGGCCCGCCGATCGACCATGCCTCTGCGCACTCCTGCGGCTCCCGCTTCGCTGCCGCGGATGGCACGATTCGAGCGGGTTCCCGGTGCATCACTCTAGGTATCGCTCCGAAATGGACCCTACGCAGATCGGCGTATGGGCAAGCCCGGTGCTTTCGAGTGGATTGAAAGCTCAATCGGGTAGTCGCCACCTCGGGAGGGAAGCGTACTCGAGAGCAAAAGACAAAAGCAGGTCGCCACTCGCTAAGTCCCGAGTGACCGAACCTGTGAAATGACGGGAGAGATGCGGCGAAACATGGGGGTCAACCAATGTCGCGTATCTCTAAAGTTGCCATAGCTGTTCTTATGGGTTCTACGGCACTGACCGTGAGCCAGGCGGCAAATGCCCAGTCCGGACCGATGGAAGTGCAGACTTCCGATACGACCTCCGGCGCAGATGATATCATCGTCACCGGCACGCGCGAGGTCGGCACCAAGGCGGCTGATGCGGCGGCGCCGATCCAGTTGCTCAGTTCAGCAGCACTGGAAAGGGTCGGCCAACCCAACCTCAATCAGGCGCTGACTCAGATCGTCCCCTCGTTCACGGCGCAGACGCAGGGTACCGACATGGCCAGCTTCTCGCTGTCCGCGCGGCTTCGCGGCGTCAGCCCGAACCACACGCTGGTCATGGTCAACGGCAAGCGCCGTCATGGCAATTCGATCCTCCAGGTGATCAACGGTGCCTTCGGCGGCTCGGCCGCACCCTCGATCGACCTGATCCCGCCCGACATCGTCCAGCGCATCGAAATCCTTCAGGACGGCGCCGCTGCCCAATACGGCTCGGACGCCATCGCCGGCGTCATCAACATCATCCTCAAGAGCCAGGATTCGGGCATCACCGCGAAGGGCACCGTCGGTCAGTATTACGACAGCGAAGGCCTGCAGTACGCGATCAGCACCAATTTCGGCCTGCCCATCGGCAGCTCGGGTTTCGTCGACGTCAGCCTGTTCCACCGCTGGAACGACTTCACGACGATCGGCGACGGGCAGTTCCAGGCGGTCAACCTGACCGGCAACACCGTCACCAACGTCTCGGCCGCGTTCAAGCCGATCTACGACGCACTGAACGCGCGCAAGGGCACGGCCGGCATCAACGGCGGCCAGCCGCGCTCGACGCTCAACGTCATGTTCGTCAACGCCGGCTACGACTTCGGCGACGTCCAGTTCTATGCCTTCGGCGACGTGTCGCGCCGCCACGGCAAGGCGCTCCAGGGCTATCGCCAGCCGAACCGGGTCTGCGTCGACACGGCCAATCCCGCGACCTGTCTCCAGCGCACGATCACCGACGGCATGGTGCCGTGGATCGAGGTGATCTCGAACGAGTTCTCGGCCACGGGCGGTTTCCGTGGCGAGGTCAGCGAGTGGAACTGGGATCTCGGCTTCACCTATGCCGAGGACAAGGCCAAGATCCTCACGACGCATTCGGCCAATGCCTCGATGTTCACCAACACCTTCAACAGCGCCCGCGCCGCCTATCTGGCGGCCAACCCGGGCGCGAGCGCAACCTCGGCCGCGGCGATCGCGGCTGGGCAGGCCGGGGCGATCACGCCGTCCGATTTCTACGATGGCGACTTCAAGTTTACCCAGTTTGTCGGCCAACTCGACGTCCGCCGCGAATTCGACGTCGGCTTCTCCGATCCGCTGACCTTCGCGGTGGGCGGCGAATATCGGCGGGAGACCTACACCATCGGCGCGGGCGACGACGCCTCGCGCTATTTCGAGGGCGGCCAGTCCTTCCCGGGCTACGCGCTCAGCGACGCCGGCAGCCTCAAGCGCGAAGCCGTGGCCGTCTACGGCAACGTGATCTTCAAGCCCGTGCCCGAATGGACCGTCGATATCGCCGGCCGCTTCGAGGACTATTCCGACTTCGGCAACACCGCGATCGGCAAGTTCACCACGCGTTACGACTTCAGCGACGCCTTCGCGCTGCGCGGCACGGTCAGCACGGGCTTCCGCGCTCCGTCGCTCCAGGAATCGGGCTATTCTGCGACCAACGTCGGCCCGACCAGCGCGACGATCCAACTCGCGCCGAGTTCGCCCGGCTCGGCCGCCGCCGGGTTCGGTGCGCTCAAGCCGGAAAAATCGTTCAACCTGTCGGGCGGCATGGTCTTCCGGCCGATCCCGCGCTTCGTCCTGACGCTCGACGGCTACTTCATCCGGATCAAGGACCGCATCGTGTCCTCGGGCTCGATCACCGGCCAGGATTCGCAGCCGTTCCCGACACCGGGTATCCGCCGCACGAACATCATCAACGGCGTCACCGCCTACGAACTCGTGCAGAACGCGATCCGGGCCAGCGGCAAGGCGCTCGATCCCACGGTGCTCCAGTCGGGCTCGCTGTCGATCCAGACCTTCACCAACGGCATCGACACCGAGACCTGGGGTCTCGAACTGTCGGCGCGCTATCCGGTCGAGACGAGCTTCGGCAAGCTCGACCTGTCGCTCGGCGCCAACTACAACAAGAGCAAGGTCACCAACAGCCGCCTCGGCGCGTTGTTCAACCTGCAGTCCGAAGCGATCATCGAGCGGTCGAGCCCCGACTTCAAGACCGTGCTCGGTGCGCTTTTCACCAGCGGCGGTTTCTCGGCCAACGCGCGCGCGACCTATTACAGCAAGACCGTGGCGCTGGTTCAGCCCAACGGATTTTCGACCACGGTGCGGCCGGTTACCGGCGACGGCACGCCGGGCTACTACGAAGGCGTCATCAAGCCTGCGGTCATCGTCGACCTCGAGCTTGGCTACGATCTGACCGAGTTCCTCAACGTCGCGGTCGGCGCGAACAACCTGTTCGACAAGAAGCCCGAGATTCCGGCGCTGGTGGCCGATTACAATGCATCGACGGCAGGCTGGTTGCTCGCGGGCCGTTCGCCCTACGTCAACGGCTCGGGCACGATCAACGCGCCCTATACCCACGGACCCTACGGCACCAACGGCGGCTACTACTACGCGCGCCTCACGCTCGATTTCTGACCAGGGCCGGGCAGGCGCGCAGCCCGCGCCTGCCCGGTGCTTCATCTTAGTCTCCGGGAGAAGATCATGCGAAATTCCAAGAGCCTTGCCGTTGGCCTCGCTGCCGCCTGCGCGCTGACGGCCGGTGTGGCCGAAGCCGCCCCTGCCAAGGCTCCGCTCGTGGTCGAGCGTACGGGCCAGCCGACGGGCGTCATCGCCAGCACGGCAACCGTGCCCGACGGCATGAAGACGGTCTACATCTCGGGTACCACGCCGTCGCCGCCCGATCCGGCCAAGCCCGAGGAACTCGGCGACACGCGTGCGCAGACGCTTTCGATCCTCACCAAGATGAAGGCCACGCTCGAGGGCATGGGCATGTCGATGGGCGACGTGGTGAAGATGACCGTGTTCCTCGTAGCGCCGACGCCCGGTGGCAAGATGGACTCGGCGGCGATGAACGACGTGTTCAAGACCTTCTTCGGCACGCCCGAACAGCCCAACAAGCCCACACGCTCGACCATCCAGATCGCCGCGCTGGGCCGCCCGACGATGTACGTCGAAATCGAGGCGATCGCCGCGAAGGCGCCCTGACGCTCTGCGAACTGACGAGACCACCCCGGGAGAAAGAGGCCTGAAAGGTACCGCCGAACAAGCGAGGGTACGGCGAAGCAGCAACTGCACGCCATAGATGATCGGAGACTACCGCGACTGAAGAAATTGCGCCATCGATGCGGCACGCGCCGCCGATTGCGACCGATACGATCCTGTGGTTGCGCCGGCGGGCGGCGCTGGTTGAAGGCGCACGAGTTTAACAACGAAGGACGAGTGGTCAGTGAAGATGAAGATGCGAATTGCCGGGGCTTTCGGCATGCTCGTAGCGGCCGGTTGCGCCACGGTTTCGCTGGCAGCGGGACCGGCGGGAGATCCGGTCAAGGGCAAGACGATCTTCGCGCGCTGCATGGCGTGCCACAAGATCGATGCCAGCAACACGTCAGGGCTCGGCCCCAATCTCAATCGTGTGGTCGGTCGTCGCGCCGGCGCCGTCGCGGGCTTCCGTTATTCGCCAGCGATGATGGCATCGGGTCGAGTCTGGAATGAGGCGGCGCTCGACGCCTATCTGGCTGCGCCGGCGCGCAATATTCCGGGCAATCGCATGGTCTTCCCCGGGCTGGCCAATCCGGTCGATCGCCAGAACGTGATCGCCTACATCAGGTCCGCCGCGAAGTAGCAAAACAGCGCTCGCGCACGCGCTAAACACAAACGAAAACGCCGAAGCGCGCGAGCGCTCCGGCGTCGTTCGAGCGATCCGTGAGGCGTGCCATCCAGCCGATGGCGCGCCGGATCACAGTCCCGTGTTGGAACCGAAGCGGCTCTGCGTCGCCCGGGCGGCGATCTGCTGCATCGTAGGCTGCACGTTGGACGCCATTTCGCGACGGCACTTGTAGTCGGGCGAAAGGTCCGCGCCCACCCGGTCACCGGGGTTGCAGGCGGCGGCGATCGCCTTGTCGATCCGGCCCTGCAGCTTGGCTACGCCATCGGGCGAGGTCAGGTCGAGGTCCGCGGACGAGACGTTGATCGAAACGGGCTCACGCGCCTTGGGGGCATCGGCCATGACGGCCGAGGACGCGAGCAGGGTAGCAGCCGCGATGGCGGCGCCGAGGTACTTCATACTACTCTCCTGCGAGTTATGTGTTCTTGATGAGATCTTGTTTTTTCGGATTTGCGTCAGGCTTATAGTCGGATTTTGACTCGACCTGCCTGTCAAGCGTTCTCGATTGCGCTCGGCCCGTGCTTAGTGAGAGTGCACTGCACCAACAAGCGCTAATTCATGCTGCACCGCAGAAATCAGCCACTTTTTAGACTTTATTGCCCTCGCGTGAGGACGTTTTCGTCAGAAAGTCAGAGCACGGCGGCGACATGCATGATGTAATGGTTCGGCAACAACTATGGAGTTGTATGAAGTAATACTGTGATCGGTAATACCGTTGGTTAGCCGACGCAGCGCAGAGGTTCGCGGCCGTCCCAGTCCCTGGCGGCGTCCTTCATCATCTGGAACAGGCCCTCGGAGCCTTCCATCGGCTGGAGCAGCTCGATGACGTGGCCCGGTCCGCCGCCGGCATCGACGTAGATCACCTCGCCGCTGTCGCCGACCTTGCCCTCGACGAGGATCTCGGCGCCGACCGCGGCGCAGGCCGCGCGTGCCTGGGCGATCGATTCCACGAAGATGCAGACATGGTGCATCTGGTCCTTCACCGCATATTCGCCGGTGTAGATCGACGGCGCGTCGTTCTCGGCGCGGATCAGCTCGATCTGGATGTCGCCCCAATAGCCGATGGCGATCGAGAACACCGCGTCGCTGGGCTGGCCGCGGTACTTCATCTCGCCGAGCTGGACGTTCTCGAGCAGGAAGAACGGGCCAACGCCGACCACCTCGGTCCAGTATTTCAGCGTCGCGTCGAAATCGGAGGGCAGGTAGGCGATCTGGATGATCTCGCCGAGCGCCTTCAGTGGGCCCCGAGTTCCTGGGCTGCGTGCGGTCATTATGGCGTTTCCTTTTTAGGCGAAGAGCTGTTCGGGATCTTCGATCAGACCTTTGAGCGTCGCGAGGAACTGCGCGCCGGCGGCGCCGTCGATCGCGCGGTGGTCGACCGAGAGGGTCAGCGCGATGCGGCTCTCGAAGGCGAGGTCACCACCGGGCAGCTCGACCGGCTGCCGCGTCACAGCGCCGACAGCGAGGATCGCGGCCTGCGGCGGATTGATGATCGCGTCGAACTCTTCGACCCCCATCATGCCCAGGTTCGAGATCGAGAAGGTGCCGCCGTCCATGTCCTCCATCGACAGGCGTCCGGCCTGGGCCTTGTCGATCAGCCGCCGCGTTTCGGTGGCGAGCTGGTCGATCCGCAGCCGGTCGGCCTGGCGGACGATCGGCGTGACCAGACCCTTGGGGCTGGCGACGGCGATAGCGATGTCGGCGTGCGGAAAGCGGTGGATCGCCTCGCCGTGGACCTGGACGTTGACCTCGGGGTGGCGGACCAGCGCCAGGGCCGAAGCCTTGACCAGGTAGTCGTTGATCGAGGCCTTGGCGCCGAGCACGAGATTGGCGGTCTTGCGCAAGGCCACCAGCGCATCGGCCGCGGCCGAGACACGCAGGTAGAAGTGCGGGATCTGCTGCTTGGCTTCGGTCAGCCGCCTGGCCACGACCTTGCGCACGCCGTCGAAGGGCACGACCTGCGGGCGGTTGTCGACGGGAACGAAGGGCGCCGCAGCGTTCGCCGCGGCGGGGGCTGGGATCAGCGCCAGCACGTCGCCCTTGGAAATGCGGCCGCGCGCGCCGGTGCCCCTTACGCCCGCCAGATCGACGCCATGCAGGGCGGCGAGCCGACGGGCGAGGGGGGAAGCGAAAACGGCGCTTCCACGGGGGGCTTCGTCGTGCAGCGGTACCGTGCCGCGCAGCGCGGGCTGGGCTTGCGGGCGGAGCGCCTGCTGGACGTCCTGATAGGTGATGCGGCCGTCACGGCCCGAACCCTCGATGGTCGAGAGGTCGGCGCCTTCGCTCTCGGCCAGCTTGAGCGCTTCGGGGCTGATCGGACGGTTGGTGACGATCTTCGCCGGCTCGGCGCGCGCAGGCGTTGGCGCAGGCGCTGGCGTTCCGGCCTTGGCCGCGACCGCGGTGTCGGCGGGGCGGAAGCCCGCGACGAAAGCGTCGATCTCGTCCTCGCTCGCGCCGGCCTCGGCGAAGACCGCGAGCAGCGCGCCGACAGGCTGCGCTTCCCCGCCCGCAGGCACCAGCACGCGGCGCACGACCGCGTCGTATTCGGCCTCGACCTCGTTGGTGATCTTGGCGGTCTCGATCAGGCACAAGGTCTGGCCGCGCTTGAAGGCATCGCCTTGCGCGACCTGCCACTCGGCGAGCACGCCTTCGGTCATCTCGATGCCCCACTTGGGCATGCAGAAGGGGCGGATATCGGCCATGGCCCTATCCTCCCTCAGCGCCAGGCCAGGAGCTTGCGCACCGCGGCCTCGATCTTGTCCGCCGAGGGCAGGTAGGCGCTTTCGAGCTCGCGGGCGAAGGGCACGGGCGTGTGCGGCGGGGTCACCGCCTGCGGCGGCGCCTTGAG
>SECS01000326.1 GCA_004211435.1 Novosphingobium sp. | reverse complement strand
CGCGGCCTCCGTCATCGCAAGGGCCTCCCGGTCCGTGGCCAGCGCACGCATACCAATGCGCGCACCCGCAAGGGCAAGGCCAAGCCGATCGCCGGCAAGAAGAAGTAAGGGAGCGCTGAGAAATGGCACAGGCACCGCAGCGCATTAAGCGGCGTGAGCGCAAGAACATCACTTCGGGCGTCGCCCATGTGAATGCTTCCTTCAACAACACCATGATCACGATCACCGATGCCCAGGGCAACACGATCTCGTGGTCTTCGGCCGGCATGATGGGCTTCAAGGGCTCGCGCAAGTCGACCCCTTATGCGGCCCAGGTCGCAGCGGAAGACGCAGGCAAGAAGGCCGCCGAGCACGGCGTCCGGACGCTCGAAGTCGAAGTCAAGGGTCCGGGTTCGGGCCGTGAGAGCGCACTTCGCGCTCTGCAGGCGGTCGGTTTCCAGATCACGTCGATCCGCGACGTGACTTCGATCCCGCACAATGGCGTTCGCCCTTCCAAGCGTCGTCGCGTCTGATTTGTCATTCTGTCCGGCTTGCGGACCCGGGTGCGGGTTCGGGGTCGGACGGTGATTTACTGGCGGGGCAAGCACCAGTCCCGCCCAAATATGAGGAAGCCCATGTCGGTGAACCCTAAGAACTGGCAGGAACTCAAGAAGCCCAACGGCCTCGACAAGAAGCCCAGCGGTGATCCCAAGCGCAAGTCGACCTTCGTCGCCGAACCGCTCGAGCGCGGCTTCGGCCTGACGCTCGGCAACGCGCTGCGTCGCGTTCTGCTGTCGTCGCTTCAGGGCGCCGCGGTCACCTCGATCAAGATCGAGAACGTGCTTCACGAATTCTCGTCGCTCGCCGGCGTACGTGAAGACGTGACGGACATCGTGCTGAACGTGAAGCAGATCGCGATCCGCATGCAGGGCGAAGGCCCCAAGCGGCTCCAGCTTTCGGCTACCGGTCCCGCAGAAGTGAAGGCCGGCGACATCGCCGTTTCGGGCGACATCGAAGTGATGAACCCCGAGCTGGTGATCTGCCACCTCGACGACGGCGCGACGCTCAACATGGAGCTGACTGCCGACACCGGTAAGGGCTATGTCCCCGCCGCGTCGAACCGTCCGGCGGATGCGCCGATCGGCCTGATCCCGGTCGATGCCCTGTACAGCCCGGTCCGCCAGGTTTCGTACAAGGTCGAGAACACCCGCGTCGGCCAGGAGCTCGATTACGACAAGCTCACGCTGACCGTCGAGACCGACGGCACGATCACTCCGGAAGATGGCCTCGCTTACGCGGCGCGCATCCTCCAGGACCAGCTCGCTCTGTTCGTCCACTTCGACGATTCGGCAGTCACTCGCTCGGCGCCGATCGGCATGGCCGCTCCTGCATCGGCTGAAGGCGCCGCTGCTTCGGGCGATACCGCGCAGATCAACCGTTACCTTCTCAAGAAGGTCGACGAGCTCGAACTGTCGGTGCGTTCGGCGAACTGCCTGAAGAACGACAA
>SECS01000031.1 GCA_004211435.1 Novosphingobium sp. | reverse complement strand
TACCTCGCCTCGACCGTTCTGATGACCGCGATCTTCTATGGCTGGGGTCTCGGCCTCATCGGCACGGTCGGCCACGCGGGCCAATTCGCCTTCGTGCTGCTGGGCTGGGCGCTGATGCTCGGCTGGAGCGAATCGTGGCTCGCGCGATTCCGCCAGGGGCCGCTCGAATGGCTTTGGCGTTCGCTGACTGAACGAAGATTTCTGCCGATACGGCGGATTTCCGCCACATGAGAACTGATCGCAATAACATTGCGAGGCGCTCTCATTAGCTCTATAAGGGGTGAAAGTGATTCGGAGAGGCCGATGTACGTCTGCATCTGCAATGCAATTCGCGAAACCGATCTGCGATCCGCTGCACGCCGCTGTTCGGGCGATGCAGATGCGGTCTATTGCTCCATGGGCCGCACACCCCAGTGCCGCCAATGCATCGACGAAGCTTCGGATATCCTGGCGGAAGAGCGGAGCATGCTCGCGATCGCAGGTTGCGCTTAAAACGCGAATCATTATCAGCTTGAATTACTTATAGAAATTGGCTGAATACTGCGGGTTTAGGGGTTGTTTGCGCCCCTTTGCTGGCCCATATGCGCCTCAACATTCAGGAGGCACATATGAAGGGTGACATCAAGGTCATCGAGTACCTGAACAAGGCTTTGTTCAACGAACTCACCGCAATCAACCAGTATTGGCTGCACTACCGCATGCTCGACAATTGGGGCATCAAGAAGCTTGCCGACTACGAGCGCCACGAGTCGATCGACGAGATGAAGCACGCCGACCGTCTGTCGGAGCGCATCCTGTTCCTCGATGGTCTTCCCAACTTCCAGGCTCTGGGCAAGCTGCGCATCGGCGAGTCGGTCGAAGAGATCCTCAAGGCCGACCTCGAGCTCGAATACGAAGCGCGCCCGTTGCTTCAGGATGCGATCCAGCACTGCGAGACCGTGCGCGACTACGTCAGCCGCGAGCTGTTCGAGGACATCCTCGAGAGCGAGGAAGAGCACATCGACTTCCTCGAGAAGCAGTTCGACATGATAAAGCGCATGGGCCTGCAGAACTACGTGCAGCTCAACAGCGAAGCGCCGGAGGCGTCGTAAGACACCCCGCGCAGATCGACGATCGAAAGACCTCCCCGCACTTCGGTTCGGGGAGGTTTTTTCTTGGCCGGCCTATTTCTTGTCGGCGAAGGGGTTCTTCGAGCTACGCATCGTCAGCCGGATCGGCACGGCTTCGAAGCCGAGCTCGCGGCGGATGCTGTTGACCAGGTAGCGCTCGTAGCTCGCGGGTATCAGTTCCAGACGGGTGCCGAACACGACGAAGCTGGGCGGCCGGTTCTTGATCTGGGTGATGTAGCGCATCTTGATGCGCTTGCCGCCAGGCGCCGGCGGCGGATTGGCAGCCAAGGCGTCGTCGAACCAACGGTTGAGCGCGGCCGTGGGCACGCGTCGGCTCCAGGTCTCGCGGATTTCGAAGGCGACGCGCAGCAACTCGTCGAGGCCCTTGCCGGTGCGCGCCGAGACCGAGAGCAGCGGCACGCCCTTGACCTGCGACAGGCCGTCGGCCAGCGCCGCGCTGATCCCATTGAACAGGCCCGACGGTCCTTCGGCGACATCCCACTTGTTGATCGCGATGATCAGCGCGCGGCCCTCTTCCAGCACCATCGAGGCGATCTTGAGATCCTGATGCTCGAGCCCGAGCGTCGCATCGAGCAGCAGCACGACGACTTCGGCGAAATCGACCGCGTGACGCGCGTCAGCGACCGACATCTTCTCGAGCTTGTCGACCACGCGCGCCTTCTTGCGCATGCCGGCCGTGTCGATCAGGCGGACCTGCCGCTCCTCCGAGGTCTTGGGATCGGTCCAGGCCCAGTCGACCGCGATCGAATCGCGCGTGATCCCCGCCTCGGGGCCGGTCAGCAGGCGATCCTCACCGAGGAAGCGGTTGATCAGGGTGGACTTGCCCGCGTTGGGCCGGCCGACGATGGCGAGCTTGAGCGGGCCCGACAGTTCGTCGACCTCTTCCTCGGGCTCGGCCTCGTCCCTTTCACGCTGCTTCGCATCGAGATGCGGCAGCAGCGCCTCGAACAGGTCGGCCAGACCTTGGCCATGCTCGGCCGAGAGCGCGACGGGATCACCGAAGCCCAGAGAAAAGGCCTCGAACAGGCCCCCGTCGCCGGCCTTGCCCTCGGCCTTGTTGGCCACGCAGATGACCGGAACCGGCGAAACGCGCAGCCAGCGGGCAATCTCCTCGTCGAGCGGAGTCAGGCCCGCGCGCGAATCGATCACGAACAGCGCGACGCTGGCGCCGACCAGCGCCGCCTCGGTCTGCGCGCGCATGCGGCCCGGCAGACTGGAGGGATCGTCGTCCTCCCAGCCGGCGGTGTCGACGATGGTGAAATCGAGCCCCAGCAGGTGCGCTTCGCCGAAACGGCGGTCGCGCGTGACGCCCGGCTGATCGTCGACCAGCGCGAGCTTCTTGCCGACCAGCCGATTGAACAGCGTCGACTTGCCGACGTTGGGTCGGCCGATGATGATGACTTGGGGAAGCATTATAGGCCGCCAAGTGGCGTCTGACGGGCGAATTAGCAAGCGAAACGCGGATTCGCACAAATACTTGCCGGCCCGTTTACCACGGCTTGAAAGCCCGCGCTTACCATCGGCCCTGCATTATTGCCCCATGGCGGGAAGACATTATGCAGCCGCGCTTCTGGCGCTGACGGTGGTGGCCGGGCCCGTGGGCGCCCGGTCGACGATCGATTTCAACGGCGACGCCGGCGGTGGCGCAGGCCGTGTCGGGGCGATCGCGCTTCCGCCCTACCTGCAATGCGTGCCCTATGCGCGCCGGGTCACCGGCGTGAACATCTTCGGCGACGCACATACGTGGTGGGGCCAGGCCGCGGGCCGCTACGACCGCGGGCGCGAGCCCAAGGTCGGCGCAGTCATGGCCTTCCGCCCCTCGGGCAATTCGCGCCTCGGCCATGTCGCAGCGGTCAGCAAGATCGTCGATTCGCGCACCCTGCTGATCAGCCACGCCAACTGGTCGCCGATCAACGGCCGCCGCGGCCAGATCGAGCGCAACGTGCGCGCAGTCGACGTCTCGCCGAACAACGACTGGAGCCAGGTCCGCGTCTGGTTCGCGCCGATCAAGGCGCTCGGCGGCACGGCCTGGCCGGTCACGGGCTTCATCTACAACCAGAAACCCGGCGCGGAGAAGATCACCAAGCCGCAACTCATCAAGGTCGCGCGGACCGCGGAAGAGAAGAGCGCGCTGGTCAAGCAGTTCGCTAACAAGTCGCGCCTACCGGCAGCCAAGGCCGAAGCGCGGGTCGATCAGGCCTTCGCCACCGGTGCGCCTTCGCCGAGGTCTTCGTACCAGGCCTCGACCGGACCCGAGAGCTTGAGCGTCAGCGGCTGGCCCTTGCGGTCCATGGTCTTGCCGGCCTGAACGCGCACCCAGCCTTCGGAAATGCAGTATTCCTCGACATTGGTGCGCACGACGCCCTTGAAGCGGATTCCGACGCCGCGCTGCAGCTTGTCGGCATCGAAATGCGGGCTGCGCGGGTTGATCGCCAGGTGATCGGGCGGGACGTCGGGACCGCTGGACGCGGCCGGGGTCTGCGGCGCGGTTTGGTCGGGGGTCTGTTCTTCGCTCATGACCGCGCCTCTATCCCACCAACGGCGCTTGTCAATTCGTTCGACCTTGCGTAAGGGGCGCTTCCCGAGCGGAATGGGCGCGTAGCTCAGTGGTAGAGCACACCCTTCACACGGGTGGGGTCGCAGGTTCAATCCCTGCCGCGCCCACCATTCCTTCGGCTCTCAACACAAGTTGATACGGCACGGCGAACTTGGCATAGGCCCGCCATGCACGACATCCGCCTCATTCGCGAAAATCCCGAAGCTTTCGACGCCGGCCTCGCCCGGCGCGGGGTCGCGCCCTCGGCGCAGGCGCTGATCGCACTCGATTCGCAGCGCCGCGCGGTCGCGACGAAGATGCAGGAGGCGCAGAACCGCCGCAACGAGGCCTCGAAGGCGATCGGGGCGGCCAAGGCGCGCAAAGCTGAGGACGAAGCCGCCGCGCTGATGGCCGAAGTGGCCGAGATCAAGCAAACGCTGCCCGCGCTCGAACAGGAAGAGCGTGACCTCGACCTGCGCCAGCGCGACGAACTCGCACGCCTGCCCAATATCCCCGTTTCCGAAGTCCCCGAGGGCGAGGACGAAGCCGGCAATGTCGAGGTCTCGCGCTGGGGCACGCCGCGCAGCTTCGACTTCACGCCCAAGGAACATGCCGATCTCGGTCCCGTGCTCGGGCTCGATTTCGAGACCGGCGCGGCGATCGCCGGCGCGCGCTTCACCTTCCTGCGCGGCCAGATGGCCCGCCTCGCCCGCGCGCTCGGGCAGTTCATGCTCGACACGCAGACAAGCAAGCATGGCTTCACCGAATGCGCGCCGCCGCTGCTGGTCAGGGACGAGGCCGCTTTCGGCACGGGCCAGTTGCCCAAGTTCACCGAGGACCTGTTCAAGACCACCGACGGTCGCTGGCTGATCCCGACGGCCGAGGTCAGCCTGACCAACGCCGTGCGCGAGCAGATCCTGGCCGAGAGCGCCCTGCCCTTGCGCATGACCGCGCTGACTCCCTGCTTCCGCTCGGAGGCCGGCTCGGCAGGCAAGGACACGCGTGGCTACATCCGCCAGCACCAGTTCGACAAGGTCGAGCTCGTCACGATCTGCCGCGCCGAGGATTCGGAAGTCGAGCACGAGAAGATGACCGCGGCGGCCGAGGCGATCCTCCAGGCGCTCGACCTGCCCTATCGCAAGATGCTGCTCTGCGCCGGCGACATGGGCTTCACCGCGCGCAAGACCTTCGACCTCGAGGTCTGGCTGCCCGGGCAGGACGCCTTCCGCGAAATCTCCTCGGTGTCGAACTGCGGCGATTTCCAGGGCCGCCGGATGAACGCCCGCTATCGGCCCGAGGGCGCCAAGGGGACGGAGTTCATCCACAGCTCGGGCCTCGCGGTCGGCCGGACGCTCGTGGCCGTGCTCGAGAACTACCAGCAGGCCGACGGCTCGGTCGACGTGCCCGCGGCGCTGCAGCCCTATATGGGCGGGCTGACGCGGCTGACCGCCGGGGAATAGCACCAACGCAAGCTTGCCTTCGTTCGTCATTCCCGCGAAAGCGGTAACCTCTATCGGCCATATCCGACATCGCGGAAATGGTGGCGAGCGGTCCCCGCTTTCGCGGGGATGACGGTTGATTTTTCGCGGGCTATCGTTCCGAACATGCGCATCCTGCTTACCAACGACGACGGCATCCACGCCCCCGGGCTGCAGGTGCTCGAACGCATCGCCTCGCGGCTCTCCGACGACATCTGGATCTGCGCGCCGGACGAGGAGCAGTCGGGCGCCGGCCACTCGCTGACGCTCACCCGCCCGGTCCGCCTCAAGCAGCACGACGCGCGGCGCTTTTCGGTCACCGGCACGCCGACCGACGCGGTGACGATGGCGCTCAAGAAGGTAATGCCCGACAAGCCCGACCTGATCCTCTCGGGGGTCAACCGCGGTGCCAACCTGGGCGACGACGTCACCTATTCGGGCACGGTCTCGGCCGCTTTCGAGGGCGCGCTGGCCGGCGTGCGCGCGATCGCGCTGAGCCAAGTCTACACCAAGGAAGGCCTGGGCGCGAACGTGCCCTTCGACGCCGCCGAGCACTGGGGCGAGCAGGTGCTGCGCCCGCTGCTCGACACGCCCTTTGCCGATCGCACCCTGGTGAACGTCAACTTCCCGCCCGTCGGCACCGAGGGCGTCAAGGGCATTCGCGTGGTCCGCCAGGGATTCCACGACTATGCGCGCGGCTCGGTGGTCGAAGGGCTCGATCCGCGCGGCTTCCCCTATTTCTGGTTCGGCCTTCACGGCATCGAGCATACACCCGGTCACCAGACCGATCTCGAGGCCATCGCCGACGGCTATATCTCGGTGACGCCGCTCCAGCTCGATCTCACCCACGAGGCCTCGCTGGCCGCGCTCGCAGGCCGTTACGCATGAAGCGCGCAGCACTCCTCGCCGCGGCTGCCGCGCTGCTCGTCGCCGCCGGTGAACCGCTTCCCGCCGAGCGCGAGACCGAGCACGTCGTCACCGCCGGCGAGACGCTGATGGGCGTGGCCAATCGCGCCAAGGTGCCGCGGGTGCTGATCATCGAGGCGAACGGGCTCAAGGCCCCCTATGCGCTGCGCACGGGGCAGAAGCTCAAGATCCCGCGCACGCGCCGCCACACGGTCGCACGCGGCGACAGTGGTTTCACGGTAGCCTATCGCTATGCCGTGCCGTGGAAGGACATCGCGGTGGCCAACGGCCTCAGCGAGGACGCGCCACTCAAGCCGGGCCAGGTCCTGCTGATCCCGACCCTGATCGCCACCGCCGATCCCGCCCCGCCGGCGTCTGCCGCCAGCGCCGCCGCGTCTGCCGCTGCGGCAACCGCCGCCTCTGCCACGAAAATTTTCGGCTGGCCGCTCCAGGGCACGGTGCGTCGCGGCTTCACCGCGCGTACCGAGAGCGACTATCACGACGGCATCGACATCCGCACGCCCGTGGGCACCGCCGTGCGTGCCTCGGCACCGGGCAAGGTGCTGTTCGCGGGCGCCGAGCCGCGCCAGTTCGGCAACCTGGTGGTGATCGACCACGGTAACGGCTGGACCTCGTCCTACGCCTTCCTCAGCCGCGTCACGGTCAGCGAGAACGAAGACGTCCGCGCCGGCGAGCGCATCGGCCTGTCGGGCCGTACGGGCATGGCCAAAGGGCCCGAGCTCCACTTCGAGCTGCGACGCAACAACCGCCCGATCGACCCGGCGGAGGAGCTGCCGGAGGCGAAATGAGGCGGCCTCAGCGCCTCAGGCAGCCGCTCATCCGCTTCCAGCCGCTGAAGCGCGCGATCCGGTTTCCTGTCTGGGCCGACGTCGGCGCCCGCCTTTCCGCCGCCCTCCTGCTCGTGTTCTTCGTCGTCCTGATCCACTGGCTGGATCGCGAGGGCCTGAAGGACAGCTACGACGGCCACGTCTCGTTCCTCGACGTCGTCTATTTCACGATGATCTCGATCACGACGACGGGCTTCGGCGACATCGCCCCCGTCTCGGACAAGTCGCGGCTGATCGAGGCGGTGATCGTCACGCCGATCCGCGTGCTCGTGCTCTTCATCTTCGTCGGCACGGCCTACAACTTCATCATCAAGCGTAGCTGGGAGAAATGGCGGATGGCACGCATCCAGAAGGCGCTGAACGATCACATCGTCGTCCTCGGTTACGGCATCAGCGGCAGCCAAGCCGTGCACGAACTGATCGAGCGCGGTACCGATCCGCACTGCATCGTCGTGCTCGACAAGTCGCCCGAGCGGCTGGCCGAGGCCGAGGCGCTGGGCTGCAACGTGCTGGAGGGCGATTCGACGCGTGACGAGACGCTGGTCGCCGTGCGCATCGCCGAAGCGCGCTCGGTGCTCGTCTCGGCCGGGCGCGACGACACCTCGATCCTCATCGTCCTGACCGTGCGCCACCTCGCGCCCAAGGTGCCGATCAGCGCGGTCGTCCGCGCCGAGGACAACGAACTGTTGGCACGCCAAGCCGGCGCCGACAACGTCATCAATCCCGTGCGCTTCACCGGCCTGCTGCTCGCGGGCTCGGCCCAGGGCACGCATATCGCCGATTACATGGCCGATCTCGCCTCGGTCTCGGGTCAGGTTCAGCTCGTCGAGCGCCTCGCGACGGCGGACGAGGTTGGCAAGCCGCTCGACGCCTGCGGCCACGGCCGCGCGCTGCGCATCTATCGCGGCGGCAAGGCGATCGGCTTCTGGGAAGCCGCGGCTCAGCGGATCGAAGCGGGCGACATGATCGTCGAGATCATACCGACCAAGCCGCAGGACGACGTCTCGGTCAGCTGAGCGCCCAGAAGGTCGCGCCCATCACCAGGTAGGCGGCGAGCCAGTAACCGCAGTCGATCAACCGGTGCGCGATGGTCATTCCGTGCCGCGCCTGGGTCAGCCAGACCGCGGGCATGATAAAGGCGATCGCCACACCGCCCGACTGCATCAGCCAGAGCCAGGGCTTAGCTGCCAGGGTCTCGGCGCCAATCCGCGCATAGTTGTGGCCGAGCATGACCGCGCCGATCAGCATGACCACGACCACCACGCCATAGCCCTTGGCCGGCCCGCCTTCGAGCAGCGGCCGTCCCGTGCGGAACAGTGGCCCGTGCCAGACGATGCCCAGCGCCACCGCGAGGTTCGCCGCGAGAATCACTGCCACCCAGTTGACCGGCCCCATATCCACTCCCATCTGCTATCGATGCAGCACGGTAGCGAAGTTGACCGACCTCGTGTAGGGGCCGCCGCATAATGGCAATCGAACTCCCTACCCAGCCCAAGGTCGGCATGGTCAGCCTCGGCTGTCCGAAAGCGCTGGTCGACAGCGAACGGATCCTCACGCGGCTGCGCGCCGACGGCTATGCGATGAGCCCCGACTATGCCGGCGCCGATGTCGTCTTGGTCAACACCTGCGGCTTTCTCGATAGCGCCAAGGAAGAGAGCCTGGCCGCAATCGGCGAGGCGATTGCCGAGAACGGTCGCGTCATCGTGACCGGCTGCATGGGCAACGAGGCCGAGGCGATCCGCGCCCGCTTTCCTGGCGTGCTCGCCGTCACCGGCGCGCATCAGTACGAGGACGTGGTCGGCGCGGTGCACGAAGCCGCTCCGCCGAGCCAGGGGCCCTTCGTCGACCTGATCCCGCAGCGCGACGTCGATGTGAAGTTGACCCCGCGGCACTACAGCTATCTCAAGATTTCAGAGGGTTGCAACCACACCTGCGCCTTCTGCATCATCCCGCAGCTGCGCGGCAAGCTCGCCAGCCGGCGCATCGACGCAGTGCTGCGCGAGGCGGAGAAGCTCGTCGCTTCGGGCACGAAGGAACTGCTGGTCATCAGTCAGGACACCTCGGCCTATGGCGTCGACATCCGCCACCAGGCCTATCCTTGGAAGGGTCAAGAGGTGCGCAGCCACATGACCGACTTGGCGCGCGAGCTGGGTCAGCTGCGCACGCCCGAAGGCCGTGCGCCTTGGGTGCGGCTGCACTACGTCTACCCCTATCCGCACGTCGACGCTGTAATCCCGCTCATGGCCGAGGGACTGCTGACGCCCTACCTCGACATCCCGTTCCAGCACGCCAGCCCCAACGTGCTCAGGGCGATGAAGCGGCCGGCCAACGAGGCCAAGGTGCTCGACCGCTTGCGCTCTTGGCGCGAAATCTGCCCCGATATCGCGATTCGATCGAGCTTCGTCGTGGGCTTCCCCGGCGAGACCGAGGCCGATTTCCAGTACCTGCTCGACTGGCTCGACGAAGCCCAGCTCGACCGCGTCGGCGCGTTCCGCTTCGAACCCGTCGAAGGCGCGAGCGCCAACGATCTGCCCGGCGCCGTTCCCGATGAGGTCAAGGAAGAGCGCTATGCGCGGATCATGGAAAAGACCGAGGCGATCAGCGCTGCCAAGCTCGGCGCCAAGGTCGGCCGCGTCCTACCCGTGATCATCGATGAAGTCGGCGAGCCCGACGAAGACGGCGATCGCGGCGCCACCGGGCGCAGCCAGGCCGACGCGCCTGAGATCGACGGCAGCGTGTTCCTGCGCGACGTCTCGGCCGCGCTCAAGCCCGGAGATATCGTCGACGTGCTGGTCGAGGACGCCGATGCGCATGACCTGTTCGGGGTAATTGCGGAAAGCTGAACAGAGCCGATCGCCGCGGCGATTATAGTTGCAAAATATGCAACAAACTAGGCGGTTTTCGCATTTGCGGGATGTATCCGATTCCCCCATATGGGGCGTGCCTTTCAGGCATCCTCTCCCAATTTAAACTATCAAAGGGCTGGTCTTCGGACCGGCCCATTTTTTTGCGCGCTTGCGCGGCGAGCAAGGGTCAGAGCCAGCCGATCCGCCGGAAGCGGTACCAGAGGCCACCGCAGACGAGCACGATCGCACCCAGCACGGTGAAGTAGCCGTAGCGCCAGCGCAATTCGGGCATCACGTCGAAGTTCATGCCGTAGATTCCGGCAATCGCGGTCGGCACCGCGAGGATCGCCGCCCAGGCCGCGAGTTGACGCGTCATCTGTCCCTGGCGGTGCTGTTCGAGCAGGCTCGCGGTCTCGACCAGGCTCGCCAGGGTGTCCTTGAGACTGGCCGCACGCGCGAGCGCGCGCTTGACGTGATCCTGCACGTCGCGGAACCAGACCCGCGCTTCGGTGTCGACCATGGACAGGTCATGCCGCACCAGGCGCTCGCACATCGTATCCATCGGGCCGATGATCCGCTCGAATCGACGGAGCTGGCGGCGCAGGCGGAAAATCCGGCGAATCGTCGAGGGATCGGGAAAGATGTCGATCGTGCGCTCTTCCATCGACTGCACGGCGAGGTCGAGCTTCTCCATCATCGGCTCGTAACCGTCGACGATGAAGTCGAGGATCGCATGGGCGACATAGTCTGCCCCTTCGGCCAGATGCTCGCTATCGGTTTCGAGCTTGTTGCGCAGTGCCACGTGCGCGCGCGTCGACCCCAGCCTTACGCTGACGATGAAATCGCGGCCGAGGAAGATCGCGGTCTGGCCATAGTCGATCTTCTCGCCCTCCTGGATCGCCGCGGTCCGCGCGACGATGAAGAGCTGCTTGCCATAGACCTCGGCCTTGGGAAGCTGGTTGGGATTGAGCGCATCCTCGACCGCCAGCGGATGCAGTCCGAACTGGACGCGCAAGAGTTCCAGTTCCTCGGCCGTAGGCTCGGCGACGCCGACCCAGTCGAAGCAGCCGTCGGGCAACGGCTCGCGCGGGCTTCCGTCGATCGCGAGCTCGGTCTGCGAGCATAGTCCCGAAGTATAGCGGCGCGCGGCGACGACTGGCATAGGGGGCTTGTGGCAAACCGAAGTCCGGCTGGCAATCCGCTGTCCGGAAACACGAAGGACGCAGCCGTGAACGCCGAAACGCCGATCCCGACACCGCTCGACGTGCTGATCGTCGGCGCCGGCATTTCCGGTATCGGCATGGCGGCGCATCTCGTGCAAAAATGCCCGGGCAAGCGCATCGCCATCGTCGAACGGCGCGCCCGGCCTGGAGGCACCTGGGACCTGTTCCGCTATCCGGGCGTACGCTCGGACAGCGACATGTTCACGCTCGGCTACGGCTTCGCGCCCTGGCGTCATGACAAGACGATCGTCGGCGGCGACATGATCCTCGACTATCTGAACGGTGTGGTCGACGATCACGCGCTACGCGAACGCATTCGCTTCGGTCAGACCGTGATCTCGGCGAACTGGGACAGCACCGCAGCGCTCTGGACCGTCGTGCTCGACGATGCGACCGGCAACCGCTCCACGCAGACCGCACGCTTCCTTTTCGTCGGCACCGGTTATTACGACTACGACGATCCCTACGATGCCGAAATTCCCGGCCTCGACGCCTTCGACGGCCTCACGGTTCACCCGCAGTTCTGGCCCGAAGATCTTGATTACACTGGCAAGAAGATCGTCATCATCGGTTCGGGCGCAACTGCAGCGACGCTCGTGCCGGCCATGGCCGAAAAGGCCGCGCGGGTCACCATGCTCCAGCGCACGCCGAGCTGGTACCTGATCCGGCCGGCGCGCGACAAGGTCGGGACCTGGCTGCGCCGGCTCCTGCCGGCCAGGCTCGCCCACGCGATCTCCCGTCTCAAGAACGTGCGCATGCAGAGCTATCTGTTCGAAAAATCGCGCACGGCGCCCGGCGCGGTGAAGGGCTATCTTCGCAAACAGCTAGAAGATCAGCTCGGCAGTGATTACGATCGCGAGGCTTTCACTCCGCCCTACGATCCCTGGCAGCAGCGCCTATGCCTGATCCCCGATGGCGACCTGTTCACCGCGCTGAACGCAGGCAAGGCCGAGATCGTCACGGGCAAGATCGCCCAGGTCGATCGCACCGGCCTGGCGCTCGAAGACGGGCGCCATATCGATGCCGACGTCATCGTCACCGCCACGGGGCTGCGGCTCAGGCTGCTCGGCAAGATCGTGCTGACGCTCGACGGCGCGCCGATCGTGCCCGGCGAGCACTTCTATTACCGCAACTGCATGTTCTCCAACGTGCCCAATTTCGCCGCGCCCTTCGGCTATCTCAACGCCTCGTGGACCCTGCGCATCGATCTCGTCGGCGAATGGCTGTGCCGGCTGCTGCGCCACATGGACAAGCGCGGCGTCGACGTCGTCACGCCGGCGTTGCCCGCCGATCAAGCCCTGGTCGAAGACCATCCGTTCGAGAGCTTTTCCTCGGGCTATCTCCAACGCGCCCGTGGCCTCGTTCCCAAGAGCGCGACCGTGGCGCCGTGGCAGATCGGCATGGACTACACGGCCGATCGCAAGGCGATGCGCGCGGCGCCGATCGACGATGGCGTTCTGCGGTTCGAACGGGCTCCGGCTCCAGCGTCGCCAGGCGTCGCTGCGCAGTAGCGAGCGGCCCCCATTTGCCCTAACCCGAGCCCCATGTCCGATTCGTCTCCGAGCTCTGGCCGCATCTATACCGCCGCGCTGATCGTCATCGGCGACGAGATCCTCTCGGGCCGGACGCAGGACAAGAACATCTCGCAGGTCGCGCTGTGGCTGGGCATCCAGGGCATCCGCCTGCGCGAGGTGCGCGTCGTGCCCGACGTGACCGAAGCCATCGTCGAGGCGGTCAACACCCTGCGCGCGCGCAACGACTATCTGTTCACCACCGGCGGCATCGGCCCGACCCACGACGACATCACGGTCGATGCGATCGCCGAGGCCGTGGGCGTCGAGGTGATCGTCCATCCCGAAGCGCGCACGATCCTCGAAGGCTATTACGAGACCCGCGGCGGCCTCACCGAAGCGCGGCTGCGCATGGCGCGCGTTCCCGAAGGCGCCGATCTGATCCCCAACCGCTATACCGGCGCACCGGGCATCCGCTTCGAGAACGTGTTCATCATGGCCGGCGTACCCTCGATCACCGCAGGCATGTTGGACGCGCTCTCGGGCACTCTCGAAGGCGGTGCGCCACTGCTGTCCGAGACGGTCGGCTGCTGGGTCCAGGAGAGTGAAGTGGCAACCCTGCTCGGCGATACCGAGAAGGCCCACCCCACCTGCCAGATCGGCTCCTACCCGTTCTGGCGCGAGGGCCGCACCGGCGCCAATTTCGTCGTCCGCTCGACCGACGCTGACGATCTGGCAGCCTGCACGCGTGCGCTCGTCGCAGCGCTCGAGACCTTGGGCAAGCCCGCGGTGTTCGGTGGCATTTGAGCTGATCCTGGCGCAGCTCGCGCTAGCGGGTGCGGCCGCCACCGGTCCTGCCGTGCTCGCCGATTTCGAAGCCCATCTCGCGCGCTACGACAGCGCGACCGAGGCGCTGCAGCAATGGTGCCAGGCGCGTCAGATCGGCCATGGCCCAATCCGCGCACGCGTGGTCGGTGCGCAGAGCAGCGATCCGCCGGCAAAGATGCGGCGTATCCTCGATCTCGCTGGCGACGAAAAATTGGGCATGCGCAATGTCCGGCTGAGCTGCGACGACACTGTGCTTTCGGTCGCCTGGAACTGGTACGCGCCCTCGCGGCTAACGCCCGAGATGAATGCAGCTCTGGCGAACAGCGACGTCCCTTTCGGCAAGATCGCAGGCGCTTTGCGCTTCCGGCGTGAAACGATCGACGTGACCTCGGGCCCGGTCGAGAATTGCCCACCGGACACGATATCGGCGCATCGCGCGTTGCTGCGCCTGCCGAGCGGCGAGCCGCTCGCCTATCTCATCGAGTGCTATACCGCGGCGAACCTCGCCCAACACTGACAAAGGACGCGCCGATCAGTGATCGGCGTGCTGAGGCGCGGGCGTCGGACCGCGCACGGGGGCGTCCTTGTCCGTGACATAGGTGATCGCCAACCGCGCGGGCACCTTGCCTATGTTCGCACCGTTGTGCGCCAGCCCACGCGGGACCATGAAGCTCTCGCCCGCGCGCAAGGTGCGCGTCGGCTGTCCGGCGCGTTCGAGCGTCATCTCGCCCTCGATCAGATAGGCGATCTCTGCGCCGGGATGGGTATGCCAACCCGAGCTGCCGCCGACCGGGAACACGCGCAGCACCGCGTTGACGTGCTGCGGACCTTTGTCCTGCGGCACGTCATAGTGAACGTCCATTGGCGGCGGCGGCGCGGATGCCGGGGTATCGGCCAGGACCGCCTGGGCCGCGATCAGGCCCAAAAGGGCCAAGGCATAACGCATAGACACGATCTCCTGTTCGCCACCGCTATGCCACGCAGCGAAAAGGCCGGAAAGGTTTCCCTTCCGGCCTCTCGTGTTTCGACGGTTTGGCCGGTTCAGGCGGCCACGGTCTCCGAGCCCGCGATCGAGGTGCGGTGCATCATGCGACCGGTCGAAGCTTCGTAGGGGATCGCGCGATGCATCGCACCGGTGTTGTCCCAGATCACGAAGTCGCCCTCGGTCCACTTGTGACGCAGCGAATAGGCCGGCTGCGCCGCCCATTCCTGCAGCCGGATGAGCAGCGCCCGGCCGACGGGAACCGATTTGCCGACGACGTGATCGGCGGTGGTACCGATCACCATCGACTTGCGACCCGACTCATGGGTCCAGACCAGCGGGTGCTCCTTGACCAGACCGATGTTGAGCACCTTGTCGCGGTGCTTCTCGGGAATGGCGTCGGCGATCGGCGAGAGACTGGCCTTGACCGAGTGCACGGCCTTGAGACCTTCGAGATCTGCCTTCTCGTCGTCGGGAAGACCCTCGTAAGCGGCATAGGTGCTGGCGAACTCGGTCTCGCCGCCCTTGTCGGGAGCGATGCGGCACGACAGCAAGGTCGCGAAAGGCGGCGGTGCGTCGACGGTAATGCCGTCCATGTGCCAGAAGAAGGTGCCGAGCACGTACTCGGGCTGCGGATTGATCTTGGGATCGAGCGTGACCTGGTAGACGTCGTCGTTCTCGACTTCCTGCTTGTTGAAGCGGCCGGTCAGGCGCTGGCGCTCGCCCATCAGTTCGGTGAACTGGAGTTGCTCGTCGTCGGTGAGGTTGAGCTCGGGGAAGACAACGACGGTACGCTCCTCGACCTTGGCACGAATCGCGGCCGCAGCCTCGGGCGTGAAGAGATCGCTGCGATCGTCCCATACGACGCGCGAACCGATGAATTCCTTGATGTTCTCGAACCGGATGGCCATGGCTTCCCTCTACCCAAACTGAACAGGTGTTCAGCGCCCTCTACGCGTTCCGTTACGGAAATCAAGCGCACAAACGAAAGGGCCGGAGAGGTTTCCCTCCCCGGCCCCACGAATATCGATCAGCGGCGGCTGAAATCAGGCGCCGACGACTTCCGTCGTGTCGATCTTCAGGCCCGGGCCCATCGACGAGGACAGGCCGACCTTGCGGACGTACTTGCCCTTGGCGCCGGCCGGCTTCGCCTTGACGATCGCATCGACGAAAGCGTCGAAGTTGGCGCGCAGCGCTTCGTTCGAGAACGAGAGCTTGCCGATGCCGCCGTGGATGATGCCCGCCTTCTCGACGCGGAACTCGATCTGGCCGCCCTTGGCAGCCTTGACCGCTTCGGCGACGTTCGGCGTGACCGTACCCAGCTTCGGGTTCGGCATCAGGCCCTTAGGACCCAGCACCTTGCCGAGACGACCGACCAGACCCATCAGGTCCGGCGTCGCGATGACGCGGCCGTAGTCGAGGTTGCCGTTCTGCATGTCCTCGAGCAGGTCTTCCGCGCCGACCTTGTCGGCGCCGGCAGCGAGAGCGGCCTCGGCCTTGTCGCCACGCGCAAACACGGCAACCTTGACGTCCTTGCCGGTGCCCGAAGGCAGCGTGACCATGCCGCGGACCATCTGGTCGGCGTGGCGCGGATCGACGCCGAGGTTCAGCGCGACTTCAAGGGTCTGGTCGAACTTGGCCGACTGCAGGTCCTTGAGCTGCTGGATCGCCTCGTCGACGCCATAGAGCTTCTGATTGTCGCCGAGCTTGATCTCGAGCGCCTTCTGCTTCTTCGACTGTGCCATCAGATCAGCCCTCCACAACCTGCAGGCCCATCGAACGGGCGGAACCTTCGATGATCTTCGTCGCCTGATCGATGTCATTGGCGTTGAGATCGGCCATCTTGGCCTGGGCGATTTCGGCGAGCTGCGAACGCTTGATCGTTCCGGCCGAGATCTTGCCCGGCTCCTTCGAACCCGACTTCAGGTTGGCAGCCTTCTTGATGAAGTAGGTCGCCGGGGGCGTCTTGGTGACGAACGAGAACGAACGGTCCGCATAGACGGTGATAACCGTCGGCAGCGGCGTGCCCTTTTCCATTTCCTGCGTGGCAGCGTTGAACTGCTTGCAGAATTCCATGATGTTGACGCCGCGCTGACCCAGCGCCGGGCCGATCGGCGGCGAGGGGTTGGCGGAGCCAGCCGACACCTGCAGCTTGATGTAACCTTCGATCTTCTTGGCCACGGAGGGCCTCCTTTCTTCCTGTCGGCCCTGCGAGCAGAACCTCAGAGTAAGCGGTCAAGCGCCTCGGACATGAATCCGAGGCTCCCGCGGGGATCCGAACGAGTCCGGAAGCGCGCGCCGATAGCGGGATCGGCGCGAATTTGCAACGACGATCTCCCGGTTGGGGAGGTCGAGGCTTACTTGCTGAGTTCGACCTGCTCGAAATCGAGCTCGACCGGCGTCGCGCGGCCGAAGATCGAGACCGAAACCTTGACCCGGTTCTTGTCGAAGTCGAGTTCTTCCACCAGGCCGTTGAAGCTGGCGAAGGGACCGTCGAGCACCTTGACCGAATCGCCGATCTCGTAATCGACGGAGACCTGGTGACGCGGCTCGGCAGCGGCCTGTTCGCGCGCACCGAAATAGCGGGCAGCCTCGCGCTCGCTGATCGGCTGCGGCTTGCCGTTGGGCCCCAGAAAGCCGGTGACTTTCGCGGTGTTCTTGACGAGGTGGTAGACGTCGTCGTTCAAGGTCAGCTTGGCGAGAACATAGCCCGGCATGAACTTGCGCTCGACCTGGACCTTCTTGCCGCGCTTCACTTCGGTGACGGACTCGGTCGGAACCTCGACCGCTTCAACGAGCTGTTCGAGACCGAGACGCTCGGCCTCGTTCAGGATCGCCTCTTTGACCTTGTTCTCGAAGCCGGAATAGGCGTGGATGATGTACCAGCGGGCCATTCGTCTTGTCTTTCTCTCAGGGCTCAGGCGAGCGTCAGCAGCCAGCGCACGATCGCGCCGAAGAGCGAATCCACGCCCAGGAAGAACACCGCCAGGATCGTCATCAGGATCGCCACGAAGATGCCCGTGGTGATCGTCTCCTGACGCGTCGGCCACACGACCTTGCGCATTTCCGCCTGCACTTGGCGCATGAACTCGCCGGGGCTGGTCTTGGCCATGTCTGCTTTTCGCCTCACTAAATCCGTTGTGCCTTCCACCAAGTCTTCATCGCCGCCCCGGCTGGTGCCGGGAGGGGCGAACGATCATCTTTGTAGGAAGACGGTCGCGATCTAGCGAGCGACGGGCCGGTTTGCAAGCCGAACGAGGAACGAGTGGCGCGTCGCGAACAGCACCTTCGCGCCTTCGGGCAGACTGGAGGGCATGGTCCGGCCGATGAACCACAGGTAGTCGGCCTGCTTCGCCGGCTTGAAATTGTGCAGCCAGACCTTGCGGCCAGGCCAGTGGACGATGCGATGCGAAGGATCGACGAAGCCCTTCCCGCCTTCCTTGAGCCGCAGCATATGCACGCCGGGAATGGCGAAATGCGAGTTGACCAGGGCGCTCTTGCGCACGGTCGCATAGCTCGTGACATGTTCGAAGGGGTTGAGCGCCCAACCCCGGGCCTCGACCACGATGATGCCGGCGACGCGCGCGCCCCGGGGCATGTAATCGAGGGCCTTGAGGATCTGCGTCGTCTCGCGCGAATTCACTTCCCAGGCGGCGCAGGTCAGGTCCAGCCGGACGAGGAACAGCACGGGCGCCAGCCAGACCAGCCAGCGCGGCGCCGACCAGTCGATCGCCAGGCAACCGATCATCAGCGAGACCGCAATCAGCCGATAATCGGCATAGTCGCCGCCGCCGAAGTGGCGCGGCATGGCAAAGGTCAGGACCAGCAGGATCAGCGTCGCCCAGCCGAGCCGTCCGTCGATCTTGCGTGCCATCGCCGCCGCCAGCAGCACGAGCAGCGCGATCGCCAAAGTGGCGACGTCGAGCATGAACGACTGGTCGCGCATGGCCTGGATCCAGATGGCCAGCTTGAAAATCCCGACACCCGATCCGTACGACAGCGCCCCCTTGGCGCCCCCGCTCAGCAGCATCGGAATCAGCGGAAAGACCAGCGGCCAGGTCGCAAGCACGGCATGCAGACTCTTGCGCTTGTGGAATTCGTAGCCGAACACCAACACGCCGAGCACGCCCCAGCCCGAAGCGTGGCACAGCCACATAGCCAGACCGATCGGGATAAACGGCAGCCAGCGGCGCGGCCAGGCGTCGAGCCGGACCCAGAGCGCGAAGGACAGCAGCACCAGTGCCAGCGACAGGCAGAAGTTGTAGAAGCCCAGCACCATCGCGGGCGACCAGATGAAGGTCAGCGCCATCAGCGTGGCGATGCCTATGCGCCGGCGCAGGACCCATTCGACGGCGATCAGGCCGAGCGCGGTCAGCGGCGGGATGATCATGCCGATCACCCTCCCCGCTGGCTCGAGCCCGATCAGCTTGGCCAGCGGCCAGATCAGCAGGTCGACGCCCAGATTGCCGGTCAACTGCCAGTGGAAGTCGTAGTAGCGCGCGAGGAACGGGTCGCGACCGCCGTCGAGCATGATGCCGTAGCGCGCGAGGTGCGAAGGATAGTCGGTCAGCTGGGGATGCGCGGCGACGATGAAAGGCATCGCCGAAAGCAGTGCGAGGAACAGCGCCAGAAACAGCCCTTCGCGGGAGGACACGCGCGCCAGCGCGAGGCGGAGGACGGTTGGCCCCTCGCCTGATTCGCGCTTGTGCCGCATCATCGGCGGGGATGATTCCATCGGCTTTTCAGCTTCCTTGGGGGAATGCTGGCAGGAGTGCACGGACTCGAACCGTGGGCCCTCGGTTTTGGAGACCGATGCTCTACCAACTGAGCTACACTCCTGCGGGCCGGCTGCCTCTAGGGGGTGTCGGCGGCGATGGCAAGGTGGTGCAATCAGAAAATCCTACCCCAGCCGGGAGGTTTGGATTGCCCGCACGCTCTGCTAGACTCGCGCCGTGCACGCTCCCGCAACGCCACCGATCATCGACCCGGATCTTCTTCTGCTGGCCTATCGCAGCGGCATATTCCCTATGGCCGATCACCGCGACGACCCCGAAATCTTCTGGGTCGAGCCGCGCAAACGCGCGATCCTGCCGCTCGACGGCCTCCACCTGTCGAAATCGCTGGCGCGGACTCTGCGGCGCGGACGCTTCGCCGTGACCTGCAACACGGCCTTCGCCGCGGTGATGGAATCCTGCGCGGCACCGCGCCGCGACGGCAGCGGCGAAAGCTGGATCAGCCACCGCATCGCCGCGAGCTATCAGCACCTGCACGAACTCGGCCAGGCCCACTCGATTGAGTGCTGGCAGGATGGCCAGTTGGTAGGTGGGCTCTACGGCGTCGGCTTCGATCGCGTGTTCTGCGGCGAATCGATGTTCAGCCGCGTTCCCGATGCCTCGAAGGTCGCGCTGGCCTGGCTCGTTGCAGCCCTGCGCCGCTGCGGAGCGGAACTGCTCGATTGCCAGTTCATTACGCCGCACCTCGCCTCGCTGGGCGCGGTGGAGATCAGCCAGCGGCGGTACGTAGCACTGCTAAGCGCCGCGCAGCCGCCCTATTCGGGAGTCGGGGTAGAGGCCGGCGCGCGTGCGGGCGAAGCGGTTGCGCTCGGCGCAGGACGCGGCGATGCGGTCGGCGAGGGCGACGCGGAAGCGCTGGCCCTGCCCGCAGGCTTCGCGGCACTGCTCGCCGAGGCCGAGGGATCGGCCTCCTCGCCCGGGAACTTCATCGCGCAGTCCTTGACCCAGACGTCGTAGACCGGGTGTTCGATCACGTTGAGCGACGGCGAATTCTTGAACAGCCAGCCCGAGAAGATCTTGCGCCATGAAAGCGGCTCGGTTGTGCGCGCGCGTTCCTCGACGAAGACTTGGACGAAAGCGCCGACCTCGGCGGGACTCTCCCAGGGTAGCGTCCGTTCGCAGCTCGCGAGGCGCACGATGACGTTGCCGACCCGGCGCGATTCGCCGGACTTCATCACGAGGTCCTGCGACAGGTTGTTGCGCTTGTTGAGCAAGCCGATCGTCGCGACGCGATCCTTGACTGGCGTGCCGAACTGGCTCTCGACCGCGGAAATCCCGACCGGGGCCGCGGACACCGCCTTGGGAACCTCGGTCGCAGCCGGATCGGCGCCTTGCTCGTCGCCGCGATTGCAGCCCGCGAGGGCCACGACCAGCAGAAGAGCGGCTGGCACAAGAACGGATGTCCGGCGCATCGGCCGCGTCATCGTCCTTAAGCGTCCGGTGACCAGGCCTGGTAGTCGCCCGTAGCCTGCGCACGCCGGCCACCGCGCTCGAGCGCGCCCTGCGGACGATAGGCCTGATCGGTACCCGTCGCATTGGGGGTGTAGTCCACCTCCCAGATTCGCGGCGGCGGCAGATTGCTCTCGGGCACGCCATCGAAACTGCCGTGCAGCCAGCCGTGCCATTCGGCGGGCACGCGGCTGGCGTCGTTGGCGCCCGAATAGATCACCCAACGGCGCTCGAGCCCGTCGACGTTCTTCGGCTTCTTGCCACGATAGTAGCGATTGCCCTGGGCGTCGGTGCCCACGTGCTCACCACGCAGCGACGAATCGAGCAGCGTGCCGATGGTCGCGCCATCCCACCAGGTGAAGATCTTCGAGAGGATACCCATGGTGCCGGCGCCTAGCGGATTTTGGGGGTCAGGGGCAAGCGTCCAGTAACCGATGACGGACGCGAAAGAAGCTACCTTACCAGTCCACCTTGTCGCCTGCGACGATGCCAAGCGCCGCCGCGCGTCCGCCGATCAGCTCGAGCACTGCGCTGACCTTGCCCGCCGACGGGATCGGCGTTTCCGCATAGGGCACGGCATTGGCGGCGATATTGAGCACGCGACGGTCCTCGCCGACGAAGATGATGTCGAGCGGGATCACCGTGTTGCGCATCCAGAAGCTGGCCAGGCGGGGCGGGTCCATGGGAAAGATCATGCCCTCGTTCGCGCCCATCTGCGTGCGGAACATCAAGCCTTTGGCCTGTTCCGCGCTGGTGCGCGCCAGTTCGACGCGGAAGGCGTGCCGGCGGCGATCATGCGTGACCGTGAGCGGCACCACCGGCAGGCCGGATTCGGCATGCCGCGCGACCGTCGCCTGGGGCGGCGTCTTCGCAGCGGTGTCGTTGGGCTGGGTCGAACAGGCGGCCAGCATCAGGCCGACCGCGATAAGGCCTCGCGTTCCCCATGACGGCATCGATCGCATCTATTCGTCCTCCAGCGCGGCCCATTCCTCGGCCGCCTCAATGGACGCGGCATCGACCAATTCGCGAGCGCTGTCCAGACCATGGCCGGCGCGCAGCATCGCGGCGATCTGCTTCTCGCGCAGCGCCCGATCGCGTTCCGAAACATCGCCGCGTCCGAACGGACCGAAGCCGCGCTTGCGCGCCAAGGCAAGCGCGGCGCGCCGCTGGGCGCCTTCGCCCGCGCGGACCTCGGCACGGACATCCTCGTCGATCCCGGCCGCGCCGAGCGCCTGGTTCACGCGCCGCTGGCCATAGCCGCGACGCAGCAGGCTGCCGCTCTTGGCGCGCGCGAAAGCGGCGTCGTCGACATATCCGGCCGCCACGAAACGCTCGACCAACGAAGTCACCGGCGCCTGTCCTTCGCCATCCCAGCCGCGCTCGCGCAGCTTGCGCGCGAGGTAACCTTCGAGCTTGGCGCGGCTGGTGGCAAAGCGTGCGACATAGGCCAAAGCCAGCTCTTCCAGCCTCGACGCGGTGATCGGCTTGGGTGCCGATTTGGGACCGCGACGCGGCCCGGTAGCTGGGGATTGTGACACCATTGCCCTATTCGTGCCACAGTCGCCTCAGAATGGGAAAGCCCGCGAACGGAGGGTTTTTGCCATGCCCGGATCGAAGGTTTCCGGTATAGGGCATCGGCACATCGCCATAAATCTTGTAACAACAACGGGTTACCGCACATGACCGACACCGCCACGCTGGTGCCGACGGCTAATAACAACCTCATTCCGACCGCAAACGAAGACGATCTTCCGCGCCGCTACGCCGATTTCGACAACTTTTGCGAAGCGATCGACTACGCTGCCCAGGGCAAGCGCGGGCTGAACTTCCACGATCCGCGCGGCACGCTGGTGCGCCCTTACCCCTTCTCTGAGCTCCGCCAGGATGCGCTCGCGATGGCCTATCGCTTGATCGCGCACGGCGTGAAGCCGGGGGATCGCATCGCCCTGATCGCCGAGACCGGTCCGCACTTCGCCGCGCTGTTCTGCGGTGCGGTCTATGCCGGTGCCTGGCCCGTTCCTCTGCCGTTGCCGACCAGCTTTGGCGGCAAGGACAATTACATCGACCAGATCTCCGTGCAGATGGCCTCTGCGGAACCCAGGATGCTGCTGTTCCCGGCCGAGCTCGAAACGATGGCACTTGCCGCCGCCGAGCGTCAGGGCTGCGAAGGCGTGGTCTGGGAGGCTTTCGCGCAGGAAGCGGCGACGGAAGTTGCTCTGCCGACTCCCGCACCGGACGACATCTGCTTCCTCCAGTATTCGAGCGGCTCGACCCGCTTCCCGCACGGAGTCGCGGTCACGCACCGCTCGCTGCTGGCGAACCTCGCCGGGCATAGCCACGGAATGAACATCGGCCCGAGCGACCGGTGCGTCTCGTGGTTGCCCTGGTACCACGACATGGGTCTGGTCGGCTGCTTCCTCTCGCCGATCGGCAACCAATTCTCGGTCGATTACCTCAAGACCGAGGATTTCGCCCGTCGCCCGCTGGCCTGGCTGGACCTGATCAGCCGCAACCCGGGCACCTCGGTCAGCTTCTCGCCGACCTTCGGCTACGACATCTGCTCGCGCCGCGTCTCGAGCCAGACCAACGTCGCCGAACGCTTCGACCTGTCGCGCTGGCGGCTGGCCGGCAACGGTGCCGACATGATCCGGCCCGACGTGATGCAGGCCTTCGTCAACACCTTCGCCCCGGCGGGTTTCAAGGCCGGCGCCTTCATGCCGAGCTACGGCCTCGCCGAGGCCACGCTCGCGGTCACGCTGATGCCGCCGGGCGAAGGCATCCGCGTCGAGCTGGTCGAGGAGGAGCGCCTGTCGGGCTGCCCGCGTGACCTCAGCCGTCCCGCCCGCTACCGCGCAATCGTCAACTGCGGCAAGGTCGTGCGCGGCATGGAGCTCGAGATCCGCGGCGAAGCCGGCCACGCGCTGGCTGATCACCACATCGGCAAGGTCTGGTGCCGCGGCACCAGCGTCATGCATTCCTACTACCGCGACCCCGAGGCGACCGAGGCCTGCATGGTCGATGGCTGGCTCGACACCGGCGACATGGGCTACCTCGTCGATGGCTACCTGTTCATCGTCGGCCGGGCGAAGGACATGATCATCATCAACGGCAAGAACCACTGGCCTCAGGATATCGAGTGGGCCGTGGAACAGCTTCCGGGCTTCCACCAGGGTGACATCGCTGCCTTCAGTCTCGAGACCGAGAACGGCGAGGAAGTGCCCGCCGTGCTCGTCCACTGCCGTGTTTCCGATCCGATCGAGCGCATCAAGCTGCACGACGAGATCCGCGACAAGGTCCGCTCGATCACCGGCATGAACTGCATCGTCGAACTGGTTCCTCCGCGCACCCTGCCGCGTACCAGTTCGGGCAAGCTCAGCCGTGCCAAGGCCAAGAAGCTCTACCTGGCGGGCGAGATCGAACCCTTCAAGCTGGCGGCCTAGGCCGTCGACGTTTCCTCGCCGCCACGCGGGTCCGGATCGCCGTCGTCCTTGCGGATGAAGCTTATCCGGCCCTGCGGCTCGAGGATCGCCCAGGCGACCTGATCGGGCCGGGCGATGCCCGCGAGCCGCATCTCGGCGGCGAACTCGTCCTTGTCGATGCCCTCGCGGTTGAGATTGCGCTCGATCATCGCGCCATCCTGCATCAGCACGACCGGCGCTCCTTCGAGCACGCGGCGCATCCGTCCCGAACGATGGCTGAGCGCGTTGAACGCGAGGCTCCAGGCCGCGAAGGTAAAGATCGCCAGGGTTGCGCCCGTGGCCGAGAAGTCCTGATGGGTGACGCCCTGCTGGATCAGATCGCCCATGACGATCAGGGTCACAAGCTCGAACGGCGCGAGTTGGCCGAGCTCGCGTTTGCCCATCAGCCTCAGCAGCCCGTAGACCACGAGGAACATCACGGACGCGCGGAGCACGATTTCCATCAGGGCAAGACCGTCACGGCAACGGGCACTTCGATCAGCCGTCGCTCACCATCGAGCACCGCGACCTTGCCCTCGAGCCGCCGCAGTCCACGCGGCTGGATCTGACCGTCGATCTTCAGCACGAAGCGTTCGCCGGCCTTGATCGGGCCGAAGCTGTAAGTGAACCTGTCGTCGAGCGTGTCGACTTTCTCGGCATCGGGCACGGTCGTGTCGATGCTCATGCCGCGCCACAGCGGCTGATCGATAGCGATCGCCAGATCGTTGATGTCGGCTCGGGGCTCGACAACCACACGCGTCTCGAACCAGTTGCCGCTCCGCAGAATGTCGGGCGTTTCCACCGCCAGCGACACCTGCTGCCCCCGCGCGGCGAAGATCTTCTCGTCTCCACCGCCAAGCCAGCCGAGCAGCGCCGCCATCAGCGGTCCGCCGATCAGCACCACCGTGAGCGAGGTCCGCAGCCAGCCCGATGATGCCGGTGCCAGATGCCTGGCCTCGATGCCGATCGGCCTCTCGAGCGTGCGGGCAGCGATGGATTCGTCTTGCGGCATGGCGGCGGATACAACCGCCGCGCCGCGCGCTTGTTCCTTTAGGCGAAGGCTTCGGCCTCGGGCTCCTTCTTCTCCCACTTGGGATAGGCCGGCAGGCTGATGATCATCAGGCCGCCCAAGGTGCAGCCGATCGCACCGGCGAGCAGGAACCACTCATAGCCGCCGAACACGTCGTAGACGCGCCCCGCCGCCAGCGGTCCCATGCCCGCGGCGAGCGCCATCAGCGCGGCCATCACGCCATAGATCACGCCGAAGCTCTTCATCCCGCCGTAGCTGGCCGTCAGGAACCCGGTGATCTGGGTCTTGGTGCCCGCGGCATAGCCGTTGACGATCAACGCGAAGACGATCAGCGCGGGTGAGCGCACGCCGTCCATCAGCGCCGCGAAGGTCAGCGCGGCCGCGCCCAGGGTCAGGCCGCCGATCCAGTTGGGCTTGTAGCGATCGAGCAAGGCCCCGGTGATGAGCTTGCCGACGATGCCGGCGATCCCGCCGAGGCTGGACAGCAGCGCGGCATTGCCGCGCGAGACTCCCGCGTCGGTCAAAATCGGGATCAGGTGCGCAGCCAGGCCCTGGGTCAGCAGCATGACCACGAAGTTGGAGATGCCCACGCGCCACAGCGCCCAATCGCGCGCACCTTCGCGCACGGTCAGCCCGGGCAGGTCGACCGCATCGGCCGCACTCGCAACCGTGCCGGCCTTGGCGTGCCGGCGCGCCGCGGCGTCATGGATGTCGAAGAAGAAGAACAGGCAGAGCACGAAGGTGATCGAGCCCCAGCCCAGCCCCAGCCAGACATAGGCGGCACGCCAGCCGAATTCGGTGATCAGCCAGTTGCCCAGCGGCGGCACGATCACCTGCGACAGCGCCGTGCCGGCCATGGTCAGGCCCAGCGCAAGCCCGCGCGAGCGCTCGAACACGCCGAGCACCGCCGCGCTCCAGATCGTCGACTTGATCGTCACCGCGGCGGCGCCGAAGAACACCCAGAGCGCAATCCACTGCCAGGCCTCGCCATTGGTGAAGCCGAACAGCAGCATCGAGGCCAAGGTCAGCAGCACGCCGGGCAGCGCCAGCTTGCGCGAACCGTAGCGGTCGATCAACACGCCAAAGAACGGCGAGAGCAGCGCGGTCATGATCGTCGCGATCGAGGCGCCCGACGAATAGAAGGTGCGGCTCCAGCCGAATTCGGCGCTGACCGGCTCCATGAACAGGCCGACCGTCGACAGCATGACCGAGAAGAAGCCGAAGCCGATGGCCGAAGCGAGCACCAGCGTCCAATGCTGCTTCCATTCCTGCGCCGCTGTCGGCCCCGTTCCGCTCACGCCAATCCCCTCGCATTCGGGGCCGCGGCCGAACTATCGTCGTCCCGCACCTGCCCCTCGTTCCAATCGGGATAGCGCGGCAAGGTCACGATAAGAAGCCCGCAGAACGCGCAGCCGATCGTGCCGGCGATGAGGAAGGGCTCGTAACCGCCCGTGCGGTCGTAGACCATGCCCGCGAGCAGCGGCCCGAGCGCCGATCCCAGCGCGGTCAGGCTGCCGATGAAGCCGAAGATCGTGCCGAAATTCCGCAGGCCGCCATAGCGCGAGGTCAGGTAGGAGCAGATCTGCAGCTTCGTCCCTGCCGAATAGCCGTTGATCAGCATCGCAACGACGATCAGCGTCGGCGTGCGCACGCCGTCCATGAGCAACAGGAAGGCGAAGGCGGTGAAGCCAAGGGTGATCCCGCCGACCCAGTTGGCGCGAAAGCGATCGACGAGCACGCCGGTGACGAGCTTGCCCAGGATTCCCGCAAGCCCGCCCGCGCCCGCGAGCAGCGCGGCATTTTGCGCCGAGACGCCCGCCTCGATCAGGATCGGGATCTGGTGGATCAGCAGGCCGATCGTCAAAATCATCAGCACGAAGGTGGAGATCGCGATGCGCCAGAGCCCGGGATCGCGCCAAGCCTGCGGGATCGTCAGACCCGGTAGCGCGGAGGTATCCTGCTGCTGGGCGGGAAGGTCGCTCGGTGAGCGGAAGAACAGGAAACAGAGCACCAACGCGACCCCGCCCCAGCCCAGCGCGATCGCGATGTAGGCCGTACGCCAGCCGAACTGCGCAATCAGCCAGGTCGCGAGCACCGGCGCAACCGCCTGAGCCACCGCGGTCCCCGCCAGGGTGAGCCCCAGCGCGAGACCACGCCCGGCCGTGAACACCCGCGCGACGGCCGAAGTCCAGACCGTGACCGTCACGGCCAGCGAGACGAAGGCATAGACTATCCACAGCGCGACCCACTGCCAGACCGCGCCGCTGATCAGCCCGAAAGCCGCGGTACAGACTATCATCCCGGCGAGCCCGGGAATCGCCAGCCGCCGCGGCCCGCGGCGATCGATGAAAAGCCCGACGAGTGGCGACAGCAGCACGCTGAGCAGCCCGGCGATCGGCATGCCCATCGAGACGACGGTGCGGCTCCAGCCGAACTCCTCGACCAGCGGCCCAATGAAGGCGCCCATCGAGGTCGTCATGATCGCCATGAACGAAAAGCCCGTCGCGGCGGCGAGCACCAGCGTCCAGTTCGCGCGCCATTCCTGCGCGGCCGTGATTGGGGCCTGGGTCAAGCGATGGCCTCTTGAGGTTGTTCGGGTTCGCGCGGGGCGGCGTCGCCCGACCAGTCGGGATAGGCGGGCAAGCTGAACAGCAGCAGCCCGCAGATGATCGAGCCCACCGTGCCGGTGATCAGGAACGGTCCGTAGCCGCCGGTCAAGTCGAAGACGAGGCCCGCATAGACCGGCCCGACGATCAGGC
The DNA here is from genome assembly GCA_004211435.1 of Novosphingobium sp. Classification (GTDB taxonomy): domain Bacteria; phylum Pseudomonadota; class Alphaproteobacteria; order Sphingomonadales; family Sphingomonadaceae; genus Novosphingobium; species Novosphingobium anseongense. Next base: position 5,089 of record SECS01000031.1, on the reverse strand, counting down.
CCGAGGCCATCGCGCCGTTCATCACGCCGACGAGCGTGCCGTAATTGCGCATGCCGCCGTAACGCGCGGTCAGATAGGAAACGACCTGGATCTTGGTACCCGTGGTATAGCCGTTCACCAGCATGGCGAAGACGATCAGTGTGGGCGAGCGAATGCCGTCGATCAGCAGGCCGAAGGCCAGGGCGGTCATGCCCAGGGTCAGCCCGCCGATCCAGTTCGGACGGAAACGGTCGAGCAGCACGCCTGACACCAGCTTGCCGAGCAGCCCTGCGATCCCCGCGAGACTGAGCAGCCAGGCGGCATTGCCGCGCGGCACGCCGGCCGCGCCCAGGATCGGCACGAGATGGATCGACAGGCCCAGGGTCAACACCATGGTTAGCACGGTCGAAATGCCGATCCGCCACAGCGCCGAATTGCGCCAGGCCTCGCCCAGCGTCAGCCCCGGCATCGCGGCGCGCACCGCGGCCGGCGCCTGCCCGGCAGCGGCGCTGTCGGTGGGGCGATCGCGCAGGTCGTAGAGAAAGAACAGGCAGGCCAGCAGCGTCATCCCGCCCCAGCCGAGACCCAGCCAGACATAGGTCATGCGCCAGCCGACCTCGTCTATCAGCCAGATCGTCAGCGGCGGCAGCAGAACAGAGGTCAGCGCCGATCCGCTGAAGGTGATGCCGAGCGCTAGCCCGCGCGACTTGTCGAACACGTTGGCCACGGCCGCGGTCCAGAGTGTGCCCTTGGCCATCAGCGAGACGAAGGCATAGACAAACCACAATGCGAACCATTGCGCTGGCGAGCCGTTGGCGAAGGAAAAGGCGGCGATCGACAGCGCCGTGATCGTCACTCCGGGGATCGCCAGCTTGCGCGGGCCGAAGCGATCGAACAGCAGGCCGGCGAAGGGCGAGCCCAGGGTCGTCGCCACCGCGCCGATGCTCACGCCCGAGGCGATCAGGGTGCGGCTCCAGCCAAACTCCTGGCTGATCGGCTGGATGAACATCGAGACCGTGCCCGTCATCAGCGACAAGAAGGAAAAGCCGACGAAGCAGGCGAGGACGACGCCCCAGCCTCTGCGCCATTCTTCGGCGGCGGTCATGTCGTGATTTCCTTCCAGTTCGGATAGCGCGGCAGTGTCACGATCAACAAGCCGCAGAACACGCAGCCGAAAGTGCCCGCCACAAGGAACGGCGCATAGCCCCCCGTCGTGTCGTAGACGAAACCCGCGATCATCGGCCCAAGCCCCGAGCCGAGCGAAACCAGGCTGTACATTGCCCCGAACACTGCGCCGAGATTGCGCAGGCCGGCATAGGAGGCAGTCAGGTAGGTGCAGATTTGCAGCTTCGTCCCGGCCGAATAGCCGTTGATCAGGATCGCGACGACAATCAGCACGGGCGAATGCAAGCCGGCGAGCAGCAGGGCGAAGGCGAGACCGTTCGCCGCCAGGGTCACGCCGCCGATCCAGTTGGGCCGATAACGGTCGAGCAGCGCGCCGGTGACGAGCTTGCCGACGATCCCGGCGAGCCCGAACAGGCTGGCGAGCCAAGCGGCATTGGTGCGCGAGACGCCGGCGCCGGTCAGGATCGGTACCTGGTGGATCTGCAGGCCCAGGCTGAGCAGCATCATGACGAAGGTCGATACCGCGATCGCCCAGAGCGGGCGGCTGCGCCAGGCCTCGGCAATGGTCAGCCCCGGCAGGTCGTCGGCCGGCACGGCCGCAGCGCGCTCCGGCGAGAGGCGCGAGCGATCCTTGCGGTCGTAAAGGAACAGCCAGCACAGCAGCAGGGTCACACCGCCCCACCCCAGCCCCGTCCAGACATAGGCCTGTCGCCAGCCGTAGTGCTCGATCAGCCAGTTGCACAGCGGCGGCGCGATCGCCTGGGCGGCGGCTGTACCCGACAGGGTCAGAGCCAGCGCGAGCCCGCGTCCCTTGGTAAAATGGCCCGAGACGGGCGCGGTCCAGATCGTCGTTTTCACCAGGATCGAGATCAGCGCATAGAAGGCCCAAAGCGCCAGCCACTGAACGGCGGAGCCGTTCGCCAGGCTGATCGCGCCGATCGCGAAGGCGGTAAGGAACACGCCGGGCAGCCCCAGCCGCCGCGCGCCCCAGCGGTCGATCAGCACGCCGACGAAGGGCGAGAGCAGCGCGGTGACCACCGAGGTCATCGAAGTGCCCGCTGCGATCAGGGTGCGTCCCCAGCCGAATTCGCGGCCGATCGGCTCCATGAACACGCCCATCGAGGCGGTCGGCACCGAAAAGAACGAGAAACCGACGAAGCAGGCCAGGACCAGAGCCCAGCCGCTTTTCCACTCCTCGGTCGCGTTGGACCGACTGCCGTTCAAACCTGCTCTCCCCGCGCCTCGTGGCGTCGTTTGACACCAGTGTGCCGGGGCACAGGGGCTTTGGCCAGCGGCAACTTGGCCCTAAGACTTGACCCTCAAAGCTTGCGATGCAGTTCGAGCAGGTTGCGATCGATCCGCAAGGACGCCGCGGCGATGCGGATCTCGCGCAGAAACAAGGTCAGGCCGGCCATCAGCAGCCCGACCGCGACGAGAAAGAAGCCCGCGGCGACCTTTTCGAGCGGATAGTTGAACAGCTCTTCGAGGAAGAGGATCGCCACGGTCGTCCCGATCGCCAGGCAGCCGATCACGAGGAACAGGATCGAACGCGTGATCAGGTGGATACGCCGATCGACCGTGCGGATTTCCTGGACGACGAGATCGTGCTCGTCGCCGGTCGTCGTGGCGTGGAGATCCTGCAGCTTGCGCGCGCGATCGACCGTACGGCCGAGCCGGGTCGACAGGATGTTCATGATGTTGCCGATCGCCACCAGCATGAACACCGGTGCGAGCGCGAGCTGGATGGTGTGAGCGATCATGGACTTTGGCTACCGCTGTGCATGGGCTTCGACAAGCTCAGCGCGAGCTCGTCGAAGCCCATAGGCCCTAACCCCGCGTCGCGATCAGGGTATCGACCACGCCCGGATCGGCCAAGGTCGAGGTATCACCCAGGTTCGACGTGTCGTTCTCGGCGATCTTGCGCAGGATGCGGCGCATGATCTTGCCCGAGCGCGTCTTGGGCAAAGCCGGCGCGAAATGGATCACATCGGGCGTGGCGATCGGGCCGATCTCGCGGCGGACCCATTGGACCAGTTCCTTGCGGATCTCGTCGCTCTCGGCCTCGCCGGCGTTGAGCGTGACATAGGCATAGATGCCCTGCCCCTTGATCTCGTGCGGCATGCCGACGACCGCGGCCTCGGCGACCTTGGCGTGAGCGACCAGCGCGGACTCGACCTCGGCCGTGCCCATGCGGTGACCGGAGACGTTGATCACGTCGTCGACCCGGCCGGTGATCCAGTAATAGCCGTCCGCGTCGCGCTTGCAGCCATCGCCGGTGAAGTACTTGCCGCGATAGGTGGTAAAATAGGTCTGGAAGAAGCGTTCGTGATCGCCCCAAACCGTACGCATCTGGCCGGGCCAGCTTTGCGTGATGCAGAGGTTGCCCTCGGTCGCGCCTTCGAGGACCGCGCCGTCGCCGTCGACGATCTGCGGCACCACGCCGAACATCGGGAACGCGGCGGCGCCGGGCTTGAGCGCATGGGCGCCGGGCAGCGGCGTCATCATGCAGGCGCCGGTCTCGGTCTGCCAATAGGTGTCGACGATCGGGCAGCGCTCGTCGCCAACGACGCGCCAGTACCATTCCCAGGCCTCGGGGTTGATCGGCTCGCCGACCGAGCCGAGCAGCCGCAGCGACGAGCGGTCGGTCTTCTTCACCCATTCGTCGCCCTCGCGCATCAGCGCGCGCAAGGCCGTAGGGGCACCGTAGAAGATGTTGACCTGGTAGCGGTCGACGATCTGCCAGAAGCGGCTGTGATCGGGATAATTGGGCACGCCCTCGAACATGACCTGGGTCGCGCCGTTCACCAGCGGGCCGTAGACGACGTAGGAATGGCCGGTGACCCAGCCGACGTCGGCCGCGCACCAGTAGACCTCGCCGGGGCGGTAGTCGAACACGTAGTGGTGCGTCATCGCCGCCCAGGTCAAATAGCCGCCGGTGGTATGGAGCACGCCCTTGGGCTTGCCGGTAGAACCCGACGTATAGAGGATGAACAGCGGGTCCTCCGCGCTCATCTCCTCGGCCGGGCAATCAGCCGAAGCCGCCGCGCGCTCCTCGTGCCACCAGCGGTCACGACCCTCGGCCAGGGTCACACTGTTGCCGACGTGGCGGACGACCAGCACGGCATTCACAGAAGTGCAGTGGTTCAGCGCCTCGTCGACGTTGGCCTTCAAGGGCACCGTCTTGCCGCCGCGCATGCCGCCATCGGCGGTGACCACGATCTTGCTGTCGCAGTCCTGGATGCGTCCCGCGAGCGCCTCGGGCGAGAAGCCGCCAAAAACCACCGAATGAATGGCACCGATCCGCGCGCAGGCCAGCATGGCCACGGCGGCCTCGGGGATCATAGGCAGGTAGATCGTGACGCGCTCGCCCTTCTTCGCGCCCAGGCGCCTGAGCGTATTGGCGAAACGGCAGACCTCCTCGTGGAGCTCGCGGTAGGTGATCCGGCGCTGCTGCGAAGGATCATCACCTTCCCAAAGGATCGCGACAGTATCGCCGCGCTCGGCCAGATGGCGATCGAGGCAGTTCGCCGCGACGTTCAGCGTGCCGTCGGAGAACCACTCGATGCCGAAATCCGCCTCGTCGAACGAGCTCTTGGACAGCCTCGTCCAAGGTTTGATCCAGTCGAGCCGAGCCGTCTCCTCGCGCCAGAACGCCTCGGGCTCCTCGATCGAACGGCGGTACTTCTCGGCATAACCCGCGGCATCGACATAGGCGCGCGCCGCCCATTCGGCGGGGACGGGATGGATCGTGGACAGAACAGGTCTCCTCTCGGCCCGGGACTTTGCGCCCCCCGGCCCGCAGGATCAAGCCGCCAACAGTTGCAAAAAACTGCTCGCAGCCCGCGTGCGGCGCATCACCGATGCAACGGCTGCGCGATCAGGCAGGTGCCGTTTTCATCGAAAGCCACTTGGTCGAAATCGACCGCGAGCCCGCACCCGCCGGGCAGAACTGCCTCGGCGCCGATCTTGGCCGTGCCCTTGCGCG
>SECS01000030.1 GCA_004211435.1 Novosphingobium sp. | reverse complement strand
GGCATGAACACCGATCACACGCTCGAGGAAGTCGGCCAGCAGTTCTCGGTCACGCGCGAACGCATCCGCCAGATCGAGGCCAAGGCGCTGCGCAAGCTCAAGCACCCGAGCCGGTCGCGCAAGATGCGGTCGTTCCTCGACCAGTAATTTTTCCAGACCAGCGGGAACCGTTCGAGCGCATCCGACGTTTCATCATTGGTCAGAGAATGGAAATCACGAGAAAGGCAGGCTCCGCAAGGAGAGTGCCTGGAAGGAGCCCCGCCGCAGAGATGCGACGGGGCTCTCTCGTTTTTGTGGCCGCTGCCGATGGACGTCGTAAGGGCGAACTGGCATGCCGCCCGATCATGAAGAAGTTCGCTCTCGCTCTGGTCACCGCGCCCGCCCTGTTCATAGCCAATCCTTTGGCCGCCGAACCGGCTGCTACGCCCGAACCGACCGCGATCGCCCATGCTCGCGAGATCGTTGAGACGATCATGCCGCCCGATCACCAGTCCACGGTGATGGCCGAGATGACCCGGGCCATGACGGATCAGATGCGCAGCGCCATGGCCGACCAATTCACCGACGCCGGGCTTCGTCAGATCGTCGATGCCCATCTGACCAAGGTGATCGAACGTATTGATCCGGTCACACAGCGATATCTGCCGGTTCTGATGGAGGCGATGATTCAGGCCTACGCCCGCGAATTCTCGGTCGCCGAACTCATCGAAGTCTCTCGCTTCGCCAAGACCCCGGCCGGTCGCCACTACTTCTCGCGTAGCACAGCGCTGATGGCCGATCCCGCCGTAGCGGCGGCCAATCGCACCTATTTCGCCGAGGCACAGGCCGCGAGCCTGGCTAGCCAGAACGATCTGCGGGCGGCGATCATGGCCTATCTGCAGAAACACCCTGAGGTCGCCCGCAAGATGGCCGAACAGGCGAAAGCGGGCGTTCCCCAGCCCTGATCTTTACAAATCGGACGGTCACGCCTAGATCGCCGCCATCGCGTAACTGACGAGACAGGCGGAGCACCGCCGTGGAGCGCGATCTTGGCTTGCCGCTCGTCTGGGCACTCTCTGTTTCTTCGGGGAAGTGCCGTGTCCGTCTTTCGTGTCATCCCTATCTCAGCGCCTCCCCGGGCTGGCCTTGGCGCGCCCTCGCGCCTAAGGGGCGGCTTCATCGATTCCTCTTCCTTCAGCGGATAGTTTCCATGCGCATCGCCATCGCTTCCGATCACGCCGCCGTCGACCTCAAAGCCGAACTGCGCGACTATCTGATCAGCCTGGGCCACGAGGTCGCCGACCTCGGTCCCGAGACCGCCGACCGCGTCGACTATCCCGACTACGGCTACAAGCTGGCTTCGGTCGTGGCCGACGGCACGGCGCAGTACGGCGTCGCGCTCTGCGGTTCGGGCATCGGCATCTCGATCGCGGTCAACCGCAATCCGGCGCTGCGCTGCGCGCTCGTTTCCGAGCCGCTCTCGGCCGCGCTGGCGCGCGAGCACAACAACGCCAATGCCATCGCCATGGGTGCGCGGCTGACCGGCATCGACATGGCCAAGGCCTGTCTCGACGCTTTCCTTTCGACCGAATTCGGCGGCGGCCGCCACACCGGCCGCGTCGAAAAGCTCACCAACCCCTCGATCTGAACAGGCAGGACCGCATGACCGACATCCGCCCCGAAGGCTTTTTCACCCAGGACCTGGCCCAGAGCGATCCCGAGATCGCAGGCTGGATCGGCAAGGAACTCGATCGTCAGCGCGACAAGATCGAACTGATCGCCTCCGAGAACATTTGCTCGAAGGCCGTGCTCCAGGCCGCCGGCTCGATCCTGACCAACAAGTATGCCGAGGGCTATCCGGGCAAGCGCTATTACGGCGGCTGCGAATATGTCGACGAGATCGAGCAGATCGCGATCGACCGCGCGAAGCAGCTGTTCGGCGCGCAGTTCGCCAACGTCCAGCCCAATTCGGGCAGCCAGATGAACCAGGCCGTGTTCCTGGCGCTGCTGCAGCCGGGCGACACCTTCATGGGCCTCGACCTCAACGCCGGCGGTCACCTGACCCACGGCTCGCCGGTCAACATGAGCGGCAAGTGGTTCAACCCCGTGCCCTACACCGTGCGTGACGACGATCACCGCATCGACATGGACGAGGTCGCCCGCATCGCGCGCGAGACCAAGCCCAAGCTGATCATCTCAGGCGGCACCGCCTATTCGCGCGAGTGGGACTTCAAGCGCTTCCGCGAGATCGCCGATGAAGTCGGCGCTTTCCTGCTGGCCGACATGAGCCACTTCTCGGGCCTCGTCGCCGGCGGCGAGCACCCCTCGCCGATCCCGCATGCCCACGTCACCACGACGACCACGCACAAGTCGCTGCGCGGTCCGCGTTCGGGCATCATCCTCTCGAACGACGAGGCGATCGCCAAGAAGATCAATTCGGCGATCTTCCCCGGCCTCCAGGGCGGCCCGCTGATGCACATCATCGCCGCCAAGGCGGTTGCCTTCGCGGAGGCACTGCAACCCTCGTTCAAGGCCTATGCAAGGCAGGTGAAAGCCAACGCCAAGGCGCTCGCGGCTTCGCTCCAGGAGCAGGGTCTCGACATCGTCTCGGGCGGTACCGACAATCACCTGATGCTCGTCGACCTGCGTCCCTACAATGCCAAGGGCAAGCACGCCGAGAAGGCGCTCGATCGCGCCGCGATCACCTGCAACAAGAACGGTATTCCCAACGACCCGGAAAAGCCCTTCGTCACCTCGGGCATTCGCCTCGGCACCCCCGCGGGCACGACGCGCGGTTTCGGGGAGGCCGAGTTCACCCAGATCGGCAAGCTGATTGCCGAAGTGGTCGAAGGCCTGCGCAAGAACGGCGAAGAGGGCGACGCTCAGGTCGAGGCGAGCGTGAAGGCGCGCGTCGAGGAACTCTGCGCCCGCTTCCCGATCTACCAAGGTCTCTGACCTTTGCGTTGCCCGTTCTGCGCCCATGACAACAGCCAGGTGAAGGATTCGCGGCCCACCGAAGACGGGGCCGCGATCCGTCGCCGGCGGCAGTGCGAGGGCTGCGGAGCGAGGTTCACGACGTTCGAGCGCATCCAGCTGCGCGAGATCACCGTCGTGAAGAGCGACGATTCGCGTGAACCTTTCGTGCGCTCGAAGATCGAGCAGTCCGTCACCCTCGCCTGCCGCAAGCGCGGCGTCGCGCAGGAACGGATCGACCAGCTCGTCTCGGGCATACAGCGCCAGATCGAGACCACGGGCGAGAGCGAGATCCGCTCGCAGGCCATCGGCGGCATGGTGATGGACGGGCTGCGCCAGCTCGACAGCGTCGCCTATATCCGCTTCGCCAGCGTCTATCGCGATTTCAGCGAGGCGAAGGATTTCGAGGAATTCGCCAGCGCGGTGCAGCAAGTTGGTGGGCGCGATGTCGGCGGAAACTGACAAGAAGCCGCTGATCGTCCTCGTCCGGCCCCAGCTCGGCGAGAACATCGGCAAGGCCGCGCGCGCTATGCTCAACTTCGGACTCGCCGAAATGCGCCTCGTCGCCCCGCGCGACGGTTGGCCCAATCCCAGCGCCGGCCCGGCCGCGGCGGGCGCCGATATCGTGCTCGAAAAGGCCAAGGTCTTCGAGACGCTTGCCGAGGCCGTTTCCGACTGCGCCCACGTTTATGCCACGACCGTGCGCAAGCGCGGCGTCACCAAGCCCGTTCTGACGCCCGAAGAGGCGGCGCGCGACATCCATGGCGCCGTCGGCCGCTCGGCCTTCGTCTTCGGCCCCGAACGCTCGGGGCTCGAAACCGAGGACGTCGCTCTCGCCCGCGCAATCGTCACCGTGCCGATCAATCCCGAATTCGGCTCGCTGAACCTGGCACAGGCGGTGATCCTCTGCGCCTACGAATGGTCGAAGCACGCCAGCCTCGAACAGCCGACCGTGGAGGAAATCCTGCCCCCCGCACCGCAGGACGAGCTCGAAGGCCTGATCGGCCACTTCGAGGCGCTGCTCGAACCGCGCGAATACTTCTTCCCCGAAAGCCGCGCCGCGTCGAGCCGGCGGACCTTGCGCAACCTGCTGACCAAGCCAGGCTGGAACCATCTCGAGGTGCGCACCCTGCGCGGCGTGCTCAGCCAGCTCGAACGCGAACCCGGGCGCAAGCGCTAGACGCTTGCAAAACGCGCGCGCGGACAGCAATTTACATCCATGAAAGCAACATTGCCGATCCTTGCGGGATTGCTGCTCACGGCAGTCCCCGTCTTCGCCGCAGAACCCGTCCCCACGCCCAGCGCCACGCCGGGTGCACCTGAAGCCGTCGATGACAAGCTCATATGTCGCCGCCAGGTGGTGGTCGGTTCGCGCCTTCCCGGCCCCAAGGTCTGCCGCACGCGGGCGCAGTGGGACGGCAACAACCGCGACGACCAGGATGCGATCCGCCGGGTGCAGGACCTGCGCCGCAGTCCCGACGGCGGTTGAGCGCGCTTCTTTCGCGCAAGACCGCCCCGCGGCCTTGACTTTCCGTCATGCACCCGTCATGGGCGCGCCTTCGCAATTGGCCCTGCACCCCCGGTGAAGCAGCGGCCGCATCCGGTTTCAGGCCGGATGGTGCGGTTCCGGGGTCTTAGCGCGGGCGATCGTCGCCGGTGCAGCAAATGGAGTGAAGGCGCATGTCGAAGCGCAATTCGTCGAAGTACAAGCTCGATCGCCGCATGGGCGAGAACATCTGGGGCCGTCCCAAGAGCTCGGTCAACCGCCGCAGCTACGGTCCCGGTCAGCACGGCCAGCGCCGCAAGAGCAAGGTCTCGGACTACGGCATCCAGCTCCGCGCCAAGCAGAAGCTCAAGGGCTACTACGGCGACGTCACCGAAAAGCAGTTCAAGGCGACCTATCAGGAAGCCGCGCGCATGAAGGGCGACACCGGCCAGAACCTGATCGGCCTGCTCGAGCAGCGCCTGGACATGATCGTCTATCGCGCCAAGTTCGCGCCGACCATCTTCTCCGCGCGCCAGATCGTTTCGCACGGCCACATCCGCGTCAATGGCGTGAAGTGCAACATCGCCTCGCGTCGCGTGCGTCCGGGCGACATCATCAGCCTGGGCAACAAGGCCAAGGAAATGGCGCTTATCGCCGAAGCGCTGACGCTGCCCGAGCGTGAAGTTCCCGACTACGTCGCGCCCGACGGCACCGACAAGATCACTTTCGTCCGCGTCCCGACGCTCGACGAGGTGCCCTATCCGGTCCGCATGGAACCGAACCTGGTCGTCGAGTTCTACTCGCGCTGATCCAGCTTTTCGCACCTGCGAATCGAACGAAGGCGGCCCTTGTGGCCGCCTTTTTTCTGCCCTAATTTTGCCCGTCTCTTGCCCGCGCTTTGCTGCACAGTTGCAGCGCGCCATTCGTCGCGTTTTTCCTGCTGAAAACAGCATGCTGCTGGGAACTTCGCATCCTCGGCGGCATTATCCGGGACGTATGAAACGCTATCGCTTTGTGACGCCGCACCGCCGCGGCAAATGGTACCCCGATCTCGCAACCGCCCAGCGCTTCGCCGCCCAGATCGGCGCAGGCTTCATGGAGATGCGCTCGGGACGATTCTTCGCCTATCGCGGTACCAAGCTCGAGGTTCAGCCGGCCTGAGCCGGCCGTCCGGCGTCAATCCGCTTCGCGCCTGAACGTCGCGCCCCGGAAGGGGTGGACCACTGCTTCCCAGACCGAACCGACCTCCTCCATTCCCTCAAGTCCCGTGGGCGGAAATTCGGTGCGCGCGGGGTGGTGATACGTGCCGAAGAGGTAGTCCCAGACCGGAAAGAAGGCCGCGAAATTGCGGTCGTGATGCTCGTCGAGTCGGCTGTGGTGAACGCGATGAACCTGCGGTCCGGCAATGACCGGGCTCAGCGGGCCCAGGTGCAGTCGCAGGTTCGAATGGATGAAGGCGCCCCAGAAGGTCAGCACGATGGCGGTGACGCCGGTCGCGACGGGCAGATTGAACAGGAAGGCCATCGGTACGAACATAACCGCGGTCCGGCCGATCTCTTCGAGCCAGTGCACGCGCATGTTGGCCGAGACGCCGAGCGTCTCGTCCATATGGTGCAGGCTATGCATCCGCCAGAGCGCAGGGAACCGATGCTGCGCGCGGTGCCACCAATAGTAGAAGAAGTCCCAGACCAGCAGGTAGAGTAGGCATCCGACGATCACGCCGACAGTGCCCGAAATCGAAATCCACGGCAGGAGATCGATCAAGCCGCCGCCGCTCAGCGCGCCGGCCTCGGCAACGAAGAACTTGATCGCCACGGCCAGCACGGTCGGCACCGCCAGATAGACAACCATCAGCCGCAGGTTCAGCCACCAGCCTCGCGCCGACTTGAGCGGACCTGCCGGTGCCAGACGTTCGAGCACGCCGAAGAACAACAGCGGCAGCGCGAGCGGCGCGAGCACGCCCACGACGAAGATCAGGCCCTGTTGGAAGCTGTTCGGCATCGAGGCCGCATTGAACCCGTTTTAGCCGAACCGATCAACGACGTTCCTATTGGACGGGAATAGCGCAGACCGTGCGCATCGCCTTCACCGCCGCGGTCGACCCGGTGAGGTCGAACGTGAAGATTTCCTCGTTGCGGCTGTTGACCACGGCCAGCGTGGCACCGCGCGAGAACGAACTGAAGAACACCGGCGAAAGCGGTTGGGCGATCTCCCACGAACGGCTGCCCGACAGATAGCGCAGCCGCACCGAGAAAGCGTCCTGCCAGTCCTCGCCACGGGCATAGAAGGCCACGCGCTCTACCTGGCCGTCGGTGCGCAGGCCCGTGCCCTGATAGCTTGAGAAGGCGCCGGTCAGGCCCGGTTCGCCGCCTTTGCTGCAGCCGCCGAGGAATTGCACGGTGCCGCCCTTCGACGAGGCCATGATGCCGACCGCGCCGCGCGCGGTGTCAGAGGTGACGGTCCAGGCCGGCGGCGCGGTGGGAACCACGGACTTGGCGGCCGGCGCGGACTGCGCATAAATCGGCACGAGCGGCGCCAGGGCCAGCGACAGTGCGGCGATCCGCAGGGGGTTCTTGCGTGCGATCATCGTTCCAAATCCCTTCAACGGCCGAGATAGTCGCGGCGGAAATCGGTGGCGAATGCGGCGAAGCGCCCCGCCCCGATCGCGTCGCGCATGGCCCGCATAAGCTGCTGGTAGAAGCTGATATTGTGCTCGGTCATCAGCATCGCACCCAGGATTTCGCCGGCCTTGATCAGGTGATGGAGATAGGCGCGCGAATAGGTGCCGCAAGTCGGGCAAGTGCAGCGCGGATCGAGCGGCCCCGTATCCTCGGCGTGCCTGGCGTTGCGCAGGTTGAGCGGCCCGGTCCAGGTAAAGGCCTGGCCATTACGGCCAGAGCGGCTCGGCAGCACGCAGTCGAACATGTCGACCCCGCGCTCGACCGCGCCGACGAGATCGTCGGGCTTGCCCACGCCCATCAGATAGCGCGGGCGGTCTTCGGGCAACTGGCCTGGCGCAAAATCGAGCGTGGCGAACATCGCCTCCTGCCCTTCGCCCACGGCGAGCCCGCCGATGGCATAGCCGTCGAAGCCGATATCGCGCAGCGCGTCGGCGCTTTCCCGGCGCAGGCTCTCGTCGAGCGCGCCCTGCTGGATACCGAACAGCGCGGCACCCTCGGCGTGTTCGCCGCCAGCGTCGAAAGCGTCGCGGCTGCGCTTGGCCCAGCGCATCGACATTGCCATCGATCGCGCGATGACGTCGCGATCCTGGTCGGCGCGCGGGCATTCGTCGAAGGCCATGACGATGTCCGAGCCGAGCAGCCGCTGGATCTCCATCGAGCGCTCGGGGGTCAGATGGTGGCGCGAGCCGTCGATGTGGCTGGCGAAGGTCACGCCCTCCTCGGTGATCTTGCGCAGGTCGGACAGGCTCATCACCTGATAGCCGCCGCTGTCGGTGAGGATCGGCCGCGACCAGTTCATGAACTTGTGCAGCCCGCCCAGGCGCGCGACGCGTTCGGCACCGGGGCGCAGCATCAGGTGATAGGTGTTGCCCAGGATGATGTCGGCGCCGGTCGCGCGCACGGCCTCGGGCTTCATCGCCTTGACCGTCGCGGCGGTGCCAACGGGCATGAAGGCCGGGGTGCGGATCTCGCCGCGGCGCATCTGGATCGTGCCGGTGCGGGCCTTGCCCTCGGTGGCGTGGATGGTGAAGGCGAAACGGGTCATCGCCCGTGCCTATAGAGCCTGGGGCGCCGGATGCCAGTGCCCGTTGTTTCCGCCCTCGACCGTGCTAACAATATGGCGAACAAGAATCACGGGAGAGACGAAATGGTAGATTTCCGGGAAACCGACTTCTTCAGCGACGGGGAAATCGCCCAGGACTTGCCGAGCTATCTTGCCTCCCTGCGATCGGCCTGTCCGGTGATGCAGGAGAAATTCCAGAACGTCTTCATGGTTACCGGCTACGACGAGGCGCTCGAAGTCTACAACCAGCAGGGTGAGGTGTTCTCCTCGGCCGTGGCCGTCACGGGCCCGCTGCCGCCCCTGCCCTTCACGCCGAACGGCGATGTCGCGGCACAGCTCGCCGAGCATCGCCATGAGATGCCCTGGACCGACCATCTCGCCACCTTCGACGGCACGCACCACACCCAGCACCGCGCGCTGCTCCAGGCCCTGCTGACGCACAAGCGGCTCAAGGCCAACGAGGACTACGTCGGCGGCCTCGTCATCCGCCTGGTCGACGGGCTGATCGATCGGGGCGGCTGCGAGATCACCAAGGACTTCGCGCATGCGCTCTCGACCCTGGTGATCGCCGACCTGCTCGGCGTGCCCGAGGAGGACCGCCCGGCGCTGCTCGAAGCCATGGGCCCCGATCCGACGCAGCTCGGCGGTGACGAGGGCTTCAAGGTCGGCGCCGACCCGCTGCTCCACCTCCACGCGCGCTTCCTCGGCTACCTGACCGAACGCCTCGATAATCCGCGCGACGACATGCTGACCGACCTCGCCCAAGCGAAGTTCAAGGACGGCGGAGATCCGGGGTTGCACGTCAAGGCGCAACTCGCCTGCTTCCTGTTCGGCGCCGGCCAGGACACTTCGGCCCGTCTCGTCGCCTTCGCGTTCCGCACGCTCGGCGACATGCCCGAGGTCCAGGCCAAGCTGCGGTCGGAGCCGCACCGGATCCCCGAATTCATCGAGGAGGTGTTGCGCACGCAGCCGCCGGTCAAGACGATGTCGCGGCTCACGGTCAAGGACGGCGTGGTCGGCGGGGTCGATATCCCGGCGGGATCGATCGTCACGGTCTGCTCGGGCGGCGCCAACCGCGATCCGCGCCGCTTCGCCGATCCCGACACCTTCGACTACGATCGCCCCGGCGTGCGCGACCACATCGCCTTCAGCCGCGGCTCGCACGGCTGCATCGGCGCGCCGCTGGCGCGGATGGAAGTGCGCGTGGCGCTCGAGCAGTTCCTTTCGCGCACCTCGGACATCCGCATTGCCGAGGCACAACACGGCCCGGCCGATGCGCGGCGCTATGCCTACGAGCCGACCTACATGCTCCACGGCCTGCAGGCGCTGTATGTGGAGTGGGACAAGGCCTAACCCCTGCCCCACTCGCAACGCGATCAATCCGCCAGCCAGTTGCCATGGAACCCCGGCGGCACGCGGTGCGGGATATGCACGCGCGCGACGGGCTCGGCCGCCATGTCGCTCGCGTCGAGAATCACCAGGTCGGTGGTCTCGCTGACCGTGTCGATGACATAGCCCATGACCCAGCCCTCGCCTTCGGCCGCATCGGCGCTGCACGGCACGAAGACGAATTCGCCGGGCACCTTGCCGGGGCCGAAGTCGTGCGCGGTGCGCGCGCCGGTCTGGAGGTCGTGGCGATAGAGCGGTTGCTCGCCGAGGAAGGTGACTTCGGCCTCGGGCAGGCCGATCGCCCAGGCATAGCGATAGTCCTGGCCGAAGAAGCGCTCGTCGGGCCGCGGGAATTCCTGCGGCGCGGCATCGATCGTCTGGCGGTCCACGGTCCGCGCCACCGGATCGATTACCCAGCGTTCGAAGCCGCGCGGCTTGCCGCTCGGGCCCTCTCCGTCGCCGTCGAACATCGTATCGTAGACGTCGACGTCGACTACGACCTTGCCGTCGGCACGGTCAAACGAGTTGGCAACGTGGAAGACGTAGCAGGGCTCGACATCGCACCAGATCACGTCGTCGCTGCCGCCCTCCCGCGGCAACAGGCCGACGCGCGCCTGATGCTCGGGGTTCCAGCGATAGGGGAAGTTCGCGCCGCCGATCAGCGTCTTCATCGAGAAGGTCACGGGCAGGTCGAAAATCAGGACGTAGCGATCGGTGATCGTCGAGTCGTGGATCGACGGGCCATGCGCGACCGCGATCGGCTGCTCGCGCCGCACCTTGCCGTCGGCGCCGACCACGACGTGCCAGACCCTGTCCTGCGTCATGCCGTCATAGGTGATCGCGTGGAGTTCGCCGGTGCGCGGGTCTTCATGCGGGTGCGCGGTGAACGCCCCCTTCAGGCTGCCGGCGAAATCGCTGTAGGCGATCGATTCGAGCTCGTCCGACAGTTCGACCGGATAGGAGCCGGCCTCGACCAGCGCGAGGGTCTTGCCGCCGAGCTGGATGACGTTGGTGTTGACGGTGTCGTGGTTCGAGCGACGCGGCCCGGGCGCCGCTTCGGGACCACCGACGCCCTCGAGCTTCTTCGAGCGGATGTAGCGGTTGCGATACCACGCGGCCTTGCCGTCCTTGAGCCGCAGGCCGTGGACCATGCCGTCGCCGATGAACCAGTGATAGCCGCGCGGATCGGGCTTGAACGGGTTCGGCCCGATGCGGACGTAGCGGCCCGAGAGCTCGGGCGGGATCGTGCCCGTCACCGAAAGATCGGTCAGCGTGCGCTCGTCGTGCAGCGGCGCGTGGATGCCGCCGAGGAAGCGGTGTTCGGCCTTGTCGTCCTGGAGCCGGCGGTTGATGCCAGAAACGACCTCGATGCCCTTACCGACGATGCCGCGGATCGTGTCTTCGACTGCGCTTGCCATGATACGAGTCTCCATCTAATGTTTATGGCGTCAACATACAGGCAATGATAACAGTGTCAACATCATCCGAGACCGACCGCGCCTATCATCACGGCGACCTGCGATCCGCGCTGATCGAGGCCGGCCTGACCGCGCTCGAAACCGCCGATCCGAACGAGCTGTCGCTGCGCCAGCTGGCGCGCGAGGTCGGGGTCTCGGCGACCGCGGTCTATCGCCATTTCCCCGACAAGCACGCGCTGCTGAGGGCGCTTGCCGAGACGGGCCTGGCCAAGCTGTTCGAACAGCAGAGTTTGGCCGCGGCTGCCGCGGGCGGCGGTTCGCCGGGCTTCGCCGCGACGGGGCGTGCCTATGTGCGTTTCGCCGTGGCCCATCCCGGACTGTTTCGCCTGATCTTCAGTCATGCCGAGCTGGCCGGCGGCGCCGAGCTCGGCAACAATCCCGCCGGGCGCCTGTTGCGTGCCAATTCCGAAGCGCTGAGTGGCGGCGATGCCGCGGCCGCGCGCGAGATGCAGGTCCGCGCCTGGGCAATCGCCCACGGCCTCGCCATGCTGATCCTCGACGGGCACCTGCCCGCCGACGACGCGCTGATCGACGCGACGATGCCCGCGCGCGATCCCTGCGAGATCTAGCTTCGCAGCCGCCAGCCCGTGCGGAAGATCACCGCAATCACTGCGATGCATAGCGCCATGAAGCCCAGCGTCGCGGCGATGGCCGCACCGAAGTTGACGTCGGCCTGGCCGTAGAAGGTCCAGCGCAGGCCGTTGACCAGATAGACCACCGGGTTGAACAGCGTCACGGTGCGCCAGGGCTCGGGCAGCATCGCGATCGAATAGAACGTGCCGCCGAGGAAGGTCAGCGGCGTCAGCACCAGCATCGGCACGACCTGCAGCTTCTCGAAGCCGTCAGCCCAGCAGCCGAGGATGAACCCCAGCAGCGAGAAAGCCACGGCGCTCAGCATGATGAACAAGGCGGCCAGCAGTGGATGCTCGATCTGATAGTCGACGAAGACGCGCGCGGTCGCGAGGATCACGATCGCCAGGATGACCGACTTGGTCGCCGCCGCGCCGACATAGCCGACCAGGGTCTCGGCAACGCCGATCGGCGCCGACAGCAGCTCGTAGACCGTTCCCGTGAACCGCGGCAGGTAGATGCCGAAACTCGCGTTGGCCGTGCTTTCGGCCAGGATCGTCAGCATAAGCAGGCCGGGGACGATGAAAGCCGCATAGGGTACCCCGCCCATCGTATCGATCCGCGAACCGATCGCTCCGCCGAACACGATGAAGTAGAGCGAGGTCGTCAGCACCGGCGTCAGGATCGACTGGAACAGCGTGCGCCAGGTTCGCGCCAGCTCGAACTTGTAGATCGCCAGGGTGCCGCGCAGATTGAAGCTCATCGGGCGGCCTCCTTATTGTGATGATGATTGCGGCCGATCAGGTCGACGAAGATGTCCTCGAGGCTCGATTCGTGGACGTCGATGCCGGTGAAGTCGATGTCCTCGCGCAGCAGCGCCTTGAGCAGCGGGGCGACTTCGCCCTCGCCCGCGCCGTGGTAGCAGAGCACCTTGCCGTCGTCCTCGATCGCCAGACCGAAATGCTCGAGCGAGGCCGGGATCGCGGTGATCGGCTTGGCCAACGCGATCTTGGCCTCGGTCGTGCCGAGCCGCGCCATCAGCGCGCGCTTCTCCTCGACGAGCTGGAGCACGCCGCGGTCGATCACGCCGACCCGGTCGGCCATCTCCTGGGCTTCCTCGATGTAATGCGTGGTCAGGATGATCGTCACGCCCTGATCGCGGAGCTCGCCGATGAGCTGCCACATGTCGCGGCGCAGCTCGACGTCGACGCCGGCGGTGGGCTCGTCGAGGAACAACAGGTCGGGATCGTGCGCCAAAGCCTTGGCGATCAGCACGCGACGCTTCATGCCTCCAGAGAGCGCCGAGATGCGCTGATCGCGCTTGTCCCACAGCGACAGCGATCGCAGCAGCTTTTCGATCTTGGCCGGATCGGCCGGCCGCCCGAACAGCGCGCGGCTGTGCGCCACCGACGGCAGCACGTATTCGAACATGTCGACGGCCAGTTCCTGCGGCACCAGCCCGATCCGCGCGCGGGCCTGTCGCCAGTCCTTGGCCATGTCGAGCCCGAAGGCGCGAATCTTGCCGCCGCTCGGCCGCACGAGCCCGCAGACGAGCCCGATCAGGGTCGTCTTGCCTGCGCCGTTCGGCCCGAGCAGCGCGAAAATCTCGCCTTTGTTGATGGTCAGGTCGGTCGGTTGCAGAGCCGTTACGCCGCCGGCGTAGGTTTTCTGCAGTCCCTCAATTTCCAGAATTGCTCCCATTGGTCCCAGATGCAGTCGCTAAGCGAAAGGTTCAAGGCAGGAGCATCGTAATTGACTCACGATCCTGGTGGAGATGTCCGAATGAAGTACCATTCGCTTCCAGGCTCATCCGACCAGCTCCGCACGACATGCCATCGACCATGTTGGATATGGCCCCAGATATAGGTGTCCAGCGCGCGATGCCGGATCGGCTGACCGTGGTTGAACGCCCTTTCGGTGGCACCGATCCGATCGAGCTGTCGCTGGTAAACGATCCACGTCGGGGATTGCTCGTCTAGCGCACGCATCAATCCATCGATGGTGCTGCCGCTCGTGGTGTCGAAATAGGTCTGCACATAGCGGCGCCAAGGCGCGATCCCACAGTGATAGTTCGCGTAGGAATAGGGCAGCGACAGGAGTCCTCGGCCTTCCCCTTGCGCGTCGATGACATTGCAGACGTCGGAGAAGAACCCATTCATCTCGCGCTCCACCAGCATCGGCCCCTGGCTGTCACGATGCACCAGTTCGCGGTTCAGGAACATTGGCGCAGAGCGATAGTGCTCCCATTGCATCGGCACGCGAACCTTACCGATCACGATCGTCGCGGCCAGCATCACGTAGAGGGCCAGGAGTATGGTCCGATTGCGTCCCTCGATGGCCTTGCCGAAAACGACGGGAAGCAGGACCAGCAGCAGCCCTAGCGGCCCGTACAGGCCGAAGTAATTACCCCCGCTCGACATTCCCGCCGCAACGAGCGCGCTCGCCGGAACTAGCATGAGCATGGCGCGCCTGTTTGTCACCTTCAGGACGCGCAGTACGCCGAGCGCAGCGTAAACGGCCAAGGCGATGAGCACCAGAAGCAGCCACGGGAGAATGAGCCCCGGAACGCCCGAATTGGGCAGAATCCAGATTGCTTCCAGCGCCAGGATGGCCCCGATCAGCACCAGTGACCTTCGCTTTGGCGAAGCGGCGCCATCGCATTTCGCGCGATGGATCAAGACTGCGGGAACAACCACCGCGGCCAGGACCAATGCACTCAGGAACAGGCTCGACCATTGCGCAAGATAACTGCCGATATCGGCGACGAGCATGATTGGCGACAGGATGACCTGGCCGGTCCCTCCTTTCATCGCCGGCGCCGAGTGCAGCGTATGTTCGAAATAGGCGACAAAGCCGTCGCCGGTCAGCAGAACGATGATCGCCACGGTTCCGGTCGCGGCGGCCAGCAGCAGAATAGCGTTGCGCCACCATTGCCCAGGAAACCAGTGAAGCAATATCGCGGTGACGGCGATCCATAGCATAAGGCCATCGTTCGCGCGCGTGGCGAAAGACAGTCCGCAAAGACAGCCAAGGGCGATGGGCCACGCGAAAACGATGCCATCTTCCGGCTCTACTTCGCTCAAGCGGAAAAGCAGCAGCGTCACATAGACCGCAAACGTGTCGGTGAAGGCGCGATAGTCGAAGAAGCTGTAGTAGTCCCACCCTATCGCGGACAGGGCCGCACCAAGAAACACGATGGCACGCGACCACGAGCCCCAGGGCACATGTCGTGCAAGACGACAATAACCGTTGCAGTAAAATGCAAGGACGATCGCAGCCGAGACCTGCGACAGAATCCAGTTCTGTCCTGTCAGCGCATACCACAGCCGATTGTACAGAAAAAACAACGGCTGCTGCGGGAGATGCAGATCCGTATACGGTCGCGCGCCTTGCTCCATCAGCATGGCGTAGAGCGTCCATGTCCCGCCTGAGGCTATCTGGCTGTTCGCGGTGAGAGCCACGCCGAACGCAAAGAACCCGGCGACAGCGATCGCGAGCAAAATCGTCCTCGTCAACCTCATGCCAAGGACCGGCTGCTCGACTGGTGCCCCCTCACCTGCGAACCGAGCGACCGATTCCGTCATGCCACATCCCGCCGGACAAACGGCTGCGTCAGATATTGCCCGAGGCTGCGCGGCGAAGTGAGACCGTCAACACCGGTATCGGGCCATTCATCGGGCTCGGGAAAATAGGCGGTGTCGAAAAGCTGATCCCAGATGGTGAAAATCGTCCCGAAATTGCGCCCGAAATGTCGGGGGTCGGAGGAATGGTGAATGCGATGGTAGCGATTGTCTACGAAGACGCAGCGCAGGAAGCCAAGGTGCATTGGAGTCGAAGCGTGGTTCAGCATCGTATGGAACGAGCGATACACCGTTACAGCCAGCGGGATCTCGATTGACCCGAGACCCAAGGCGATCACGGGAATTCCTATCCAGAGAAATTCGCCGAGATACTGGATCGGATGGCCGTAGTTCATTGCCGCGTGCATGTCGCGCGCTGCATGGTGGACGGAATGAACCCGCCACCAGAAGCGGTGCTCGAACCGGTGCTCCCAGTACGACAGGAAATCTATCACCACGATGACGAGCGCTACGGTGAGGATGGGCGAAAGCGTCCTCACATCGAAGATCGGTCCAACACCAGCGACGTGGATCGCGGCATAGAGCCACGGACCGATTACCGCACCGAAGACGGGCATCGCCAGGATGAACCAAAAACCGGGCAATCTGTCCGCCAGGCGCAGATGACTTCTTGGCCAAAGCGATTCCATCAGGACGCATAGCCGGCAGCAGCAGGCTCGAATCCCCATAGGAATAGAACCGATAGCCCGCGGCGATCGCGTGGGCATAGGCCGCCTGCATGTTTTCCAGCCCCATCAGCGCCGAGACCAGCATGAACAGCGTCGATTTCGGCAGGTGGAAATTGGTCATCAGCCCGTCGATCGCGCGGAAGCGGTAGCCGGGGGTGATGAAGATCGCTGTGTCGCCCTCGAAGAGGCGGATGATCCCGTCCTCGCCCGTGGCGCTCTCGAGCAGGCGCAGGCTGGTGGTGCCGACCGCGATCACCCGACCGCCAGCCTGACGCGCGGCGTTGAGACGATCGGCTGTCAGTGCATCGATCCGGCCCCATTCGGCATGCATCGCGTGATCGGCGGTATCCTCGGCCTTGACCGGCAGGAAGGTGCCCGCGCCGACGTGGAGCGTCAGCGCCTCGTGGGCAACGCCGGCTTCTGCCAACCCAGCCATCAGTCCAGGGGTGAAATGCAAAGCCGCGGTCGGCGCGGCGACGGCGCCCTTCTCGGCCGCGAACATCGTCTGATAGTCCTGCTGGTCGGCCGCATCGGTTGGGCGCTTGCCGGCGATGTAGGGCGGCAGCGGCATCTGGCCGGCGCGCTCTAGCAGCACCTCGACCGGCTCGTCGCCCGCAAAAGCCAGAGTCCAGGAGCCATCGACATGGCGCTGCTCGGCCACGGCCTCGACCCCGGCGGGGAATGCGATCCGGTCACCCTCGTGCAGCCGCTTGGCATTGCGCACGAAGGCTTGCCAGCGACGCAGGTCGATCCGCTTGTGCAGGGTCGCGCCGATCCGCGCTTCTCCGCGCTTCCCTTCGAGCTGGGCGGGGATCACGCGGGTGTCGTTGAACACCAGCACGTCGCCGCGGCGCAGCAGGCTCGGCAGCTGGTTCACGCAACGGTCGTCAGGCGCCCCATGGGGACCCACCACGAGCATGCGCGCCGCGTCGCGCGGACGCACGGGCCGCAACGCTATGTTTTCGGGCGGGAGTTCGAAATCGAAGAGGTCGACGCGCATGCGGCGCGACTAGCGCGTCTTGGGAATCAATTCGACTTCGAATTGCTCAGTTGCTCGGCGGTCACCGGAGCGGCCGGTGCAGCGGCAGCCGGTGGCGGCGGCGGAGCGCCCTCTGCCCCCAGCGAGGCGCGGACGATCTTGGTCGGGTTCTGCGGCGGCTCGCCACGCTCGATCGCGTCGGCCACGTCCATGCCGGCAATCACGCGACCAAACACCGTGTATTTGTGATCGAGCGCGAAGCGCGGATAGAACACGATGAAGAACTGGCTGTTGGCGCTGTTCGGATCGTTGGTCCGCGCCATCGACAGCGTCCCGCGCACGTGCGGCAGCGGGTTGAACTCGGACTTGAGATCGGGAAGCTTCGAGCCGCCCTCACCCGTGCCCGTGGGATCGCCGGTCTGCGCCATGAAGCCGTCGATCACCCGGTGGAACACGATGCCGTCGTAGAAGTGCTCGGCGACCAGCGTCTTGATCCGCTCGACGTGGGCCGGCGCCCATTCGGGCATCAGCCGGATGGTGACGCGGCCGCCGTTCGACAGGTCGAGGTAGAGCACGTCCTGCGGCTTGTTCGCCGGATTGGTGTCGACCAGGGTCGGGTAGACCTTGGGCGGCGTAACGGCAGGTGCATCCTTGGCCATGGCGGGCGCGGCGATGAGCGACAGGCCCAGAACAATAGATGCGAACAGACGGGATTTCATTCGGCAGCACTCACCCATGGCCAGGCCGGCGGCAGAGCCTCCAGCATCGATCGGCCGCTCCGATAGCCGTCCGCCGCTGTCATGGCAATGAACGGAACCCGTCGCGGCCGGTACGGTGTCGCGTTTTAATACTCGCGCAAATCAGTATTCGCCGAGACGTCCGGTCTGCTCGATCCGCGCCAGCACGTCGTCGCGCACCGTCGCGCTGACGAAGTTCGAGATCTCACCGCCGAACAGCGCGATTTCCTTGACGAGCTTCGAGGCAATCGGCTGCAGGCTGACGTCGGCCATCAGGAAAATCGTCTCGATCCTGGCGTTGAGCTGCTGGTTCATGCCCGCCATCTGGTACTCGTACTCGAAGTCCGCGACGGCGCGCAGGCCGCGCACGATGACCGAGGCACCCTGCTTCTCGGCGAAGCGCATGAGCAAGGCGTTGAAGCCGACGACCTCGACGTTGTCGATGCCCAGCGCATCGACTTCGCGCCGGACCATGGCCATGCGCTCCTCGGCGGAGAACATCGGGTTCTTGGAAATGTTGGTGGTTACGCCGATGATCAGCCGATCGACCAGCTTCGCGCCGCGACGGATGATGTCGGCATGGCCGAGCGTGATCGGATCGAAGGTGCCGGGATAGACCCCAACGCGTTCCTTGCCACCGGCCATCAGTGATTCCTTTCCACGATATACCGCGCCAGTGCGCGCAGCAGGTCGGCCTCGACGCCGTGGCTGGCGAGTTGGGCCACCGCCTGGTCGACCAGCATCTGCGCTTGCGAGCGCGCGCGTTCGGGGCCGAGCAGCGAGACGAAGGTCTGCTTGCCCTGCGCCGCATCCTTGCGCAGCGCCTTGCCCGCGGCTTCCTCGTCGCCCTCGTGATCGAGGAGGTCGTCGACGATCTGGAAGGCGAGACCGATGTCGCGCGCATAGCCGCGCAGGTTCGTGCGTCCCTCGGGCGGGATGTGGCCGAGAATCGCGCCCATCTCGACCGAGGCGCCGAGCAGAGCGCCGGTCTTCAACTGCTGGAGCCGCGTGATGGTCTGGAGGTCGAAGGCGCTCTCCTCGGCCATCATGTCCATCATCTGACCGCCAGCCATGCCCTGGAAACCGCTGGCCTGACCAAGAGTCGCGACGAGCTCGATCCGCGTGAACGGATCGCCGCTGGTCTCGGGATCGGCCAGCAGTTCGAAGGCAAAGGCGTGAAGCGCGTCGCCCGCGAGGACCGCGGTCGCTTCGTCGAAGGCCCGATGGACGGTCGGTTTGCCGTGCCGCAAGGCGTCATCGTCCATGCATGGCAGGTCGTCGTGGATCAGCGAATAGACGTGGATCGCCTCGATCGCGACTCCGGCGCGCAGGGCCGCGTCACGGTCGACGCCGAACATCTCCGCGGTCGCGGTCAGCAGCAGCGGGCGTAGGCGCTTGCCGCCGCCGATGCAGGCATATCGCATCGCTTCGATCAGACGCGCCCGCGGATCCTGCGGCAGCGGCAGGAGCTGGTCGAAGGTCTCGTCGACGTCGCGCGCGATGCGGACCAGGCCATCGGCCAAAAGGCTGTCGCTCACGCCGGTACTGGTCATGTCAGCGGTCCGGATCGTCGAAAGGTTGCGTGCCGGTGGCACTTCCGTCGGGACCGGCGACGATCCGTTCGATCCGCAGCTGCGCGGCGTCGAGTCGCGCCTGGCAATGCTTGCGCAGGTGTTCGCCGCGTTCGTAGAGCGTGATCGAATCGTCGAGCGGCACTTCGCCGCTCTCAAGCTTGCGGACGACGTCCTCCAGCGCACGGAGCGCGTCTTCGAAGGTCAGTCCGGCGATGTCTGAGGCAGCACTTTCAACCATGCGCCAGCAATGGCCGGGCGGCGTCCACCGGTCAAGCGCTCCAATCCTGTGCTGACGTCTAGCGCTCTGCGCAGAGGCGAGCTAAGGGCGCGGCATGTCCGAGATCACCGCAGATGTCGTCGCCGCCCACGGGCTGTCCGCAGAAGAGTACGAGCGCGTCCTGCACGCACTCGGCCGCGAACCGAACATGGTCGAGCTGGGCATCTTCTCGGTCATGTGGTCCGAGCATTGCTCGTACAAGTCGAGCCGCATCCACCTCAAGAAGCTGCCCACCGAGGCACCCTGGGTCATCTGCGGCCCCGGCGAGAACGCCGGCGTGATCGACATCGGCGACGGCCAAGCGGCGATCTTCAAGATGGAGAGCCACAACCACCCGAGCTACATCGAGCCCTACCAGGGCGCGGCGACCGGCGTCGGCGGCATTCTGCGCGACGTGTTCACGATGGGCGCGCGCCCCGTCGCCAACATGAACGCGCTGCGCTTCGGCCGGCCCGACCATCCGAAGATGAAGCACCTCGTCCAGGGCGTGGTTGCGGGCATCGGCGGCTACGGCAACTGCGTCGGCGTGCCGACGGTTGGCGGCGAGACCAATTTTCACAAGGCCTACGACGGCAATATCCTGGTCAATGCGATGACCGTGGGCGTCGCCGACACTGACAAGATCTTCTATTCGGCCGCGACCGGCCTGGGCAATCCGATCGTCTACGTCGGCTCGAAGACCGGCCGCGACGGCATCCACGGCGCGACGATGGCCAGCGCCGACTTCGGCGACGACATCGAGGAAAAGCGCCCGACCGTGCAGGTCGGCGATCCCTTCGTGGAAAAGCTGCTGATCGAGGCCTGCCTCGAACTGATGGCGACCGACGCGATCGTCGCGATCCAGGACATGGGCGCCGCGGGCCTGACCTCGAGCTCGGTCGAGATGGCCAGCAAGGGCGGCGCGGGTATCCGCCTCAACATGAACGCCGTGCCCTGCCGCGAAGAGGGCATGACACCCTATGAGATGATGCTCTCGGAAAGCCAGGAGCGCATGCTCATGGTGCTCCAGCCCGGAAAGGAGCCGATGGCTGCGGCGATCTTCGAGAAGTGGGAGCTCGACTTCGCGGTGATCGGCGAAGTCACCGACACCGGCCACATGGTCCTCGAATTCGATGGCGAGGTCGTCTGCGACATTCCGCTCGACCCGCTGGCCGACGACGCGCCGCTCTACGACCGTCCGCATGTGCCCACGCCCAAGCCGGCCGAACTGACGAACGTTCCCGCAAGCGGGGACATCGGTGCGGATCTGTTGGCGCTGATCGCCAGCCCCGACCTCGCCTCGCGCCGCTGGATCTTCGAGCAGTACGACAGCCAGGTTGGTGCGGACACCCTGCAGAAGTCGGGCGGCGACGCCGCGGTCGTGCGCATTCACGGCACCGACAAGGCGTTGGCGATGAGCACCGACTGCACGCCGCGCTATTGCTTCGCCGACCCCTACGAGGGTGGCAAGCAGGCAGTGGCCGAGACCTATCGCAACATCTGCGCGGTCGGAGCGACGCCGCTGGCGATCACCAACTGCCTGAACTTCGCGAACCCGCAGCGGCCCGAGATCATGGGGCAGATCGTCGGCGCGCTCGAAGGTATGGGCGACGCCTGCCGCGCGCTCGACTATCCGATCGTCTCGGGCAACGTCAGCCTCTACAACGAGAGCAAGGCGACCGGCGGCGGCTCGGCGATCCTGCCCACGCCCGCGATCGGCGGCGTCGGCCTCATGCTCGACCACAGCAAGATGACGACGATCAAGTTCCACGCGATGGGCGAACCGATCTACCTGATCGGCGAAAACAACGGCCATTTGGGCCAGTCGCTGTGGCTGCGCGAACTCCACGGTCGCGAGGAAGGCGCCCCGCCGCCGGTCGATCTCGAGGCCGAGCGCCATCACGGCGAATTCGTCCGCGAACTGATCGCCGATCGCCGCGCGACGGCGGTGCACGATGTCTCCGATGGCGGACTCTTGGTGGCGTTGGCCGAGATGGCCATGGCCAGCGGCATCGGCTGCGAAATCGACATCGACGTCAGTGACGCCGGCATCGCTTTCGGCGAGGACCAGGGTCGCTACGTTGTCACGGGGCGCGAGGCCGACGCGATCCAGGCCAAGGGTATTCCGGTCACGCGCATCGGCACCACGGCCGGCACTTCGGTCAAGGGCGCGGGCTTCGACATTCCCGTGAAGACCCTGCGCGAAGCCAACGAGCGCTTCTTCAAGGAATGGATGGAGGGCTGAGCGGATCGCGCTTCGCCCTTAATCCCTTTTGCATAGTTCTGCACATATGACGGCGTCGCCCGGGGGCTATGCGGCCCCTTGAGGCGCAGGGTTCGCCAAGGGGAAATCATGAAGAACTATGCCGTTCTCGCCGCGCTTGCCGCGGCCGCTTTTGCTGTGCCGGCGCAGGCCGAAGAGGTGTTTACCGTCATCAACAAGACCGGTTACGACATCGCAGAAGTCTACATCGCCCCGTCACGCAGCAACGACTGGGAAGAGGACATCCTCGGCCAGGACGTGCTGACCGACGGCGCTCGTACGAACATCGATTTTGCCAAGTCCGAGGACACCTGCAACTGGGACATGAAGGTCGTCTACACCGACGGCGACAATGCCGCCTGGCAGGGTCTCAATCTCTGCGAGATCTCGAGCGTTGAGCTCCACTACAACGCCAGCACGGGCAAGACATCGGCGCTGACGGAGTAACCCCTAGCCGCTGACCCATTCGCTGCGCGGAATGCCGAGCAGTTCGAGAATGGCGGTCAGATCGCCCCGGTCGATCCAGCCATCGGCCGCGGCGCGGGCCTTGGGCTTGGCGCGATAGGCCAGGCCGTAGGTCGCGGCTTCGAGCATCGGAATGTCGTTGGCGCCGTCACCGGTGGCTAGGCTCGTGGCATTGCCGCCGAGCTTCGCCATTTCCTCGAGCAACACCGCCTTCTTGACCGCGCTGTCGGTAATCGGGCCGATCAGCCCGCCGGTCAGCTTGCCGCCCGTCACTTCGAGCGTGTTCGCGACGACGCGCTCGAAGCCGAGCTGCTCGGCCACGGGATCGGCGAACTGGTGGAAGCCGCCGGTCACCAGCACGGTGCGGCAGCCCTTGGCCTTGAGCGTCGCGACCAGCGTTTTGGCGCCGGGCATCGGATCGATCCGCGTGGCCAGGCATTCGCCGATGGCGCTCTCGTCCAGCGCTGCCAGCAGGCGGACGCGCTCGCGCAGCGCGGATTCGAAATCGAGCTCGCCCTGCATGGCGCGCTCGGTGATCTCGGCGATCTGGTCCTTGATGCCTGCGAAATCGGCGAGTTCGTCGATGCATTCGGCCGAGATCATCGTCGAATCCATGTCCGAGACGAAGACCCGCGGAATCACCGGCTCGTGATCGGACAGCAGCAGGTCCGACGGCGCGAAATGGCGGTCGAGGACTTCGCGGACGCCGGCCGGATCGCCGTGCGGCAGTTCGAGCTCGATCGCGTCCATGCCGCTGCGAACGGTCTCGGCCATCGCCACCGGCCAGCCCTTGGCGGCGAGTTCCGCGCGCGCGCGATCGAGATTGGTCGCAAGGGTGCTGGTCTCTGCTATCAGCCGGGCAATGAGCAACGAAACGTCCTTCAATTCTATCGGCGACAAGCCGCCGCTGGCGCTCATCGCAGGGCCGACCGCGAGCGGCAAGAGCGATCTTGCCGTGCGTCTGGCACTCGCGCTCGAAGCGACGGGGCGCCGCGCCGTGGTCATCAACGCCGACAGCGCGCAGGTCTATGCCGACCTTTCGGTGTTGAGCGCGCGGCCCTCTGCCGAGGAGATGCAGGGTATCGACCACCGCCTGTTCGGAGCCTGGGACGGCGCGCAGGCCTGCTCGGCGGCGGACTGGGCAGCGGCCGCCAAGCGCGAGATCGCCGCCACCCATGAGGCAGGCGGAGTGCCTGTGCTCGTCGGCGGCACCGGGCTCTATATCCGCACGTTGCTCGACGGCATAGCGCCGGTACCCGAGATCGATCCCGCCGTGCGTGCGCAAGTACGCGCCCTGCCCGTTGCCGAAGCCTATGCGGCGCTGTCTCGCGAGGACGCCGAACGCGCCGCGGCGCTGTCGCCTGCCGATGCGGCACGCATCTCGCGGGCGCTCGAAGTTGTCCGCTCGACCGGACGCGGGCTCAAGGCCTGGCAGAGCGAACGCAGCGGCGGAATCGGGGACGACGTGGCGCTGCATCCCGTGATCCTGCTGCCCGATCGCGCGAAGCTCTACGCCCGCTGCGACCTGCGCTTCGCGCGCATGCTCGACCTCGGCGCGATCGCCGAGGTCGAGGCGCTACTGGCGCGCGGACTCGATCCCGCCCTGCCCGTGATGCGCGCGATCGGCGTGCCCGAGATCGCCACCTATCTGCGCGGCGAGGCTTCTCTCGACGAAGCGACGCGCCGCGGCGCACAGGCGACACGCAATTATGCAAAGCGTCAGTTCACTTGGTTGCGGCACCAGCCCCCTGCGCATTGGCCGCGAGAAAACAACGAACCGTTCATGGAAATAGCATTATTTGAAACATTGTTTCAAACATAGCTATTGACACATCATTTCATGTCTCATACTGCGCCGCACAAATCCGCGGATGCGGTCTCGTGCCTATGAAAGTGGCGACCCGGCGCGGCATTGCCGTCCCGGGTCGGTTCTTTTAAAGGCCGCAGCTTCTTGAGGAAGGTTGGAACAGTGAGCGAAGAGCGCAGCGGCGCAAGCATTCTGGTCGAGAGCCTGGTCCGGCAGGGCGTCGAATTCGTGTTCGGCTATCCCGGCGGCGCGGTTCTGCCGATCTATGACGCCCTTTTCGGCGACGAGCGGCTCCGCCACATTCTCGTCCGCCACGAGGCCGGCGCCGCGCACGCGGCGGAGGGTTACGCGCGCTCGACCGGCAAGCCCGGCGTCGTGCTCGTCACCTCTGGTCCCGGCGCGACCAATGCCATCACCGGCATTGCCGACGCCTTCATGGATTCGATTCCCTTGGTCGTGATCACCGGCCAGGTCGCCACCTCGATCATCGGTTCGGACGGCTTCCAGGAGGCGGACACCGTCGGCATCTCGCGCCACTGCACCAAGCACAACTATCTCGTGCGCGACCCCTCGCAGCTCGCGGCGGTAATCGACGAGGCTTTCCAGATCGCCACGACCGGCCGTCCCGGCCCCGTGCTGATCGACATTCCCAAGGACGTCCAGGTGGCCTCGGCAGCGTGGAACGACGGCGCGATCCAGCGTCGCAACCGCTATGCACCGACCACCGAGGGCGGCCAGGCCGAAATCGTCCGCGCGGTCGAGCTGATCGCCCAGGCCAAGGCACCCGTGCTCTATACGGGCGGCGGTGTGATCAACTCGGGTCCCGAGGCGACCAGGCTGCTGCGCGAACTGCAGGCGCTGACCGGCGCGCCCGTCACTTCGACCCTGATGGGCCTCGGCGCCTTCCCGGCGGACAACAAGGACTGGCTCGGCATGCTCGGCATGCACGGCACCTATGAGGCCAACTGGGCGATGAACCAGGCGGACCTGATCGTCTGCGTGGGCGCGCGCTTCGACGATCGTGTCACCGGCCGGCTCGACGCCTTCGCGCCGAACTCGACCAAGATCCACATCGACATCGACCGTTCGTCGATCAACAAGACCGTGCCCGTCGACCTGCCGATCGTCGGCGATTGTGCCACGGTCCTGCGCCAGCTCATCGCCGAATGGGGCAGCCGCAAGCCGCAGGACCTGACCGAGTGGAAGCGCCGGATCGACGGGTGGAAGGCCAAGGACAGCCTCGCCTACCGCAAGTCGGACAGCGCGATCATGCCGCAGTTCGCGATCCAGCGGCTGTTCGAGCTGACCAAGGACCGCAATCCGATCATCTCTACCGAAGTCGGCCAGCACCAGATGTGGGCGGCGCAGTACTTCCACTTCTACGATCCCAACCGCTGGCTCACCTCGGGTGGTCTCGGCACGATGGGCTACGGCCTGCCCGCCGCGATCGGTGCACAGCTCGGCAATCCCGACGACCTGGTCATCGACATCGCCGGCGACGCCTCGATCCAGATGAACATCCAGGAGCTCGGCACGGCCACGCAGTATCGCCTGCCGGTCAAGGTGTTCATCCTCAACAACGAGTGGATGGGCATGGTCCGCCAGTGGCAGGAGCTGACCTACGAGAGCCGCTTCTCGCAAAGCTACTCGGACAGCCTGCCCGACTTCGTGAAGCTCGCCGAGGCCTATGGCTGGAAGGGCATCCGCATCGAGAACGAGAGCCAGCTCGACGACGGCATCCGCGCGATGATCGCACATCCCGGCCCAGTGATCGTCGACTGCCTGGTCGACAAGCCGGCCAAGTGCTTCCCGATGATCCCATCGGGCGCGGCCCATACCGACATGATTCTCGACGGCGACGTGGTCGCCGGCACGATGGACGACGAAGCGAAGGCCCTGGTGTGATGAAGATCAAAGAAGAGGCGTCGGAGCGCCACGTCCTCACCATCACCGTCGACAACGAGGCGGGCATCCTGGCGAAGATCGCCGGCCTGTTCACCGCGCGCGGCTACAACATCGACAGCCTGACCGTGGCGGACATCACCGAGAACCACAACGTCAGCCGGATCACGATCGTCACGCACGGCCCGCCCGCGCAGATCGATCAGATCCACGCGCAGCTCGAACGCCTGGTGCCCGTGCACAAGGTCGTCGACCTGACCGAGGTCGGCCCTTACGTCGAGCGCGAGCTGGCGCTGATCAAGGTGGCCGGGACCGGCGACATCCGCGTCGAGGCTTTGCGTGTCGCCGAAGTGTTCCGCGCCAAGGTGGTCGACACCTCGACGCGCAGCTTCGTCTTCGAACTGACCGGCACGCCCGACAAGATCGACAGCTTCATCGCGATCATGCGCGAGCTCGGCATCGTCGAGGTCGGCCGCACCGGCGTGGTCGGCATGATCCGCGGTCCCGAAGCCGCCTGAATTTTCACACCCTCATATTTTGATTTTTCGAAGGATAGAGACATGAAGGTTTATTACGACGCCGACGCCGACCTGAACCTGATCACCGGCAAGAAGATCGCGATCCTCGGCTACGGCAGCCAGGGCCACGCCCATGCTCAGAACCTGCGCGATTCGGGCGTCAAGGAAGTCGCCATCGCGCTGCGCGAAGGTTCGGCCACGGCGAAGAAGGCCGAAGGCGCCGGCTTCAAGGTCCTGTCGAACCAGGAAGCGGCCAAGTGGGCCGACATCCTCATGATCCTCGCCCCCGACGAGCACCAGGCCGCGATCTACGCCGATGACCTCCACGCGAACCTCAAGCCCGGCGCGGCGCTGGCCTTCGCGCATGGCCTCAACATCCACTTCGGCCTGATCGAAGCGCGCCCCGACATCGACGTGATCATGATCGCGCCCAAGGGCCCGGGTCACACCGTGCGCAGCGAATACCAGCGCGGCGGCGGCGTGCCCTGCCTGATCGCCATCGCCCAGGATGCCACGGGCAACGCCCACGACATCTCCCTCGCTTATGCTTCGGGCGTCGGCGGCGGTCGTTCGGGCATCATCGAGACCAACTTCCGCGAGGAATGCGAAACCGATCTGTTCGGCGAGCAGGCCGTGCTCTGCGGCGGCGCCACGGCGCTGGTCCAGGCGGGTTTCGAGACGCTGGTCGAGGCGGGCTACGCCCCCGAGATGGCCTATTTCGAGTGCCTCCACGAGCTCAAGCTGATCGTCGACCTGATGTATGAAGGCGGCATCGCCAACATGCGCTACTCGATCTCGAACACCGCCGAATACGGCGACATCACCACGGGTCCGCGCATCATCACCGAAGAGACCAAGAAGGAAATGAAGCGCGTCCTGGCCGACATCCAGTCGGGTCGCTTCGTGAAGAACTTCGTGCTCGACAACCGCGCCGGCCAGCCCGAGCTCAAGGCTGCGCGCTACGCCGCCAAGCACCACCCGATCGAGGAAACCGGCGCCAAGCTGCGCGCCATGATGCCCTGGATCGGAGCCAATGCTCTGGTCGACAAGACCAAGAACTGATCCCCATCGGATAGCCTTCCCCGCAGGACTCTGCGGGGAACGGAAAATGGTAAGGGCTGGTCCGTGCGGCCGGCCCTTTCCTTTGTCGGCCACAGGGCTAGGATCGCTCTCGAACTGGCGCCGACAGGCGACCAGACACCGGAGGAGTGTTGCATGTCCCTGTCCCGCAAGAATCTCGGTTTCATCGCCGCTGCCGCCGCTGCACTCGCCGTCACGGCGCCGCTCGTCGCGCAACAGGCGCCGGGCAAGCCTGGCGCACGCGATGCCGCGCGCGTCACCGGCGGAACCTATACCGTGGACAACGAACATACGCTCGTGCGGTGGAAGCTCGATCACCTCGGCATCACGCCCTACCTGGGTCTGTTCGGCCAGATCACCGGCAGCCTGACGCTCGATCCCAAGAACCCCAACGCGGCCAAGGTCGATGTCACGATCCCCGTGGCCAAGGTCACCACGGCCAGCCCCGGCCTTACCGCGCACCTGCTCAAGGCCCCCGCCGCCGCGGGTGGCAAGCCAGACTTCTTCGGTCCGAGCCCCGCAGATGCGCGCTTCGTCTCGACTGCAGTCGTCGCCGATGCGGCGGCCGGCACGGCCAAGATCACTGGCAACCTGACGCTCAACGGCGTGACCAAGCCCGTCACGCTCGACGCCAATTTCTATGGCGCGGGCAAGGCTCCTGCCGCTCAGGGCGGCGCGGAAAACGTGGGTTTCGAGGGCAAGGCCACGATAAAGCGCAGCGATTTCGGGCTCGGCCTGGCCGTGCCGATGGTCTCGGACGAGGTCGATCTCGAGATCGTCGCGGCCTTCAAGAAATAAGGTGCGATGATGCGTCCCATCCGCTTTCGTACGCTGGCCGGCCTCGCCGCGCTGGCCCTGTCCGGCTGCACCCAGACCGACGATCGCGCGCCGAAAACGCCCGATGCCCCGGTGTCCGGGCCGCTTCCGGTTGCACCGCCGACGTCGCAGCCGGCACCGCCTTCGGGCAGCCCTGAGCCGAAACCCGGCGCGGAACGTCCGCCTGAGATCGAGCCGGCGGTCGACGAATGTGGTGCGGGCAAGCTCGGCGAATACCTGAACCTGCTGCCCACCGACGACACCGCCGCGCGCATCCGCCTGACCGTCGGGCACGACCGCATCCGCACGATCAAGCCCGGCGATGCCGTGACTATGGACTTCCGGTCGGACCGGCTGAACGTCGAGATCGGCGAGGACGGCAGGATCAAACGGGTTCGCTGCGGCTGATCCCGCTCGACGCCTAGCGCATCAGCGCGAAGCACTTGCGCAATTCGCCAACGAACAGCTCTGGCTGCTCCCAGGCGGCGAAATGCCCGCCGCGGTCGAGTTCGTTCCAGTAGACCATGTTCTCGTAGCGCTGTTCCATCCACGAGCGCGGCACGGGCATGATGTCCCTGGGAAAGGCGCTGGCCCCGGCGGGCAGCGTGATGCGGCCGTCGTTGCCGCCGCCGAAGCTCTCCCAATAGAGCCGCGCGGCCGAGGCGCCGGTGCCGGTCAGCCAGTAGAGCATCACGTTGTCGAGCACGGCATCGCGGCCGAGCACGTCCCAGGCGTGGCCGGGATTGTCCGACCAGACCTGCAACTTCTCGTAGATCCAGCCCGCAAGCCCGATCGGCGAATCGACCAGACCGTAGCCCAGCGACTGCGGCCGCGTGGCCTGCTGCTTGGCATAGGCCATGTCCCATTCGTTGTAGAAGGCCATCCGCTCGAGCGTGCGCCGGTCCTCCTCGGTCGGGTTCTCCTTCGCCGCCTTGGTCCGCCGCGCGATCGGCATGTTGACGTGAATGCCGACGCAGCCTTCGGGCGCGAGTTCGCCGATCTTGTTGGTGACGAAGGCGCCCCAATCGCCACCCTGCGCGACCCAGCGGGTGTAGCCGAGCCGACGCATCAGCTCGGCCCAGGTTTCGGCGATCTTCTCGATCCCCCAGCCCGTTCGCGTCGGGCGCGACGAGAAGCCGTAGCCGGGCAGCGAGGGCAGGACGAGGTGGAACGCGTCCTCGACCTTGCCGCCGTGCGCCAGCGGATCGGTCAGCGGTCCGATGACACGCTGGAACTCGATCACCGAGCCGGGCCAACCATGGGTCATGATCAGCGGCGTCGCCGCGGGCTCGGGCGAACGGACGTGGAGGACGTGAATGTCGAGCCCGTCGATCTCGGTGACGAATTGGCCGAGGCCGTTCAGCCGTGCCTCGCAGGCGCGCCAGTCGTAGTGTTCGCGCCAATAGGCCGTGAGGTCCTGCAGAACCGCGAGCGGCGTGCCCTGCGACCAGTCGTCGACGGTCTCCGCTTCGGGCCAGCGGGTGTTGTCGAGCCGGCGGTGGAGATCGTCGAGCTGATCCTGCGGGATCGCGAGCGTGAACGGGCGGATCTGGGTCATGCCCCCGATCATGCCCGCCCGCTGGCGGCGATCAAGCCTTTGCGTCGTCCCGGGCTTGACCCGGGACGACGAAGGATCAGGCCAGCTTGGCCACGACCTGCGGCAGGTCGAGCGTGGTGACGAAGCCGGGCTTCGCCGCGCAGACGTAGGGGATGCAGTTGACCGGGCGGTGCGCGGTGAGGTTCGGGGTGAAGTTCGGATAGTCCTCGTCCGACACCGGATAACCGATCGTGATGTCGAGCGGCGTGTCGCCCTCGACCAGCACGTGCCAGCCCGACTTGCGGAAGTTCCACTCCTCGCCGTCGGTCGTGTCGACGTCGGACGAGATGTACCAGATCGCCTGGAACTCGATCAGCGGCTTGCCCTGGTGCAGGCACGAGACGACGGTCTTGGTCGCGGCAACGGTGCCGGCCTTGGCCGTGCCGGCGGGGATCACAACGTCCTTGCGCGCGATGCCCTGCGCCTGGCGCGTCTGGATGTCATCGAACGGCTTGCCCCAGGCCTCGGCGATGAGGTTCAGCGAGGGGCTGAACGAATGCTTCATGTGGTGAAGCATCCCTTCGTTGACCCCGCCCGGCGCCATGCCGAAGCCCATCATCGGGCCGAACAGCATCTCGGGCGAATTGCGCGACGAGGTATCGGCGAATTCGGTGATCGTCAGCTTGTCGACGCGCCGCGCGATCGAGGTCAGGACGATCGGTACGGCCTCGGTGATGAAGCCCGGGCTCGAACCCGTGGCGTGGATCGAGGTACCGCCCGTCTGGCAGGCCTGTTCGATCGCCGTGCGGTCGGCTTCGGCCAGCCCCGCCGGGTTCTGATATTCCATACGCGTCGAGACGATGTTGATCCCCGCAGCGAGGATGCGGCAGACCTCTTCGACGCGATTGACGTGCGGCATGTAGAGTACGCAGTCGGGCTTGAGCGCGATCACCTCCTCGAGCGAATTGGTCGCCTTCACGCCGATTGGATCTATGCCGCAGAGCGTGCCGGCATCCTGGCCGACCTTGTCGGGATTGCTCACCCAGACACCGACGAGCTCCATGTCCGAATGCTCGATCACGCGCTGCATCGCGCGGCTGCCGACATTGCCCGTCGCCCACTGCACGACACGATAAGGGCGCGACCAATCGGCGCGCATGGTCTGGTCCGTCATGGAAATCTCTCCCGTTTCTCTGCGCGCACTTTGCCCATGCCGGAACGCTGTGCAAGTGTTCAGATGTTTCGTCGCAAGGGAACTTGCGGCGGCGCCTCCCTCCGCTAAAGCTCGGCGGCGTGAGCGCGAGCATGAACCGAACCCTGATCACGCTCGGCCTCATCCTGTCGGCCTTCATGAGCGCGATGGACACGACGGTCGCCAATATCGCGCTCCCGCATATCCAGGGCTCGATCTCGGCCTCGCCCGAACAGATCACCTGGGTCATCACCTCCTATTTCATCGCCCAGGCGGTGACGATCCCGATCAGCGGCTGGCTGGCGGCGCGCTTCGGGCTCAAGCCGATGCTGCTGTTCTGCGTGTTCGGCTTCACCGTGACCTCGGTGATGTGCGGCATGGCGATGAACCTGCCCGAGCTCGTGCTGTTTCGCGCGCTGCAGGGCGTGGTCGCGGCACCGCTGATGCCTGTGGCGCAGTCGGTGCTGATCAACATCAACCCGCCCGAGCGGCTCGGCCGCGCGACCGCGCTGTTCACCATGGCCGCGGTCGTGGCGCCGGCGATCGGCCCGGTGATCGGCGGCTGGTTGACCGACGAGTGGTCATGGCGCTGGTGCTTCTACATCAACCTGCCCGCCGGTATCCTGTCGATCTCGCTGCTCTATTTCTTCCTGCCCGCCTCGGCCCCGGCACCGCGGCCATTCGACGTGCTGGGCTTCGCCTCGCTGGGCATCGGTGTC
Source organism: Novosphingobium sp. (assembly GCA_004211435.1). Classification (GTDB taxonomy): domain Bacteria; phylum Pseudomonadota; class Alphaproteobacteria; order Sphingomonadales; family Sphingomonadaceae; genus Novosphingobium; species Novosphingobium anseongense. The sequence continues at coordinate 12,083 of SECS01000030.1, read as the reverse complement.
TCGGCGCTCCAACTGATGCTCGATCGCGGCACCACGCTCGACTGGTTCGATTCGCGCGAGATCTGGATCGAAGCCGCCGTCTCGGTCTGCGCCTTCTGGATATTCCTGGTCCATTCGTTGACCGCGCGCGCGCCGCTGTTCCCGCGTGACCTGCTGCGCGATCGCAATTTCCAGACCAGCGCCATGTTCGGAATGTTCTTCTCGACATTGACCTTCACCAGCTTCGCCATGCTGCCACTGATGATGCAGGGCGTGCTCGGCTATTCGGCGGTCCACGCCGGGGTCCTCAGCGCGCCGCGCGGCATCCTGATGCTGGTTATCCTGCAGTTCATGGGCCGGCTCGACAACCTCGTCGACCGCCGCCTGCTGATCGCGATTGGTCTCTCGTTCTTCGTCTTTGCGTTCTACGAGATGTCACGGTTCGACCTGTCGATGGACGGCAGCCGGATCGTCTGGGCGACCCTGCTCCAGGGTGTCGGCCAGGGCATCCTGTTCGTGCCGCTATCGACCCTGGGCTTCCTCACGATCGCCCCGCATCTGCGCCCCGACGCGGCTGCGGCGACGAGCTTCATCCGTAACGTCGGCGGCTCGATCAGCGTCGCGGTGTTTCAGGCGCTGACCGTGTCCAATGCCCAGACGATGCACGCCTCGCTTTCGGCACATATCGGCCCCGAGATGGCGGAAGGCGTATTGCCGCCCTACCTATCCCCCGAAACCACCGCCGGTGCCGTGGCGCTAAACGGCGAAATCGAACGCCAGGCGCTGATGGTAGCCTATGTCAACGACTTCTGGCTGCTGACGATCATCGCCCTGCTCTCGGTTCCGCTCGTCCTCATGATCCGCGCGCCGAGGAAGCGGGCACAGGACGCCGGCCCGCTTCCGATCGAGGCGCACTGATCAGCGCAGGCTGGCGCGACGGATCAGGCTGACAATCAGCAGCAGAATCACGGCGCCGACGACCGAGAGCGCGATCGAGGTCACGGTGATGTTGCCGCTGAGAAACGAGGCGCCGCCGCCGAACAGCCAGCCCGCGATCAGCGCACCGACGATGCCCGCGGCCATGTCGAAGATCAGACCGCCACCGCCACCGACGAGCGCGCTGGCGAGCCAACCCACGAGGACGCCGACGAGAAGAATGATGAGAATGCCCATGACGTGTCTCCTTTGGCGAAGAGACGCCCGTGCCGGCGATTGGTTCCGCATGCAGGCCCGTCGACCCTTTACATCGACCGGCCCAATCGCCATAGGCAGGGGGCAATGACGAAGCGGCTTGGCCTTCCCCTGCGACTTATCCGCCCTTGGGCGTGAGCTGATGCGTCGTATCTGCGGCGCTGGCGGCGCCCAAGGGGACCTGACCAGACCTTAAGCCGCAGATTTCCAAGCGAGACACGTCATGACCATGCTCAAAGACCCTTCGGTCAAGTACCGCCCTTTCCAGCCCATCAACCTGCCCGACCGCCAGTGGCCGAGCCGCACGATCACCCAAGCGCCGCGCTGGCTGTCGACCGATCTGCGCGACGGCAACCAGGCGCTGATCGACCCGATGGGCGCCGAGAAGAAGAACCGCTTCTTCGACCTGCTCGTGAAGGTCGGTCTCAAGGAGATCGAGGTCGGTTTCCCCGCGGCCGGCGCCACCGAGTTCGACTTCATCCGCGGCCTGGTCGACAGCAATCGCATCCCCGAAGACGTTCTGGTCCAGGTGCTGACCCAGTCGCGCGAAGACCTGATCAAGACATCGTTCGAGAGCCTGGCCGGCGTCCACGCCGCGATCGTCCATCTCTACAACGCGGTCTCGCCGCTGTGGCGCCAGGTCGTGTTCGGACTGGAGATGCCGCAGATCAAGGAGATCGCGGTCAACGGCGCCAAGGTTCTGCGCGACCAGGCCGCGCGCTTCCCGCAAACCAAATGGCACTTCGAATACAGCCCCGAGACCTTCTCGACAGCCGAGCTCGATTTCAGCCTCGAATGCTGTGAAGCGGTGATGGACGTGCTCAAGCCCACGCCCGAGCACCCGATCATCCTCAACCTGCCGGCCACGGTCGAGGCGGCGACGCCGAACATCTACGCCGACCAGATCGAATATTTCTGCCGCAACCTGCCCAACCGCGACTCCGCGGTGATCAGCCTGCACACGCATAACGACCGCGGCACCGGCGTCGCTGCGGCCGAGCTGGGGCTGATGGCCGGCGCGGACCGCGTCGAAGGCTGCCTGTTCGGCAACGGCGAGCGCACGGGCAACTGCTGCCTGGTGACCGTGGGCCTCAACCTCTACACGCAGGGCGTCGATCCCGGCCTCGACTTCTCGGACATCGACGAGGTCATCTCGACGGTGGAATACTGCAACCAGCTCAAGGTTGCAGAACGTCATCCCTATGGCGGCGAACTGGTGTTCACGGCCTTTTCGGGCAGCCACCAGGACGCGATCAAGAAGGGCTTCGCGGCGCAGGAAACGCGCAACGACCAGCTCTGGGCCGTACCCTATCTGCCGATCGATCCGGCCGACCTCGGCCGCAGCTACGAAGCGGTGATCCGCGTCAACTCGCAGAGCGGCAAGGGCGGCTTCGCCTGGGTGCTCGAGCAGGATCAGGGCCTCAAGCTGCCCAAGCGGATGCAGGCGCACTTCTCGAAGCACGTCCAGGAGCTCGCCGACCAACTCGGTCGCGAATTGCAGGCGGGCGATATCTGGGACGTGTTCCGCAAGGCCTATCGTCAGGACGGCGGTCGCTTCGAGCTGCAGGACTACGAAGAGACCAAGGCGCCCGATGGCAGCCGCGTCTTCGCCGGCAAGATCGCGGTCGACGGCCAGGTCCAGTCGGTTTCGGGTCGCGGAAACGGCCTGCTCTCGTCGGTCGTCGCCACGCTCCAGGACGCCTTCGGCCTGGGCCTGGAGATCCGCGACTATTCGGAACATGCCCTCTCGGGCGGCTCCGACGCCAAAGCCGCGGCCTATGTCGAATGCGTGACGCCCGACGGGCGGACTATCTGGGGCGTGGGCGTCGACGAGGACGTTGCCACCGCCGGCGTCCGCGCCGTACTCAGCGCCGCCAACGCGATCTGATACGGTAAATCCTCCCCGGTAACGGGGGGTGGCAGCCCACACGGCTGACGGAGGGGTTCTCCTCTCGGCGCAACGCTTGCCGAGAACCCCCTCCACCACCCGCTTCGCCGCGGTCTCCCTCCCCGTACCGGGGAGGAAGAAACTCAAACCTTCTTGGGCAGCACGATCTCGGCCACGCCGGTGCACATCGTCGTGCCCTTCTGGCTCTTCATCAGGTGCTTGACCTGGATGATGTTGCGGCCTTCTTCGTCGACCGTCTTGTCGACGACCTCGGCGGTCTGGATCGTGATATCGCCCGAGAGCGCCGGACCGCGATAGTTGGCAGTCGAGTGGACCACCCAGCCATGTTCACCGGCCCATCCCGCGAGGTAGTCGGTCACCCAGGCGCCCATCGAGGCGCCGTAGCCATAGGCCCGCGGCATGCCGATCTTGCGCGCATATTTGGGGAACAGGTGTCCACGCGAGGCGCCGATATAGGCACCGTCGGTCAGCTCGGGGTTGATCCTCTCCATGATCGGATCGTTCTCGTGGCCAGCCATCTCCTTGGTGAACCCGAAGTCCTCGAGATTGATCACACGACGATCGAGCGTGCCCCAGGTGGTGAACAGGTAGGCACGCCACTCGGTGGTCAGGCTGGCGATCGTATGCGGGCCGAACACGCGCTCGGGAAGCTGGTCGCCGACGTTCACGTCGTCCCACCAGCGCTCGGAGTGGCCGAGTTCGTGCATCATCTGGATCCAGGCGAACTTGCGCTCTTCGAGCGAATCCAGTTCTTCGTCGGTCCAGGTCGGTTCCTCGAACTCGTCCTTGTTGACCGTTGCGCCACCCGCAGCGGCCGAATAGCGCAGCGCGGTCGAGCGCTGCTTGGCGATCAGTTCGCCGTGCTGGTTGCGGTAGAAGTTGTCGCCGCGCTGAAAACAAGTCGGGCCGAATCCGGTGTTCTTGACCGTGTAGTCGAACGGGATGCGCTCGTTGGAAATCGTGTCGCCGCCGAACACACGCGGGCCATAGTGCCAGAATTCGTCACCGGCGAAGAGCAAGTGCGATTCGGGGATCTTGCCGACGCAGGACGGCGCCGTGCCGTGACCGTCGTCCATGACGATCGGGAAGGACTGCGGCGCGATCAGCTTGCCCCACTGGCTTTCGGCGGCATAGGCCGGGTCGAAGTGCAGCAGGTTCGGATAGTGCATGGCCTGGACCCAACGGCGAATGTCGTTGTTGCCCAGAGGCTCGCGCAGCGGCGAACTTTCGATCACCTTGCCGAGATACTGGTCGATGTCCGAGCAATCGAGCGTCGGGGCTTCGGTGGCCATGCTTGGTTCCTTCGTGAGTCAGAATTGATACGTCATTTTCGGGTCCCGCGGCAATCCAGAGCGCTCCGCACGACCGCCCTGGATTGCTCCGCTTCCTCCGCAAGGAAGAAGCGTGGGATCAGTTTCAGCCCGCCTTCTTGGGCAGGGCGATCTCGGCCGAGCCGGTCGCCAGGATGACGCCCTTCTGGTTGGCCATCTTGTGCTTTACGTGGACCAGGTGACGGCCCTCCTCGTCGACCGACTTATCGATGACTTCGGCAGTCTGCACCGTGATGTCGCCGGTCAGCGCCGGGCCGCGATAGTTCGAGATCGCATGGGTGACCCAACCGTGCTCGCCGGCCCAGCCCGCGAGATAGTCGATGCCCCAGGCGCCCATCGAGGCGCCGTAGCCATAGCCGCGCGGCATGCCGATGCGGCGCGCCCAGCCCGGGAACAGGTGCCCGCGCGAAGGGCCGTAATAGGCCCCGTCGGTCTGGAACGGATCCTGGCGCATCATATCGGGATCGTTTTCCCAGATGCCCATGGTCTCGTCGAAGCCGACGCCGGCGAGGTCCTGCTTGCGCAGGTTCATCGTGCCCCAGTTGTTGACGATATAGGCGCGCCATTCGGTGGCGAAGCTGGCGATCGAGTGCTGGCCGAAGACGCGCTCGGGCAGCTGGTCGCCGACCTGGACGTCATCCCACCAGCGTTCCTTGTGACCGAGGTCATGCAGCATCTGCACCCACTGGAAGCGGCGCTTGATCAGCTCGGCCTCTTCCGCGTCGGTCCAGGTCACCTCTTCGAAATCATCGGTGTTGACCGTCTCGCTGCCCGCTTCCTTGTTGTAGCGGATCGAGGTCGAGCGCTGCTTGAGGATCAATTCGCCGTTCTGGTTGGTGAAGTTGTTGTCGCCGCGCTGGAAACAGGTCGGGCCGGCGAACTTGGTCTCCTTGACGACGTAGTCGAAGGGAATGCGCTCGTTGGCGATGATGTCGCCGGCCTCGACGCGCTTGCCGGTGAACCAATGCTCGTCGCCGCCGAATAGCAGGTGGGAATTCGGGATGTTTCCGACGCAGGCCGGCGCAGCGCCGTGGCCATCGTCGGTGGCGATGCAGAACGACTGCGGCGCGATGATCTTGCCCCAGCGGCTCGCAGCGGCGAAATCGGGGTCATAGTGCAGCAGGTTGGGATAGTGCATCGCATGGACCCAGCGACGAATGTCGTTGGTCGCGATTGGTTCGCGCAGCGACGAAGAGTCGACCGGTTTCCCGAGGTACTGGTCGATATCCGAAGTGTCGAGCGTGGCCATGAATGTCTCTCCCGAATGTATACGACGACGCGCTCTGCAGCGAGAGTCACGATGATTCTCGCCTTCGGACAAGGCGGCGCGGAAGGCAACACCCTTGTTGATTAATCCGCACCGACCACCTCTCGACAGCCTGTGATCCAGCGATTATGGCGAATTTAATCGATCGATTAAAAACGGATCCGTCATGTCTTTGCCCGCCCTGCTCGGTAAGCTCCGCCTCCCCGTCATCGCGTCGCCGATGTTCATCGTCTCGGGCCCCGAACTGGTCATCGCGCAATGCCAGGCGGGTATTCTCGGCAGCTTTCCCGCGCTCAACGCGCGGCCGGCGGCACAACTCGACGAATGGCTGGCACAGATCACCGATGCGATCGGCGACGCGCCCTATGCGGTGAACCTGATCGTCCACAAGACCAACAACCGGCTTGAGGAAGATCTGGCAATCTGCGCCAAGTGGAAGGTGCCGGTCGTCATCACTTCGCTGGGTGCGCGCGAGGACGTGAACGCCGCGGTCCATGGCTGGGGAGGCATCGTCCTGCACGACGTCATCGACAACGCCTTTGCCAGGAAGGCGATAGAAAAGGGCGCCGACGGTCTGATCGCTGTCGCCGCCGGAGCCGGCGGTCATGCCGGCGCGCAGTCTCCCTTCGCGCTGGTCCAGGAGATCCGCGAGTGGTTCGACGGGCCTCTGGTGCTGTCGGGCGCGATCGCCCACGGCAATTCGATCCTCGCCGCTCAGGCCATGGGCGCCGACCTCGCCTACATCGGCAGTCCCTGGATCGCCACGACCGAGGCCAATGCGCCTGATCCCTACAAGCAAGCGATCGTCGACGCCCAAGCCTCGGACATCGTCTACAGCAACCTCTTCACCGGCGTGCATGGCAACTACCTGCGTGCCTCGATCGTCGCAGCCGGGCTCAATCCCGACGATCTGCCCGAGAGCGATCCGACCAAGATGGACTTCGGTTCGGGCGGCACCACCGCCGCGAAAGCTTGGAAGGACATCTGGGGCTCGGGCCAGGGCGTCGGCGCAGTCAAGGTTGTCGAGAGCGTGGCCGCACGCGTCGACCGGCTCGAAGGCGAATATCAGCAAGCCAAGGCAGCACTTGCCGCTCGGCTCGGCTGAAAGCTCGATATCCATAGCATTTCGGCCATGGCGTCGAGTTCCGAGAAATCGCCAGTGGTGCCGAGCGGATCGCGGCGATTTAGGGAGAAGGCCTTGCGTCCGCCCTGCAGGAGTCGCCGCCGCAAGGCCCGCTGAACCAGGCCGAGCCGCATCAGCGCCTGCAGGTTTGCCGGCTCGAGTCCGCGCTTGCGGCGTTCGCGCGACCAACTGGCCTCGATCGTTCCGATCCGTTCGATGACCATGCCGCTGTAGCGGCGATGCGGGCCGCGGTGGAGCGGCATGGCCATACGCAGAGCGGCGGCGTCGCTGCCGGGCAGCAGCATGCCGTTGGCGCGAAAGTCGTCGAACCCGACACGGGTCGGACCGATCGCCTCGAACAGCGGCCCGAAGCAACGCTGCGACAGAAGCTGGCGGGGCAGCAGGTGGTGCCGCTGCAGGCCGGGATCGTAATCCGCGCTGCCGCAGCGGTTGATCGCTTCGAAAGGCAGACGGCGCCGCGGGGCCGACTGCGGCGGGGTCACGCCGACCTCGTCACCATTATGCGACGCCCGTCGGCCGAAGGCTCGGCCAGAAGGAGTTCACCGTCGGCGCCCGCAAAGGTCTCGGCCCTCTGCAGCGGTCCGTGCGCCACGAGCCTGTCGATGATCCGCCCGGCGATCTTGAGCGTATCTGGCCCTTCCTCGCTATCACGCCGGCCCAGATGCAATTCCTGCCCGATGAAGAAATCGAGACCGGCGCTCCGAACCCCTCCGTCCGCGTGCGGCAACAAGGCCGTGAGCCCGAGCGCGGGAAACGGCCCGCCCGATAGCCAGCTGAACATGATGCGGGTGAAATACTTGGGATCCATCCAGGCACCGGCAGGATTCCAGCACACCGCCGTCACCGGCAGTTCCATCGCTAGGCTCGCGCCGAGGCGCAACAGCGTGCGGACAACGGGCAGCAAGGCTGCCCCCCCGGCTATATGTGGCCCCGGCAGCAGAGCCACGGCCTCCAATTCGGTCGCACTCTGATCTACGCTCAGGCCATAGACATGGCTTGCGTCCGGCAAAGGTGCCGCGCGACCCGGGGCTAGACCGCGAAGGTCGAATGTCAGGCCGCTGGCCAACAGCTCCAGCCAGCCATGCTCGTCTTCGGGCCGATGGCTGATGCGGGCCGTCTGGCCAGCGGAAGCCTGCACGTCGAGCAGGGTCTCGATATCCCCGACCGTGGGGCGAGATCCGGCTGCAAAAAGCAATGAAATGCCGGCCCTGCCCTGCATCGCTTCGCTTGCCCTCCGCCTGCCGCGCACGCATCGCACGATCAATCCATAACGGTTGTGACACCTTTCGCCGGCTCGCGTCGAGTCCCCGCGACCGGGGATAGGCTCATCTTGGATGCATAACCTAGAACAGACCCAGATTTAAGCCTTCCGCGAGCGCGGCGCCGAGTTCCCGGCATCGCGCGATATCCTCCGGCGCCACGCGTTTCGGGGCCATGATCGCCTCGGGCGTCTGGGCTTCGAGGCGAACGATCAGCGATTCCGCAACACGGCGAAGACGCCAACCCGTGACGATCCGGTCGATCTGCGCCTCGGCGCCCTGTCCCGCCGAACCCGCGGCAATGGCAGTCGCATAGGCGCGGCCCGCGATCCGCCCGAGCATGGGGTAATACGTCCGGTCGAACATCTCCTTCATCGCCCCCGAAAGACTGCCCAGGTTCTCTGGCGCTACGAAGAGATAGCCCTGCGCCGCCATCAGGATCTCGGGCGTTGCCTCGGCCGCGGCGAGCAGCAGGCCGTAGTCACCTGCCCCTTCACCGGCGGCACGCGCCATCGCCTCGGCCGCGCCCGTGCGGCTATGCCAGACGATGGCGAGCATGGCCTGTCAGCAACCGCCCCCGCCGCCGAGCGCCCCACCCAGCATGCCGCCGAGACCGCCACGGCGGCGGCAGTTCTGCCCGCCAGAACCCGAACCCCGCCCGTCATCCTCGGCCGCAGCGCCCATGCCCGAAGGCATGCCCGGCATCTGCATCCAGCTCGTGGTAGAGCGATGGCGGATGCGCGCGGTCCATTCGAGCCGCCACGGACCGGTGGCCGGACGCGGCGGATAGGAGAAGTTCTCCTCGGGCCCGAAGCCCGTGAGCGTAACGACGCGGAAGTCGCCGGCGTCGCGGATGACCTCGGCCGGGACCGTGCACGAGGTCGCGGTCGGCGCCAGCACCGTGCGGTCGCGCACCAAGGCCGCGACCTGCGAGGGCGACAGCCAATCGGCCAAGCCACCGCCGAACTGGCGTGTGGCCGAGCTGGTCCACATGACCATGTCGCCCATCTCGCCATTGCCCGTCTGCTTGCCGCCGAACAGCCCGGCGAGATAGCCCGTCGCCTCGGGAATGCCGGTCCAGCGCACCATCGAGGCGCCGCTCGGCAGCGAGCTCGTGTTGACGCGCAAGGCCGCCATGAAGTCCTTGGTCAGGGTGAAATTCATCTCGGGCGCATAGTTGCTGGCCACGCGATGCGCGCCGGGCAGCGCCGTGTCGGGCTTGACGTACTTGCCATCCTCGGATGGCCAGCGCCCGAATGTGCGACTGTTCTGCAGGTTCGGTCCCCAGTCACGGATAATCGTCGAGGTCCACAGCCCCGGCGGCACCTGACCGGACGCCAGGCGCGCGAAATCGATGACGATCGGCTGCCCTTTGGGCGCGTGCTCTCCGCAGCCCCAATAGATCAGCAGGCGGCCCTTGGGCTTCTGCGGCAGGACGTCCTCGCCGCGCTCTTCGCGCGGCGTGGTCAGCGCCACCGACTTGCCGAGCTTGGCGGCCGGCGGCGGGAAGTGGTCGGCCTTGGGCGCGCCTTTCGCCGAAGCCTGGGAGGAACCGAGGCGCAGGTAGAGTTCGTGCTGGACGTTGTTGCTACGGCCGCCGCCGAACATCATGCTCATCGCCCCGCCCATGCCGGCGGGCATGCCCGAGATGGTGCCCGCGCGCATGTCGTAGCGCGCGACGGGTGCATTGGCCGGGCCCGGCTGTGCGATCAGCGGGATAGCCACCGCAGTGGCTCCCGCGGCGAAAAGCCCGCCCCATACGACTCGTGAAACCATCCCCTGTTCCTCCCTCTGAGACACGCGATCATATCGTGTCTTACGCGCGAGAGAATCCCCATACTTGGTGATATTTCGCACGGCGCGGCCTTCCCGCCCGCAGATGAATGGGTTAGCCCCGAAACATGGCTTCCCAACCCGCATCGCTGTTCGGCATCGAGACCTCGCTCGGCGGAAAGACCTGGCGTTGGCGCGGCGGCAACATGGACATCGGTTCGGGCCTCGGTGGCGCGGCGGGGCTCGACGACATCGTCACTCAGCTCCTGCTCGCTCGCGGCGTCCCGCGCGAGGACGTCGAGCGTCAGCGTTCGCCCTCGCTGCGCGCTTTCCTGCCCGATCCCTCGCAGTTCCGCGACATGGATGCCGCCGCCGAGCGGATTGCCCAAGCCGTGCTCACCGGCGAGACGATCACCGTCTATGGCGACTACGACGTCGACGGCGCGACCAGCGCGGCGCTATTCATCCGCCTGCTGCGCATGCTCGGCCGCGACGCACGTTACTATATCCCAGACCGCCTGCTCGAAGGTTACGGTCCGTCGGGCGAAGCGCTGGTGCGCATCGCCGGCGAAGGCTCGAGCCTGATCGTCACGGTCGATTGCGGCGCCATGGCGCACGAGGCGCTGGCCATGGCCCACGCCGCGGGGGCGGACGTGATCGTGGTAGACCACCACAAGTGCGCCGAAGAGCTTCCAGTCGCCGCCGCGCTGGTCAATCCGAACCGGCTCGACGAAAGCGACACCGGCGTGGCGCACGGCCATCTCGCCGCGGTCGGCGTCGCCTTTCTGGTTGCCATCGCCACGGTGCGCTCGCTGCGCCAGCGTGGCTTCTTCCAGGATCGGGCTGAGCCGGACCTGTTTTCGCTGCTCGATCTCGTCGCTCTGGGAACCGTGGCCGACGTCGCAGCGCTCCACGGTCTCAACCGCGCACTCGTCGCCCAAGGGCTCAAGGTCATGGCCAAGCGCGAGAACATCGGCATGGCCGCACTGATCGACGCCAGCCGGCTGAATCGCCCGCCGACCTGCAGCGACCTGGGCTTCGCGCTCGGTCCACGAATCAACGCCGGCGGCCGCGTCGGCGAATCGACGCTCGGCGTGCGCCTGCTGACCAGCGAAGATCCCGACGAATCCGCCGACATCGCCGCCCAGCTCTCGCGCCTCAACGAGGAACGCCGCGCGATCGAGGCCGAGGTGCAGGAAGCGGCAGAGTTGCAGCTCGCGGCGCAGCACAACCGCGCCGTGCTCGTGCTGGCGGGCAAGGGCTGGCATCCCGGCGTGATCGGCATCGTCGCCGGGCGAATCAAGGAAAAGACCGGCAAGCCCGCGCTGGTCATCGCGCTCGACGCCGACGAGCATCGCCAGGGCAAAGGCTCGGGGCGTTCGATTCCCGGCGTGGACCTGGGCGCCGCGATCATCGCCGCACGTGCCGAGGGGCTGCTCGTCGCCGGCGGCGGCCATGCCATGGCCGCGGGTCTGACCATCGCGCCCGACAAGCTCGGTGCCCTGGCCGACTGGTTCGACGCGAAGCTGGGCAATGCGATCACCTCGGCGATACGGTCGCAAGCGCTGTTGCTCGACCTCGCCGTGACGCCGGGCGGCCTCACGCCTGAACTGGTCGGCACGCTTGAGAGCGCCGGGCCGTACGGCATGGGCTGGCCGGGACCGCGCGTCGCGGTGGGCCCCGTACGGCTGGTGAAGGCCGATCTCGTCGGCACCGACCATGTCCGCGTGATCGCTCGGGGCGACGACGGTGCAAGTTTCAAAGCCATCGCCTTTCGCGCGGCGGAAAGCGACATGGGTCAGGCGCTGCTCCACGGATCGTCGGGTCGCAAGCTCTGGCTGGCGGGCCGCGCCAAGATCGACGACTGGGGCAGTCGCCCCTCCGCCGAGCTTCATCTGGACGACGCTGCCTGGGCCGATTGACCCGTTCGCGCGGGTTCAATTTCACCCAAGTGAAACAAACTCGACAAGTGGGCTTGACCCCCGGGAAAGCCTTGCCTATCTGCGCGGCCTGCCGTCGGCACTAGCTGACACGGCCCCTTCGTCTAGCGGTTAGGACGCGGCCCTTTCACGGCTGAAACACGGGTTCGATTCCCGTAGGGGTCACCATCTTCTTGCTCCTTCCGGTGCAAGGCGATAGGTCGGTGTCGGCATATGGCCCCTTCGTCTAGCGGTTAGGACGCGGCCCTCTCACGGCTGAAACACGAGTTCGATTCTCGTAGGGGTCACCA